>CBFHWB010000222.1:252-5251 GCA_965659285.1 Planctomycetota bacterium | reverse complement strand
ACGGACCGACCGCTCAAAGCCAAAGCCGCGGACGGCCTAGCCCACAGGCTCCTCGCTCTTGCTCTCGCCGGAGACCCTCTCCTTGGGCTTTTCCTCCTCGATGTCGTAATCGAGATCCTTTTCAGGCGCCTTGCCGCCGGGACCTTTCAGGTAGTGCTCCATCCAGCGCAAGAGGCGCAGGTTGTAGTCGTAGCGGGCGGCAGACTTGCGGTTACCGTGCCCCTCGCCCGGATAGAACACAAGGCGGACCGGCACCTTTCCAAGCGTCTTGAGATGGCGGAAGAGCTCCATCGACTGACCCGGGTGGACACGCGGATCATCCTTGCCGTGCAGGATCAGTGTCGGCGTCTTGCCCTTCTTGATGTGATAGATCGGGCTGCGCTCGAGGAAATACTTCCAGTCATCCCAGAGCCACTTGCGGTGATGGACCATGAACATCTCATAGGGAATGTCGGTGGTGCCGACCTTGGAGATGTTGTCGCTGATGCCGACGAACATGACGCTGGCGGCGAAGCGGTGAGAGTAATAGGTCGCGCCCCAGGCCGAGGCGTAGCCTCCGTAGGAGCCGCCGGTGATGCCCACCTTCGCCTTGTCCACCAGGCCGATCTCGATGAGATGGTCGACCGCGTCAACGAAATCGTCAAATTCTTTGCCGGCGGCGTCCGCCTGGCTGAGCTTCGAGAACTTGACACCGCGGCCGGTCGAGCCCCGGTAGTTCGGATAGAAGACCGCGAAGCCGCGCGCGGCACCGACCTGCCCGGCGTAGGAATAGCGTGACAGCCATCCATTCTGCATGTGGGCCTCGGGGCCGCCGTGGACGGTCAGGATCAACGGGTAGCGCTGGCCCTTCTTTTCATCGAGCGGACGAATGAGAATGCCCTCGAGCTCCAGGCCATCGCGGGCCTTGTGTCGAACGATCTCCTGCTTCGCGAAGCGCATTTCCTTGAGCCAGGGATTGCTGTCAGTCTTGCGATCGGGCTGGCCCTTGCCCACTGTCCAGTGGAAGGCCTCACCGGGATGGGTCGCGCTATTACCGATCGTGACAATTGAATGGGCCGCGGGGGTGGAAGCGATCGACAGGCCCTTCCAGATCTCAGCGCCGGGCTTCAGCAGCGTCTTGCGGTTCTTTCCATCGCGGCCGACCTCGGCCACCTCGGTTACGGTGCCGATATCCCCGACGTAGATGATCTTTGAATTGTCGAGCCAGCCGATGGCGGAGACCTCACCGAGATAGTTCGGCAGGACGTCGACGGGCTTGCCGCCCCTGGCGGGAACCACCCAGATCCTGCCCGCGCTCGGGTCATTGGGGTCCTCAGCGCTTATAAACGCTACGTGCTTGCCGTCAGGGCTCCAGGCCGTGTCTTCGAGCTTCCCGGGATTGGCGATCTCCGTTTCGACCTTGCCGCTCTCGACAGAAATCACGCGCAGCCGGCGGTTCATATAGTAATCGTCAACAAGGGAAGTCGGCGCCAGCGCCACCAGCAAACGCGAGCCGTCCGGACTCCAGCTCAGTGAACTCGCCGAACCGGGCAGGTCCAGCGCCTTCGGTTCACCGGAACCATCAGCATTGACGTCAACCAGCCAGACCCGGGACGGCTTCCACTCCTCCTCGTAGATAATGGGAGCAAAGCCCTTGTCTTTGAATTTCTTCTTTTCCTTGTCTTCCTTGAGCTCGCTGGAGGAGAGAAAAGCCGCCCGCTTACCATCCGGACTCCAGGCGTAGGACGAGACCGAGAGCTTGCTGTCGAAGGCCTTGCGCGATTCGCCGCCGTTTACCGGGATCAGGTAGAGTGAGCGCGCCTTGTCTCCATCCTTCTTGTTCAGGAAGGAGATCGACTGCCCATCCGGGGTCCAGCGGATCGAGCTGATGCTGACCTTGCCGGTGATAAAGGGGATCTGGCGGCCTTCCTTCAGCACATGGAGCTCGACCCAGGAGGAGCCGCTGTCCTCCTTCATCAGCTCCCTGGGAATCGCCAGGAGATAGGCCACGCTCTTTCCATCCGGGGACACCTTCGCCGAAACAACCGAGCGCAGCTTGGCCAGGTGCTTCGGTGTCCAGGTCTCCTCCGCGGCCAGGGGGAGACTGATAAACAATAGCGCCAGCGCCGCGGCCAGGGCCGGGCGGAAACAAACGCGCCACGAACGATTCAATCCAACTCTCGAGCTCATCTGATGATTCTCCAATAGCATTTCAATTTACAGCAGGGCCCCTGCCGCAGGAGTCCTGCATTTTTTTCATCGTTTGAGAGACCCCTCTAAATCTATAGAGTGCCTCAGACCATCACGTTTTGAACAACGAAGACATAGCCTACCACAGCGGGCCGGGAGGCTGTGAGTGATCGTTTTTATTAGAGTCCTCGCCCCCCGGGGTATCTCCTCTTTGCTGGACAGGCGTTTTTCCGTATCCTCTTCCTGCCCAGAGTTTATCTTTCCCAGGCCAGTGGAGATCCATCCCAATGCAAGAGCGGGCGCAGGTCCTGATCATCGGCGGCGGCATCGTCGGCTGCAGCGCGGCCTACCACCTGGCAAAATCAGGTTGCGCGGATGTGCTGCTGGTCGAAAAGGGTGAGCTTACCAGCGGCTCGACCTGGCATGCGGCCGGGCTGGTCGGCCAGCTGCGCTCCTCGCGCAACGTCACCCGGATGCTCAAGCATTCCGTAGAGCTCTACGAGAGCCTCGAGGCCGAAACAGGACAGGCCACCGGCTGGAAACAGGTTGGCGGGCTGCGGCTGGCCTGCAGCGAAGAGCGCATGCAGGAGCTCCGAAAGGGAGCCACGACGGCGAGGAGCTTCGGCCTCGAGATGCACATGCTGAGCCCGCAGGAGGCTCTCGACCTCTTCCCGATCATGAGTCCCAAAGACATCGTCGGCGGCGCCTTCCTGCCCACCGATGGCTATGCCGACCCCAGCAGCGTAACGAGGGCGCTCGCGAAAGGCGCCCGCGATGGAGGCGTCACCATTGAACGTGGCGTCCGGGTCGAAGAGTTCCTGCTCAAGGACCGACGCGTCACCGGTGTGCGAACCAACCGGGGAGACATCGAGGTCGAAACGGTGCTGCTGGCCGCCGGAATGTGGTCCCGGCAACTCGGCGCCCTCGCCGGGGTTAACGTCCCCCTGATCCCGGTAATGCACCAGTACATGGTCACCGACAAGATCCCCGGTATCCCGGCAGACCTGCCGACCATGCGCGACCCGGACAAGCTGGTCTATTACAAGGAAGAGGCCGGCGCCCTGGCCATGGGAGGCTACGAACATGACCCGATCCCCTGGTCGACCGAGGGAATCCCGACCGACTCCGGCCAGCAGTTGCTGGAGCCTGACTTCGATCACTTCGAGTCCATCTCCACCCTGGCCATCGAACGCACCCCGCTGCTGGAGACCGCCGGAGTCCGCGAGTTGATCAACGGGCCGGAATCCTTTACCCCCGATGGAAACTTCATCATGGGGCGTGCCCCCGAACTCGACAACTTCTTCGTCGGCGCCGGCTTCAACGCCCATGGCATCGCCGCCGGCGGCGGCGCCGGACGCATGCTGTCGGAGTGGATCCTCGATGGGAGGCCCAGCCTCGATCTCTGGAGCGTCGACATCCGGCGCTTTGGCGACCATCATCAGAAGCTCGACTTCGTCAGGGACCGCACCCTGGAGCTCTACGGCAAGCACTACTCCATCGCCTGGCCGGGAGATGAGCACGAGTCGGGCAGGAATCTCCGGGTCAGCCCGCTCCACTCCCGCCTCGAGGGGCAGGGCGCGGTCTTCGGATCAAAATTCGGCTGGGAGAGAGCCAACTGGTTCGCCCCGGAGGGAGCCGAGGCCATCGAGACGCCCACCTTCGGCAAGCCTGGCTGGTTCGAGGCCGTCGGAATGGAACACCAGGCCATCCGCGAGACCGTCGCTCTCATCGACCAGACGCCCTTCAGCAAGCTCGAGATCTCCGGGCCGGGAAGCTTCGAGTTCCTGCAGCGCCTGGCGGCGGCGAACATCGACAAGCCCCCCGGCAGGCTCACCTACACCCAGCTGTGCAACGAGCGCGGTGGGATCGAATGCGACCTGACCATCGCCCGGCTCGAAGACGAGCGCTTCTACATCGTCACCGGGACAGCCTTTGGAGGACACGATCTCTCCTGGATCCGGGAGAACCTCGACAGCGACAGCTCTGTCAAGCTCGCGGACATCACCGACAGCCGCGCCGTCATCAACGTCTGCGGACCACGCTCGCGGGAGCTGCTCGAGAGCGTCTGCGACGACGCCCTCGACAACGAGAGCTTTCCCTTCGGAGCCTGCCTCACCCTCGAAATCGCCGGCGCCAGGGTGCTCGCCCTCAGGGTCACCTACGTCGGCGAGCTTGGCTGGGAGCTACACATGCCCATGGAGGCGGCGCCCGAAATCTACGACCTGCTCATGGAGGCCGGCAAGAGCCTGGGGGTCCGGAACGCCGGCTACAGGGCGATCGAATCCTGTCGGCTCGAGAAAGGCTACCGCTACTGGAGCACCGACCTGACCGCCGACTACACGCCCTGGGAGGCTGGACTCGGATTCTGTGTCGCCCTCGACAAGGGTGACTTCATCGGCCGCGAGGCCCTTGCGGAGGCGAAAGAACAGGGAATCACTCGAAAGCTCTCCTGCTTCACCCTGGAAGAATACAGGCCGCTGAACGGCGGCGAAACCATCTCCCGGGGAGGCGAGGTTCTCGGCGTGTTGACCAGCGGGGGCTACGGCTACACCGTCGGCCAATCCATCGCCTACGGCTACATCCCCTCCGAGCTGACATCGGAAACCGACTTCGAGATTGAGGTGATGGGAGCGCCTGTCCAGGCGATCCGCCGCAACGGAGCTCTCTACGACAGGAAGAGAGAAAGAATCCTGTCCTGACTCTCAGTTCGACGAGCCGGGAAGACGCTCGGCGACCAGCTCGGCTATATCTTTGACCTCGACAGGACTGTCAACCGCGTCGCGGGCATCGGTCATCATCGTCATGCAGAAGGGACAACCGACGGCCACGG
>CBFHWB010000222.1:0-242 GCA_965659285.1 Planctomycetota bacterium | reverse complement strand
TGCCGGACTGCTCCGGCTCCACCACCTCGAGCCCACTCGAACGCAACACCGAGCGCGGAGCCTCGACGACATCATTCTGGCGAGCCAGGTAGCAGGGGTCATGCAGAGTTCCGCGAACCGATGCCCCATCCTCGAGCACCAGGCGACCGGAAGTGATCAGCTCCTCGATAAACTCCGAATGGTGGACAACATCGTAATTGCCGCCAAGGTCAGGGTATTCGTTACGAATCGCGTTGAAACAA
>CBFHWB010000221.1:0-5266 GCA_965659285.1 Planctomycetota bacterium | reverse complement strand
GTCCGGAAAATCTGGATTCCGTCCGGCCTGCTGGGAAACCGGCCTGTCGTAAAATCAGCTTACCATTCTACCGACCTCTCCCCCAGAGCACAAAACCCTATGAAAACGCGGAAAAAAACGAATCTGGCCATTTAATTGATGCAAACACCTCTGTGGCAGTACAATTCTGTGGACCGGGATTGTTGGCAGCAAAATCGGTCACCGGGCTTAGTTCAGTGCCGCAACAGGAACTCGCACTCTGGGGAGCGCGTTCCGCGGATAATAGGAGCATGCTCATCATGACAGCCAGGACCAAAGCGCTGTTGTTCTGTTTTTCTGTTTTTGCGACCACCTTTCCGACCACGGCTGAGGCTACCGTCAGTCTCTGCGTAGGCGAGGTGGACTTCGAAGCGTATACCGTCGAAATCATCCTGGAATCATCCCAGCCGGTTCGGGGTTTCCAGTTTGACGTAACGGGATTCACGATTGCCGAGGTGTCCGGGGGACTCTCGGAGGAAGCCGCCTTCGAGGTCTTCTTCAGTGACAACCGTGTGCTCGGCTTCTCGATGGAGGGCAACAGTGTCCCCCATACCGACGGGGTGCTCCTGGTGATCACCTTCGCCGAACTCACCGCAGAGGAGGGCTGCCTTGAAAACGTGATCCTTGCCGGCCCTGGCGGCAGCGCCCTCGACGTGCTGGAGGGGGAATGCGTTTCCCTGGTACGGCAGGAGGCCCGCTTCGTACGAGGAGATGCCAACAGCGACACGCAGGTCAACCTGACCGATGCAGTCTTTATCCTCTCCCATCTCTTCATGGGAGAGGCCGCTCCGGCCTGCCTGGCCGCGGCGGACTCAACCGGCAATCGAGCCCTGGACCTGTCAGACTCGGTCTTCCTGCTCAACTACCTCTTCAACGGAGGCGACGCGCCTCCCGCCCCGTTCCCGGACTGCGGAACAACGAGGATAGACGAGGACGACCTCCCCTGCGAATCAGCAACCGGCTGCGAAGCCTGACCGGGAGAGACTCAGATTCCGAGGAACAGATCGCGGCCCTTCGCCAGGGCCGCGATCTTTCTATCGCTGACGCTTCGCTTGAGCATCCAGAAGCCGCAATCGGGATGGACAAACCGGATCCGATCGCCGCCCAGCACCCCGGCAGCCTTTTCGATACGAGCGGCAACCTCCTCGGCGGTCTCAACGTGGTTGACCTTGATGTCAATCACACCGATGCCGATCTTGAGCCGTTCATCGATCTCGCGGAGCGCGGCCAGGTCTTCTTCAGGGCGATGAGCCAACTCGAGAACGAGATGGTCCGCCTGCAGCCCATTCAGGAAACTGACCAGGCTCCCCCAGGTGCCGTCCTGGATAACCTGACCCCCATAATTCCCAAAGCAGAAGTGCACCGCCTTCTCCACTCCCTCGTCGACACCCTCAAAGACCTTGTTGATCGCGGCGGCGGCCAGGGGTCCGTCCTCGGGGTTGCCGGGGATATTCGCTTCATCGATCTGCAGACAGGAACAGGAGAGGCCTGAAACCTGCCGTGAGAGCACGCCGGCCAACGCCAGCAGCAAGCTCTCAAAATCGCCGTAGTGCCGATCCAGCAGGGTCCTGGCAAGCATATAGGGACTCGTTACGGTGAACTTGAAGGCTCCACCTGCAACCTCCCCCGCGCGGGCGCAATCTCCCAAAAGATCGAGGCTGCCCTCGCCAAGCTCCGCCTCTACCACCGCAGCGGGCTTGACCCGGAAGCCCATCGATTGACGGGCCGCGAACTCCTCGGTCTCGCTGCGGCCGAAATCCGTCCTGGTTCCCGACATCGAACCGACAAAATACTCGATCATGCCGTTGGTGTCGGGATGCCCGGGATCAAAACGGTAGAGTTCGCCGTCGGTCGGCAGCTCGATCCCAGCCTGGCGCTGGGTATCGAAAACGACCCTCGTGGCATCTACTACAGCCTCCCCTGACGGCGCCGCAAGCAGCCAGGAGGGCAGGGGGTAGGAACCCACCGTGGTGGTGAGTATTTGTGGATTGTCGGGAATGGATACCATTTTCACGATTCTCTGCCTGGGCTACTTGCTGAATCCCAGCGCTATTCTGCCCAAGACCGATCAGCATTTATAGTACCAATCCGGGTCAACAAGCCAGCCATCGGCCTCACTCTTCAGATGCGAGGAGGTCGGTCATGATCGAGGCAAGGTTCTCATATCGCGCCAGTTCATCGCCCACGAGCGCACCAGCGGCCAGGTTACTGCGCTCTTGAGGGTCAGCCTGCAGATCGTAGAATTCCTCGGTCTCATTGATGAACCGTATCAGCTTGTAACGGTCATCACGAATCGTGTATCCCCTGGTGTTCATATTGCCAGGCCGTCCACCGCCGCCGACAAGCAGGCTGAAAGCCCAGGGGCGCTGGCTCCCGGCCTGCGGATCAACCAGGTAGGGCACCAGGCTTACCGAGTCCACCTCCACCTCCGCCGGCACAGTGCTCTCCACATCGCCTCCCGCCAGTTCGACGACCGTCGCGTAGATGTCGGTCAGATCGATAAGACCCTCGACCTCACGTCCCCCATCGACAACGCTCGGACCGGCGATGACCATGGGGACATGGATCCCTCCCTCGTAGAGGCTGCCCTTATTGGACCTGGTTGAGACACCGGCGGGAGCGTTGGTCCTGCCCGTGCCGTTGTCGCCGAGATAGATCACATCGGTGTTAGCCATCACCTCCGGGCCGATCGTATCCCAAAGCCGACCGATCTCGCTGTCCATGGCCTCGATCATCGCCCCGAAATACTCACGCGGCCGCTGGGCTATGTCGGCTTCCGTGCCAGTGAGATTGTCGTGCCGATGAAGACCTTCCGGCGGCAGGTGCAGGGGAGTGTGCGGGGCGTTAAAAGCGAGCCACAGAAACCAGGGTCCCTCCTGGTCATTAACCCAGGCAATAGCGTCATCGACATTCTCGGTGGTCGCGTAGTTGTTGACGTCCCGGCGCTGGCCATTCACAACCTTCTGCCAGGAGCTGAAATCACTGATCGCGCCCCTCAGCCCCCCTGAGAAATGCGAAAAACCTGCCAGGTTGGGATGGTTCACTCCGCCGTTGGCGCGGTCGCTGAGATGCCATTTGCCGATACAGGCGTGAGAATAGCCCAGGTCCGGATTGGCATCGAGAGCCTCAGGAATCGTAAATTCGGCATTTGGCAGACCTCCACCATTGTTGTTGGCCAGGGTAGTAACGCCGGTGCGGAAGCCATAGCGGCCTGTCAACATGGAGGCTCGCGTGGGCGAGCAGAGCGGATTCGCCCAGACGTTTCGAAAAACCACGCCGCTCTGACACAGCGACTCGATATTCGGAGTCGCGGCGAAAGCTCCCGCATCTTCGTAGCAGGCGGCGGAGTCCGCCCCCAGGTCGTCGGAGATGATGACCAGTATATTCCGCCCGCCCTTTACAGGAGGCGGCGGCTTGTCATCACAGAGGTCGTAGCTCTCGCAACCCAGACCATCCGCCGTGGGATCTTCACCGCAACCGGCGAAGGGGGCAGGCGGCGGTCGCCCCCCAAGAAACAGGTAGTTGAAATCGTAGACGGCATCGCTCAGGTCCAGGCTACCGCTGTCATCGGCATCGCCTGAGTCGAGACAGTCAAGCTGCCGCCCCCCCTGGAAAAGATACTGCAGGATGAGAACACCATCGCTGAGGTCCACCGAGGCATCGACATTGGCGTCCCCCCTGACAAAACTGCTCTGCGCCCGCAGGCTGGCTGGCAACCAGGCCATCAGAGCCAACACAAAAAGACCCTGGATAAGAAACAAACGAAATGAAGAACTGACGATCATGGATCTGGTCCGAAATTAAATCCGGTCTCCTTACAGCGACAGGGTACGGCAGCGCCGGAATTGACAACGATTTAAACACCGACAATCCACAACAGTTGCAAAACCGATTGTTCGTCAACCCGGCAGGCCCATGGTCCAAGTATAGATCCCTGGACGGTCAATTTGAACTCTTGCCGGGGCGCTTCTGGTTATTAACTGGCGAATGGAAGAGCATGTCTGGAAACTGTCTTGCTGGTCCTTCATCTTTTCTTTCGGAGAACACTCATGACCAGGGGTCAAAACAAGCTCATCCTCTTGATCATCGCCCTCCTGGCGATCGGAGCCAGCTACCCGGTATCCGCCGAGGAGAGAAACCGACGACCCAACATTCTCTTCATTGCCATAGACGACCTGAACGACTGGGTTGGCTTCCTTGGAGGCCATCCCCAGGTCAGGACCCCCAACATGGACCGGCTGGCCGCTCGGGGTACTGTCTTTACCAATGCCCACTGCGCGGCCCCGCTCTGCGGACCCTCGCGGGCCGCGGTCTTCAGCGGTCTCTTCCCGACCACGACGGGAATCTATGAAAACGGACAGAACATCCAGAAAAAGAGACCAGGGCTTGTCTACCTCCCGCAACATTTCGCGAAGAACGGGTACTCAACTTTTGGCACAGGAAAGCTCCTCCACAAGAGCAGCTCCGGCCTCTTTGAAAAATACTTTTCAACCGAGCAGCGCTGGAGCCCGCTGAGGAAAAACCAGGCCAGCTACACCAGGAAGGAACTGCCGAGCAAGGGAAGCGAGAATCCACGCCACGTCATCAAAGCCGGGGGCAAGACTCTTGTCCTCCCCCTCAACCGCATGCCGAGCGACCGCGCACCCGGGGAGACCAAGGGAGAGTCTTTTGACTGGGGTCCCTTTGACATCGACGACGATGAGATGGGGGATGGAAAAATAACGGCCTGGGCCTGCGAGCGGCTGCTGAAGAAAAAAGACAAGCCGTTCTTCCTGGGGGTAGACTTCTACCGCCCTCACATCCCTCTCTTCGCTCCAAGTAAATATTTTGAGGCGTACCCGGAAGATTCCATCGTCCTGCCTCCAAGCCCGGAAAAAGATCTTAATGACCTCGAGGGCGCAGGCAGAAAAACCGCCCTGGAGGCTGTGACCGCGGGCGCCCACGCCACGGTACTCAAACACGGCCAGTGGAAAGCCGCTGTTCGCGCCTACCTCGCCTGCATCACCTTTGTGGACGCTCAGGTCGGCCGGATCCTCGCTGCGCTCGAAAAAGGGCCCCACGCCGGGAACACCCTGGTCGTTCTCTGGAGCGATCACGGCTGGCATCTCGGCGAAAAACAGCATTGGGGAAAATGGACTGGCTGGGAACGCTCTACCCGAGTCCCTCTCCTGATCGCACCGCCCGCGAAACATCCCGATGCGAAAAAATGGGGCGGACAGCGCTGCTCTTCTCCAGTCAGCCTGGTAGA
>CBFHWB010000220.1:0-5269 GCA_965659285.1 Planctomycetota bacterium | reverse complement strand
AAATACATTTGGAGTCGCCTCTCCTTGCCCATCACAACAGGGCCCGGAACCACCGCCGTGTCCATCGACCTCTCAGACTCCACCGGCAAGCCCATCTACTACGACTTCATAGAACTCGAGCGCGGCTACCCCGATCTTCGCTGAGTCGAGGTGGCTGGCCTGTGTCTGGAAACTCCCCGGCGGGGAAAAAATGGTGGGCGTTACTGGACTCGAACCAGTGACCCCCAGCTTGTCGAGCTGGTGCTCTAGCCAACTGAGCTAAACGCCCACATGTGTTCTTCAGGTGGGAAGGGCGAAATTACAGGCAGCGGGGCAGGTTGTCAAGCGTCCCGAGGGGCTGGGGCGGCGGGTTCCGGGCGGAGAGAGCCTGCAGGGGGTGGGCGGCCGAAGACGCGCCAGTGGATGGGCTGTCCCGCAGGAGGCTTCCAGGCGGGTTCCGGGTCCTTCCAGTGCGTTTCCGGGCTGCCAAATAGCCGCCTCGGTTGTCAGCGGTCCTGATGGGCGTTATACTTGAGTACAGTTGTAAGTCATTGTTTCGGAAACTTTTCCGGGACAGCTCCCTCCTGGCAGTGATGAGGGGCGACAATTGGAAAAGCCAGTTCAACTAAGACCGATTTCACGAGAGTCTCAACCGCCGAGAAAGAAAACAACCAGAGGCCAATGACGAAGAGTTTCCGGGCTGATAAGTTCTGGGACAAGCGCTCCCCCCAGGAGTACCGCGGCAACCAGCTGCGACTTCTCAAGCGCTACCTGCGGGAGCAGGTTCTCCCGTTCAGTCCCTATTACAGGAAACTTTTCGACGAATCAGGCCTTCACGCCGGCTCTTTCAAGAGTATTTCCGATCTCGAGAAGCTGCCCCTGACCTGCAAGGCCGACATCGCGCCAACGGCGGACGACCCGCGCAAGCCGCGCAACATCGTTCTGCAGCCCAACGCGGAGCTCATTCGCGAGCACTGGCCCCTGTCGAAGAAGCTGCCCCTGCTGTGGAAGAAGACGATCCGCGGCGCGGAGGCGGTCCAGGATTCCCTCGCCAGGGAGTACCGGCCGGTTTCGGTGTTCTTCACCACCGGGCGAAGCGCCCTGCCGACAGCCTTTACCCTGTCGCAGTACGACCTGGGCATACTCAAGGAGTCCGGGCGGCGGATCGCCGAGGTGGCCGACATCGACCACAACGAGGACAAGATCATCAGCCTGTTTCCCTACGCCCCTCACCTGGCCTTCTGGCAGGTGTTCTACGTCGGCCTCGGCGGGAATATCTTCACGCTCAACACCGGCGGCGGCAAGGTCATGGGAACCGAGGGGATCCTGCAGGCCATCCAGAAGATGCAGCCGGCCTACCTGGCCGGCATTCCCGGCTACGTCTACCACCTGTTGCGCGAGGCGCACTCGCAGGGGCTCGACCTGGGCTATATCAAGGGGTTGGCTCTCGGCGGTGACGCCGTGACTCCCGGCTACCGTGAGCGGGTGAAGGAGCTCCTGCGCGGGCTGGGGGCGACCGACCCCTGCGTACTGAGCGTTCTCGGCTTCACCGAGTCCCGCAAGTGCTGGATTGAGTGCAGGGACGAGGCCGAGGGCGGGTTCCATCTCTATCCCGACCTGGAAATCGTCGAGATTGTCGATCCCGACACCGGCAAGCAGTTGGGCGAGGGAGAGACCGGGGAGCTGGTCTACACCTGTCTCGATGGGCGCGGCAGCACCATTCTGCGCTATCGCACCGGCGACATCATCGTCGGCGGCATGACCTGGGAGAAATGCCCGGGCTGCGGGCGCACTGTGCAGCGCATGTCGAGTCACCTTGAGCGGGTGTCCAATATGAAGGACTTCCAGCTCTCGAAGGTGAAGGGTACGCTGGTGAACCTGAACCTCTTCAAGGAAGAGCTCGACAACGATGAGCGTGTCGAGGAGTGGCAACTGGTGATTAAAAAGAAAGATGACGATCCCTACGGAGTCGACGAGATTCACCTGAACCTGGCGCTCGCTTCGCAGTGTGCCGGAGAGGACAAGGGGAAGATTACCGAGTCGATCGGCAACCGGCTGCGCCTGGCCACCGAGGTGAGCCTGAACGATATTCATCTCATCTCCCTGGAGCGCATTCTCGAACTCCTGGGCATGGAGACCCAGTTGAAGGAGAAGAGGATCGTCGACCTTCGCTCCGGCGGCGGCAAGGCCAACGAGGAGGCGGTCAAGGGATAGCATGGCAAGAAGATGCAGGGTATGCCTGGTGCTCGGCGGCGGGGGGGTGCGGGGGTTAGCTCACCTCGGAGTCCTGCAGGTTTTCGAGAGCGCGGGTATCCCGATCGATTATCTCGTGGGAACGAGCGCCGGTTCGATCGTCGGGGCGGCCTATGCCATTCAGCCCGATGCGGAGCTCATTACCGCTCGGGCTCTTGAATACTTCAGCGGAGAGGAGTTCGCCGCGAGCAGCTTCAGCTCGCTCATCCCGGGATCGAAGGATCCCCATCCCGGCCTGGTGCAGAATGTCATCAACGGGTTACGCAAGGGGCTCGCCTATTCAAACCTCCTGAGGAAGGCATCGGTGCTTCCCGGAGAGAAGATGTCAGAGATGATCGCCAGCCTGCTGCCCGATGTGGATTTTACAGATACGAAGATTCCCTTCGCGGTGCCGACGCTTGACCTGAAGACGGGTGAAGATGTGCTTATTACACGGAAGTCGATTCGACAGGCCGTCATCGCCGGCTGCTCTGTTCCCGGCTTCTTCCCCCCGGTTGAGTACAACGACAGGCTGCTGACCGACAGCGGGATTGTCTGCCCGGTGCCTGTGAGCGCGGCGAGAAAAGAGTTTGAACCCGACCTGCTGATCGCCGTCGACATTCTGAACCGCATCGAGAAGGAAGAGGAGTTTCCTCATGGCCTCGATGTCCTGCTGCGTTCGGAGATGATCGCCTGCGCTCGTCTCAACGCGCAGGAAATTTCAAAAGCCGACATTGTTATCCGGCCGGAAGTAGGGCAGATTTACTGGTCCGACTTCAGTGAGTTGGATTCGTTGGTGGACGAGGGCGCCGCGGCGGCGCGAAAGCAGGTCGATGAAATCAACAGGCTCATCCGCAGGAAGCGGCGGGTCTTCAAGTTTCCCCGGCTCGATCCTCGTTCGATCTTCAAGGCTGCCGAGTAGCGCGTCGAGCGGGCGCGCGCGGAGCGGGTGATCCAGGAGGTCAGGATGTTTCTCGCCTTTGAGGGCGTTGACGGAGCAGGGAAGTCCACGCAGGTCAGGTTGCTGGCTCAGCATCTCGAGGGCCAGGGGCGCGAGGTGCTGCTGTGCCGGGAGCCGGGCGGGACCGAGCTGGGCGAGGAGCTTCGCAGGATCCTGCTGATGACCGGCGGCGAGATGGACCCGGAGGTCGAGGTTCTGCTCTTTATGGCCGCCCGGGCGCAGCTCTGCAATAAGGTCATCCGTCCGGCGCTCGAGGCCGGCAAGGTGGTGATCTCCGACCGCTTCCTGTGGTCGAGCGTTGTCTACCAGGGGATCGTGGGCGACCTGGGGGTCGAGGAGGTTCTCTCGATAGGCCGTGTCGCCACGCGCGGCCTGCTCCCGGACCTCACGGTGCTGGTGGACCTCGATCCGGAAAACTCCCACTCCGGTCTTGACGAGGACGATCGCATGGAGAGCCGCGGCCTCGATTTCCAGCGCCGGGTTCGAGAGGGCTTTCTCGCCCTGGCCGAAGAATTTTCCGACAACTTCGCCTTGATCGATGGAGGCGGTTCGGTAGAACAGGTTCACGGGCGGGTTATCGAGGCCCTGCCGCAGGTACAGTCCTGAGAGACGCGGTTACCACAGATGAGCACTGAAACACTCGCCAGTCATGAGCACGCCCGGGAATACTTCCGCAGGGCGAGGGAGAAGAGCCGACTGTCGCATGCCTATCTGCTGGTGGGAGCGCCGGGGTCGGGGAAGATCCGCTTCAGCCTTGATTTCTGCAGATCCCTGTTCTGCGCCGACCCGGCCGAGCCCGGCTGCGATTGCGCCCAGTGCCGAAGCATCGAGAACGGTAACCACGCCGGTGTCACGGTCTACGGACCTCTCGAGGGCAAGCAAGTCATCGACATCGACACGATCCGTGAGGTCTGTGAGCGCAGCCATTATCGCCGTGATCACACGTTCATCGCGATTATCGAGGGGGCCGAGCGCATGAGCATTCCAGCGATGAACGCCTTGCTGAAGACGCTGGAGGAGCCGGCTGGTGATTTCATCATCATCCTGACGGTCGCTTCGACTGGAAGTCTTCTTCCCACCATCGTCTCCCGCTGCCACCGGCTCTATCTCGGCTCGGGGGGTGAATCCGCCCCGGAGGAGGAGGCTGCGGTTCAGGCGCTCCGGGAGGTTGTTCTCAGGGGCTGGGGCAGCGGCGATCCCGGCAAGATCATCTCGGATATGTTCCCCGAGGCTGAGAATAACCGGGAGCGAGCGCAGCGGGTTCTCGCCATGCTGCTCGAGTGGTCGCGCTCAGCAATGGCCGAGGCGCAGATATCCTGCCTGGATATCCTCAGCGCCTTCCAGGAGGATCTGCTGGAGCTGCGCCGGGCGCTTGATGGGAATGTCAGTCCGGACCTTGTGGTGGAGCAGGCAGTGAAGCGGGCGCGGCCCGTGGGGGAACTCCTCGCCGCCTCCATCGTCCGTTAATCATCCGCAGATGATTACTGGAACATCCTGTGAGGTCATCTGGGCGATTATGTCGTCCTGATCAGGATTTAATCCTCAATTTCTGCTGCACGGTGGTCGAAATCATGAATACGGCCCCGGAGCCTATGAGGGCTTCGGTTTGTATTCAGATACCGCGAGAGCGCCGATGACAGCCGCAGAGAAGTTCAGAACCCTGCTTCGCAACGACAGACGATTCGATGCCGAAGCGTACAACTTCATCTACGAAGCCCTGGACTTCACCCTCAAGAACGTGGTGAGGAAGGCTCCCGATGGCAGCCAGCACGTCAAGGGCCAGGAACTCCTCGAGGGAGTCAAGCGCTACAGTATCGAGCAGTTCGGCTGTCTTGCCCAGATGGTGCTAGAGGCCTGGGGCGTAAAGAATACCGGCGACTTCGGCCGCATGGTCTTCAACCTGGTCGAGTACGATCTGATGGGCAAGCAGGATGGCGATCGATTGGAAGACTTCGAGAATCTGTACAACTTCCAGGACGCCTTTGACGTTGCCCCGATCTTCTGCTACTCGCGCGATAAGGACCAGTGGCGGGTTTCCTACGTGCCGCGAAGTGAGCTGAAGCCCTCGAGCCGAATCCCGACCAAGTGATTCCGCGT
>CBFHWB010000219.1:0-5277 GCA_965659285.1 Planctomycetota bacterium | reverse complement strand
GCCGGGGAGGGTGTTTCCCCAGGAGCCGGATGAAGCCCATCGGCAGGAGACGATCCAGGCAGCCCTTGAGCTCTCCTATGCCGACAAACCGGCGCGGGACGCGGTGGTGAAGACGGCGAGGGAATCGCTGGTCGATATCGAGGCCTTTGTCCGTAAACGTGACCTCATCACCATTCCCGATGACCCGATCGAGATTATCATCATGCCCGAGTTCGAACGCGGAGTCTCGGTAGCGTATTGCGATTCTCCAGGCCCGCTCGATGTCGGCCAGAAAACCTTCTACGCCGTGGCGCCGCTTCCGGAGGACTGGACGGACAAGCAGGTCGACTCCTTCCTGCGCGAATACAACCGCCGCTCGATCCACAATCTCTCGGTCCACGAGGCAATCCCCGGCCACTTCCTGCAGCTGGCCCATTCCAATCGTTACCCGTCGCTGCTCCGGGCCGTTCTTTCTTCCGGCGTCTTCATCGAGGGCTGGGCGGTCTACACCGAACAGATGCTTGCCGATGAGGGCTACATGAACGCAGACCCCCTGATGAAGCTGATTGCCCTGAAGTGGTACCTGCGCGGAATCGCCAACTCGATCATCGACCAGGAGATTCACGCCGGGGATATGAGCCGGGAGGAAGCGATGCGCCTGATGACGGTGGACACCTTCCAGGAGGAGCGTGAGGCCGCCGGCAAGTGGATTCGCGCCCAGCTCACCTCGACCCAGTTGTCGACCTATTTCGTCGGCTACCAGGAGCATCGCGACCTGCGTGCGGAGGTTGAGAAACAGAAGGGTGACGCTTTCAACCTGAAGAAGTACCACGACCAGGTGATCTCCTACGGTTCGCCGCCGGTGAGGTACGTGCGCCGTCTCGTTCTCGGCCTGCCGGTGGCTGATTAGGAGGGGCTGCGCTCGAGCCAGGCACCGCATCCATCCGGCTTGGCCGGGGAGAGCAGCTCGATGGCTTCGGCTGAATCGTCGCGCAGCTGTTGCGGGCCGATGAGCAGCCGGGCTGGCTCTCGAGCGATCCAGCCGGTCGCCTCGCCAAGAGTTTCGATGATGGCGCGGCCAACGAGCCCGAAGCTGACCCGGGCATTGATCTCGCCGAGGGGATGGAAATATTCATCGCCGCCGCTGTCCCGCCAGCTCCAGCAATCGACCTCGAGGGGGCCGAGGTAGCCCTCTTCTCGCGCAGCATCGGCGGCGGCAGTCACTGCTGCTTCCACCCCGCCAAGCTTGGCCGGGGGGGCAGGTGAGAAGGCGAGACCGCGAAAGCGGCCCTGGACATCGGTTTCGAGGCCGTGGGGTCCCAGCAGCACGTTCTTCTCCTTGAGCACGAGGGCGCAGAAGCCGAAATCCGCGGTTCTCTCGAGCCAGGGTTCAAAGACCAGCTCTCCGTGCGTCTCGAACAGGTTCCGGGCTCTCTTCAGCTCCAACTCGCCGGCTCCCGGACCTTCGGCGATCAGCCGCAGCCTGCCGGCGGCGGAAAAGGGGGCTTTCAGAACCCAGCCGCCTGAAAGCTCGGGACGGTCTTTGGAATCCTGGAGATGTTCCTCAAGCTCGGTGATGTTTTTGATGATCCGGCTTCCCGGCAGGGCGAGGCCGAGATCCTCCCGCAGTCGCTGGCAGAATCGCTTGTCGTTCACCGTGGCGGCAGCGGACGCGCTCGCCGCTGGTATGCTCCAGAGCCTGTCGGCCAGTGGGCCCTCCTGCCGGTATGCCGGTGCGGCAGGACCGTCGGCTCGAAGCGTAGCGACCGCTTCAGTCTCGCCCCAGGCGAGCACCTCTGCAGTATTTTCCGCCGGCAGTGATTCAGCGGTGAGAGCCGGCCGCGCAAGCTCCGGCGGACCTGTGAGGCGCCCGGCGTCAACCGGGAGCGGGGTCCACAGGCGGTCTTCCCCGGTGCAGAAAACCCGCAGCAGGGTTGCGGCCGCGGAGATGTTTTCAAGGACAGGCCGTGGCAGGGCCGCTGGCGTAACGGAGCTCCAGGATTGGGCCTCAAAGCCGGTCTCACAGTCAAGGTTGCCCACGATGAGCCTCTCAGTCATAGGCTCCCTCTCCCTGCGGGTCGTCTCTCTGGCTCTCCTCGAGCAGGCGGATGAACTCGGGGTCCATTTTCGCCGCAACGCGGCCGGCGGGATGGAATGTCCTGCCGCGGCCGAGCGCCGGGCGCAGCGGCCAGGTAACGTTGGCGCAGT
This sequence comes from Planctomycetota bacterium, assembly GCA_965659285.1. Taxonomy (GTDB): domain Bacteria; phylum Planctomycetota; class UBA8108; order UBA8108; family UBA8108; genus UBA8108. The sequence continues at coordinate 3,090 of CBFHWB010000219.1, read as the reverse complement.
AGGCCTCCCACATGGTCTGCCCCGGCTCCTTCAGTTTTCCCAGCCACTCCCAGCCGAAGCGCACGTGGCCGATCTCATCGAGATGGACCTGATCGATGACCTCCGCCGTCTTCCTGTCGCCCGCCTTCAGGATCTCAGCTGCGGAATCCGTGGTGTGATCGAGGTTGGCGTTCTCAAAGGTGAGTGACATGGCGCAGACAAAACGCAGGGGTGTTGTGAGCTCGGGGGTCTTGTTCCAGAAGTAGCCGCTGACGGGATAGTCTCCGAGCTCTCCGCCGATTTTCCTCATCCTGGCGATGTACATCCGGGTATGGCGTTGTTCTTCGGCGAGAATCTCCAGGATTCCGGAGCGATAAGCCGGCGGAGCATCCGGGAAGGCCAGCAGAGCCCAGGCGAAGAGCTCCACAGCCTGCAGCTCATGATTGGCGAAGGAGTGCAGGATGCGCGGCCGCTGGATGGGGTCATGGTATCCTCTGACCGATGGAACCTGGGCCTCCCTGATCGGTCGCGGCGCCAGTTTCGACGGTCGTCCGGGTTTCTCTACGCGCAGCGGCGCCCCCGGCTCGCTGTCCTCGATGTTTTCGGGCAGGGGCGCGAGCTTGAACTCGATATCCTCTGATAGAACGATAGCTTCCGCGATGTCACGTACTTGCATGGGCTGCTTTCACAGTACTTGTCTTCGCTCGCATTATGGACCGCCGGGGGCGGCGAGTACCAGTGGCAGGGAGGTTGATAATAGTCTCCTGATGCGAATAAGCTGGGTGCGTTGAATATTTTCCAGGAGAGCGGATGTCCGTTAACGAAGAGCAACCATCGGTTCGGGTTCTGATATCAGAAGATGAGATCACCGCCCGGATGGAGGAGCTCGCCCTTGAGATCTCGCGGGACTACGAGGGCAAGGATCTCGTGCTGGTCTGCGTGCTCAAGGGCTCGATGGTTTTTTTCGCAGACCTTGCGAGGAAGATCACCATTCCCCTGCGCTTTGACTACATCTGCGTGAGCTCCTACGACGATGGTTCTGAGAGCGGAGGGGATCACGAGCTCCGCACCGACCTCACTGAATCCGTCAGCGGCCGCCATGTTCTGCTGGTGGAGGACATCGTCGATACCGGGCTGACGATGGAGTATCTTTTCGGCCTTCTTTCCAGCCGGGGGGCGGCCTCGCTGGATGTGGTAGCCCTGCTCGACAAGCCCGCGCGCAGAAAGCGTGAGGTTGACATCGCCTACCGCGGATTCGAGATTCCCGATGAATTCGTTGTCGGCTACGGGCTCGACTATCGCCAGCAATACCGTAACCTGCCCTATATCGGGGCTCTGGAGTCGAGCTCGCCCCTGGGCTGAGCCGGCGTCCTGTCTTTCTTACATCGAGGTCCAGGAGGGACGGCGCGGTTTCATGCGTTTTATCTTCGAACAGATTCGAACAGGCGGGGACCGCAACTTCGCCTATCTCATCGGCGACCGCGAGGCTGGCGAGGGAATCCTGGTTGATCCTTCGTACGATCCAGACGCGGTAGTTGAGCGCTCCCGCGTCCAGGGGTTGACCGTTACCCATGTCATCAATACACATGGACATCCTGACCACGTCAACGGAAACGATCGCGCTCTCGAGCTCACCGGCGCCCGTCTTGCCGCCTACAAGGATGCCGAGAGTGATCCAGAGGTCTCCCTCGATGATGGGGACGAGTTGAAGGTCGGCTCGCTCAGCCTGCGCTTTCTCTACACTCCCGGTCATAGTTTCGACCACCTGGTGATCTACCTTCCCGGGCAGGCCGTGGCGATTACCGGCGACCTGCTCTTTGTCGGCAAGATTGGCGGCACCGCGAACGATGAGCTGGCATTAGAGGAATACGAGAGCATCCAGCGGGTGCTTCGGGAGCTTCCTCCCGAGACCACGATCTGGCCCGGGCATGACTACGGCTGCAGGCCTTCATCCACCATCGGCCTCGAGATCGAAACCAATCCCTTCATCCTGGCGGGCTCTCCGGATGAGTTTTTACGGCTCAAGCGTGACTGGGGAGAGTTCAAGGCCGGCCATGGCCTGATGTAAGACTCCGGACGCCGGGTAAAAGAGAAGGCCGCGGCGGAAGATTTCCGCGCGGCCTTTTGTTCAAATGGTTGCCGAACAGGGACTTGAACCCCGACTTCCAGAATCAGAATCTGGCGTGCTACCAATTACACCATTCGGCAACGATCATTCATCGGTTTCGCGGCGCGCGGGATTCCGCATGAGCCGCTGAAGTGTGAGGAACTTTTTTAATCGCTGGGACGGTTCGTTGCAACCAGAACATCGAGGACGAGGGAAGCGGGGCTTGACGGGACCGCCGAATCATCCCAGATTAGTGGCCTGTAGGAATTGATTACCAGCCTATTGAACTCGCAGGGGGAGCCCGCAAATGACCAGTCGCCGTGATTTTCTCAAGGGAGCCGTTCTGGCAGGAGTTGGAGGAGTCGTCCAGGGGTGTTGCACCAGCGCGCCTAAAGACCCAGCGGGGAGAGGAGCGACAAGCTTGATACCCATCGTCGATACGCACCAGCATATGTGGGATCTCGGCAAGTTCAACCTGCCCTGGACCAAGGACGAAAAACCCCTGGCGAAGAATTTCCTGATGTCCGATTACCTCGAGGCCTCCAGCGGACTCAACGTCGTCAAGACGGTGTACATGGAGGTTGACGTGACGCCGTCGCAGCAGGTCAAGGAGGCCGAACACGTCATCGAGATGTGCCGCCGTGATGACAACCCGATGGAAGGGGCGGTGATTTCGGGCCGGCCGTCGAGCGATGGTTTTCGCGATTACATCACAGCCTTCAAGGACACTCCGGAGATCAAGGGCGTGCGGCGAATCCTGCAGGTTGGGGATACTCCTCCGGGACACTGTCTTGGCGATAAGTTTGTCGAGAGCGTTCGCCTGGTAGGGGAGCTCGGGATGAGCTTTGACCTCTGCATGCGTCATGGGGAAATCTCTGACGCGGCGAAGCTGGCCGATGCCTGTCCCGACACTCAGCTGGTTCTCGACCATTGCGGCAACGCGGAGGTCCATTCCGCGGATCGCTCAAAGTGGCGCAGCGACATCTCAGCCCTAGCCGAGAAAA
>CBFHWB010000218.1:0-5353 GCA_965659285.1 Planctomycetota bacterium | reverse complement strand
CCACCTGGCGAAGAAACTCTTCGCCGGCGGGAAACTCCCTCGCCAGCGCATCCGGCGTCCCGCGGCCAAAATGGTCCGCCTCTGCGAGGCGAAATAGAATCTTCGCGTTCATCGCGCCGGCATCGAGTCTCCGGGCCAGGCGGCGATAGGCCCTGGGCGAAGCGTTCTGGCTGGTAAAATTTGCCGGAGCCAGGTGGTCCTGCACGAGAACCTCAACCGCAACGACCAGGGCTGAAGGAGCCATGAGCCGGCCAAGAAAGCTCCTGGTCGGCTCGATGCCCTCGCGCTCGTGGTTTGGAGAGCGAACACGTCCCTCGACCTCTACCGTCGTCGCCGGCTTGCCCAGGTCATGGCAGAGAGCCGCGAACATCACAATGAGATCCTCTTCTTCCGAGCCGCTGCCCAACCTCGCGGCGGCGGCCTCATCAACGACCATCAGGGTGTGCTCCCAGACCGTCCCCTCGGGATGCCATTGGGCATCCTGGGGAACCCCGACCATGCTCTCGAGTTCGGGAAAGAATCGCAGCAGGCCGCTGCTGAGAAGAAAGTCCAGTCCGAGAGAAGGCCTCTCTCCTTTCAGCAGGAGCTTCTTGAACTCCTCGAGCAGGCGCTCGCCCGGCAGTTCGGAGAGCTCCAGCGCGGCGCAAAGCTCGACAAGCTCCCTGTCAGGTTTCAGCCCGGGAAAGCGCGAGGCGAATTGGGCGACCCGGAGTCCACGGAGCGGGTCCTCAGAAAAATGAACGGAATCGGTCGCCCGCATGATGCCCGCCTCGATATCGGCCTGCCCGCCGTGCGGATCCTCCAACTGTCCGCCGGGAATCTCAATCCCCATGCTGTTCATCGTCAGGTCTCTGCGCCGAGCCGCCTCCTCGAAGTCGAGCCCGGGATCAAGTTCTACCTGGAAACCGCGGTGCCCCCGGCCAACCTTATTATCACGCCGGGGAAGAGAAAAGGAGCAGGCTGGACCATCTCCGGGAAACAACCCCTTGATCATGAAGACACCAAAGGAGCGGCCGACACTGATCACCTCGCCGAAGGAAGCGAGAACCTCCTCAAGCCGGGAGAGCTCGAGGCCGTAGACCTCAACGTCATAGTCATCCGCCGCGGGAGTGTCGGCCATCCCTTCCGAATCAAGCTCGGCGAAAAGCCGGTCGCGTACGGTGCCCCCGACCAGCAGCGCCCTGCCGCCGGCGGCGGTAATCGCCTCGGCTACCGCCAGGATCTCCGGAGGAAGGGGTATCGGTTTCATGACCTGATCGTACAGCAAAAAAACAATGGGGCCACCCCGCGCGCATGAACGCCAAGCGGTTCTTCGACTGGAGGGCTCTTCGTGGTAACCTGAAACGGTCACGGGTCGGCTCCAGACCGGCAGTAACCGCTATGAATTCACGAATCCTATTTCTGCTGACGGCCACGGCATGCCTGCCCTGCGGGGCGGAGGACTGGCCAACCTACCAGCACGACAGTGCCAGGTCGGCCATCACCGGGGAGAAACTAGGCTCCAGGCTGACGGAGACCTGGGTCTACCGGCCAAAGAGACCTCCGCACATAGCCTGGCCGGGCGCCGCAAAATGGGACGGATGGGCCAAGATCTACGGTCTGAAGGACCGGATGATCTTCGACAGGGTCTTTCATGTAGCGGTTGTCGGCGATGCAGTCTATTTCGGCTCATCCTCTGAAGACAAGATCATCTGCCTCGACGCGGCCACCGGCAAGACCCGCTGGAAATTCTATACCGAGGGACCTGTTCGACTTGCACCGACCGTCGCCGATGGCAAGCTCTACGCCGGCTGTGATGATGGCCTCGTCTACTGCCTCAACGCGACCGACGGGATCCTTGAATGGAAATACCGGCCGGGCCCGGGCAACCGCCGCATCCCCGGCAACGAACGCATGATATCGATGTGGCCCGTGCGAACCAGCGTGCTGGTGCGGGACGGAGTGGCCTTCTGCGGGGCCGGGGTCTTCCCCTGGGAGGGCGTCTACCTCTGCGCCCTCGACACCGGTAGCGGAAAAGAGCTCTGGAAGACCGGCATGAAGAACCTGCCCGCCCAGGGCTACCTCCTCGCCTCCTCAACCCGTCTCTACGTGACCACGGGCAGAGAGCGTCCCGTGGTCTTCGATTCAAAGACCGGGCGTAAGCTCTACCAGGTAACCGGCGGAGGCGGAGGCACCTACGCGTTGGTCACCGGTGACATGCTCGTCTACGGCCCCGGCAAGACAGGGGAAATGAGTGTCTACAAGTCAAACCGCAAGGACCAGCTTGCAAGCTTCAAGGGCAACCAGATGATCGTCACGCCGAAGGTCTCCTACCTGATGACCGACACCCGCCTGGCGGCCCTTGACCGCTCGCGCTACCTCGTCCTGCACGAGAAAAGATCGAGCCTCAACACACGCAAGGGCAAGGTCACCGGGCAGCTCAAAAAACTCGGGAAGAACTCCTCCTCGAGCGCCGGAAAAAAACTCAGGACGGAACTGGGAAGCCTGAACCTGGAGATCGATAAGCTGACGGACTCCATGAAGAAATGCTTCAACTGGCAGGTGCCTTCCGAGTACCCCCACTCCATGATCCTCACCCGGGACAAGGTCTTTGCCGGCGGCAAGGGCAGGGTCGCGGGTTTTGAGACCCGCAAGGGAAGAATCGCCTGGGAGGCGAAGGTCAGGGGGAACGCCTACGGTCTCGCGGCGGCATCAGGCCGTCTCTATGTTTCGACCGATGACGGGAGCATCTATTGTTTCACAGCTCCCGGCGGCGGCAAGGAGGCCAGGTAGCCATGCGAAACCTCCTCCCGGCCCTGCTTCTGCTGAGTGTAGCCCTTCTTTCTCCATGCGCCGCCTCCGAGGCCTTCGCGGCGTCCCCCTCCTATCGCTGGGTCTTCAATGCCGACGCGATCGAGAACGAACAGGTCCGAGCCGCGGCGGGCCCCCTGCAGGCCACGATAGAGGGCGCGCTGCGAACAACGTCATCGGCCGAAGGCCTGGGCGCGCTGGCTCTTGACGGCAAGACCAACGCCGTCATCGTCTCGAAGAGCCTCGACTCGATCTCCCTGCCAACGCAGAAGCTGACCCTCGAGAGCTGGATCTTCATGCGCTCGCGCAAAGAATGGTCCGGAATCGTCGGAGCCTTCCAGGACAATGGGGATTACGAACGCGGCTTTGTCCTCGGCTGCCACAAGGACAAATTCTACTTCGGCCTGGCAACCAGCGCGCAGGGCAAGATGAACCACATGGAGAGCGGCTCCTCCTACGAAACCGGGAAGTGGTATCACGTCGTGGCGCTCTACGATGGCCGCAAGGCCTCCATCTGGGTCAACGGAAAGCTGGAAGCCCAGTCCGATGCGCCCGGCGGAAAGATCCTCCCGGCCCCGGCCGGGTTCTTCGAGCTTGGAAGCTATCACGACGAGAACGAGTACTTTCGTACCGAGGGGATGATTCACGAGGTCGGTGTCTACCCCTCCGTCATGAGCGAAAGAGAGATCTCCCGCCGCTACCGCGCCAAGACGGGCAAGCTGCCATCTCCCCCGCGGGAGATCTACGGCCCATTCTCGGAGGTGTTCGGACCATTCGTAGAGTTTACCGACCGTGAAACGATCGAGGTCACCTGGGAAACCGCCAGGCCATCAAGGGGCCGCCTGGCCATCAGAACCGGGGGAGCAAAACCACTGGTCCTGGAAGAGAGTGAAGACCGCACGAAGCATCGGATCTCGGTGCCGGACATTCTCCCGGAGACTCTCTACCGCTACCGCCTCTACTGCCGGGAGGCCGGCCAGCCGGAGATGATAACCGCGGAATACGAATTTGACTCAACCTTCAACTACGCTCCCCACCCGGCCCCCCTGGCCAGGAACCCGTTCACGAAAGATGAATGGACCGAGCGCTACCGGGATACCGCGCGCCAGATCATCCAGGCGGCCGGAGTCACCAGGGGCTATTGCCTCGTGCTGGACTCAGGTGAGGGACGCCTCGCCTACCACCTCGCGACACTCAGCCAGCTACGTGTCGTGGCGGTTGAGAAGGATCCGAAAATGGTGAGAAAAGCTCGAGAGGCTTTGGACGCCGCCGGCCTCTACGGATCCAGGGTCAGCGTTCACCTCGAGGGAGACTCCCTGCCCTACGGCCCCTACTTTGCCAACATCATCTGTTCTGATTCAGCCCTTCGCACAGGCAGGCTCAGCGCCAATCCAGCCCGGCTCTACCGGATGCTGCGACCCTGCGGCGGGATCATCGCCTTGGGAAGCTGGGAAAAAAGCGGGGCGGAATCGCTGTCGCGCGCCCGGTTCGAAGCCTGGATCAAGAAAGGCGGAGGAGCGAGCGTAACGGCGGCGCAAGGGCTCTGGGTCCATACCAGGAGCCCCCTTCCCGGCGCGGGTAATTGGGGGCACCAGTACGGAAGCCCCGACAATTCCGCCTGCAACGACGACCAATACGTCGGCGGCAAGCTCCGCGTCCAGTGGTGGGGAAGGCCCGGGCCAAGGGTTATGCCTGACCGCGGCCCCCGCAACCCGGCGCCCGTCTCCGCCAACGGGAGGCTCTTTGTCCAGGGCATGCGGGTGCTCTTCGGCCTTGACGCCTACAACGGCGCGATCCTCTGGAGCAAGCACATACCCACCATGCGCAGGGCAAACATGCCCAGGAGCAGCTCGAACATGGTGGCCACCGACGACCTGCTCTATGTGGTAGTCGGCTCCCAATGCGCCGGCTTCGATGCGCAGACCGGCAAGCTGGTCCTGAAGGCCGACCTGCCGCCCGCGAAAGAGGGCGAACACGAGTGGGGCTACCTGGCCGCCAGCGGTGACAAGCTGGTCGGCAGCCTGACCCGCAAGGGAGGAAACTATCTTGGAGACAACGGACAGTGGTTCGAAGATTTCAAGAAGAACGAGACCGCCAAGGTCGTGAGTGACGGGCTCTTCGTCCTCGACAGAAAGAAAGGGACCAGGAGATGGCAGCGCAAACAGGGCGTGGTCATCAACTCAACTATCACGATATCGAACGGGGTTGTCTATTTTGTGGAGAGTCGCAACCCCGAGGCGAAAAATAAGAAACAAGGCGGGCGGCTCCAGGATGAGATCAGGAAGGACCAGTACATCGTCGCTCTGAACCTGGACTCCGGCAGCTTCCTCTGGGAGAAAAAAGCCGACTTCTCCAAATGTGAATTCACGACCTACATGTCGCATCACGGTAACACCCTGCTGGTAACAGGTACCGATCGTAAAAAGAACTTCCATACCTACGCCTTTGACAGCACCCGGCGCGAGCCGCTCTGGGAACACCACACCAATGCCCGCAAGACGCACCACAGCGGACAGCTGATGCACCCGGTGATCGTCAAGAACAAGGTCTTCCTCAACAAACA
>CBFHWB010000217.1:0-5386 GCA_965659285.1 Planctomycetota bacterium | reverse complement strand
GCAAGATCCCCCCCGGCTTATCTAGGCACCGGGAGATATAGACGCTGAGCAGAATGTGGCCGACTTGCCTGCCGGTACAAGGCAAACCCTACCAAACCCCGACCCCTAGACGACCCTTCAACAACCCTCGCCCATTGCCGGGCGAATCAGTTTGGTTGGCAGATCATCGTGTAATACGATTGAAAATCATTCGACTGTTCAGGGGAGTTGATCTGGATCCGGACAGATCCCTCCGGATTTAAGAGCCTGCTATGAAACCGCTTAACCATTGCCTGCTAGCGGCGGCCTGTGTGCTGCTGCCCGTTTTTACCGCATCCCGCTGCGCGGCACAGGATACGGACAGGCTCCTGCATGCCGGCATGCTCGGCCTTACAATGGACGAGGAGCAGGAGAGCGCAAAGGCTCCTCTGGCCATCAGCGACCCCATCGATGAAGAAAAAACCCGCTGGTCCGACAGGAGCGGCGCGGTCATCAGGTACCGCATTGGCGGCCTGCAATATAAAAACGATGTCATGACCGCCATGGTCAAATACGCCAGCGACCCCGGGATCGTACCGCTGCTCGGCGTCTCGGTAGAAGGCAGCCTGTCCGACTACTTTTCCGCCCGCGGCACCTTCGACCTGATCTACGGCATTGGCACCTTCCAGGAAGACCGCCCCGATGGCACACCGCTGGGAATCTGGATTGACGGCGAGTTCGCCCAGCTGTCGCTGAAATACACGGCCCTCTTTCACCTGCCCCCGAAAACCTTCGCAAACGGAAAAGACGGCTACTTCCATCCGTACCTCGGACTCGGAGTAGAGTTCAACTGGTTCTCCCAGACCGTAGACGTCAATGACAGGGCCGACATCTCCGTGGTCTATTCAAGCCACGCCAACGGCTTCGGGGTCCACGCCCTGGGGGGAGTGGAATATGTCTTTGATGGCTGGTCCATTGGACTCGAGCTCGCCTGGAGCGCGGTCGAGGTAGACTTTGGCGAGGGCGACGCCTCCATAGGAGTGGTCGGCCCGACCGACATCGGCGGCACCACCGCGCTCTTCACCATCGGCTACGACTTCTGATCCGGCGGCGCCAAATATCAAGGTCATCCTCCAGCGCCCATCCCCTGCCGATCCCGGGAAGCCTTCTTTCCACCAGGGCCGAATCAGTCTGGAACATAAGGTCAAAGTATATTAATTTGGCTGTTCGTGTTCTGTTATAGAGCCACTGAAAAAACGATCCGTCATTTCCTTCAACTGCAAAGGGGTCCGCGATGAAACTCGTATCAAAATTCCTGCCCGCAGCGTTTGCCGTCCTTCTGCTCGGATTCTCCGCCGCCCCCTGCCGAGCGCAGAACGAAGGCCCGCTACTCTACGCCGGGCTGCTCGGCTACACCGGCAGCATCGAGAACGAAGCGATGCTGCTTTCTCCCGCGGCCATCGGCCAATTCGACCCCGGGTACCCGGATTTGAAATTCCATGTGCGCCTGGGAATGTTGACTTTCAAGAATAACGCTCTCGACGCGCTTTATTCCGAAATGCATTCCATTGGCCTGGAAGGAACAAAAAATATCAGTGACTTCCTGTCTGTTCGGGCGAGTGTTGATTACGCGTTTGACAGCGACATCTCCGTGATCCCCCTGAAAGCGACGGCGCTTTTTCATCCGCCTGCCGGTACATTGGCCGGTGGTGACGATGCCGGCGGTGAAAATGATTTTTTCTCCGTCAATCCCTATGTTGGAATTGGAATCGAAGTGGACCTCGTTTCAGAAGACAACCTGCCGGATTGGGGTTACGGATTTCACCTCGTTGCCGGCCTGGAATTCGTCTATGAGAGTATCTCGGTTGGCCTGGAGCTGTCCTCCAACGCCGTCGACATGCACGGCGGCGGGGAAATCGACAATGTGGCGATCCTGTTGAATATCGGCATTCCCTTCTGAGCCGCCGACGAACCCACATCCGTCTGGAACGAAAGCTCAGCGCCCATTACACTGATCGTTCGTCTTCTCTCGAGGGTCACTGAAAAGACAACCCGTTATCACCTTCCAAACGAAAACGAGGTCCGCGATGAACCGTTTGTCCAAATGTGTTTTTGCAGCGTTTGCCTTCCTGCTACTGGGTTTCTCCGCCACTCCCTGCCGCGCGCAGAACGAAGACCAACTCCTGCACGCCGGGTTGCTCGGCTATACCGGCGGCGGCGAGGACGAAGCTCTGCTGCTTTCTCCCGCGGCCATCGGCCAGGTTTTCGGTAGGCCGACGGGGGGAGCCCCTCTTTCGGGGAGCATGCCGAGTTCGAGTTTAAGTCTCCGCATTGGAAGTTTCAGACACAACGACGATGGCCTGGACCGCGGCTACGGCAATGTGCCTTTCTTCGGTATAGGCGTCACTAGAAGTTTAAGTGATCTCGTTTCCACACGGTTCAGCCTTGATTTCGGAATTGGCAGCGGTTGGGACGACCAGGATCTGCTGCTCATGCCAATTAAAGTCAGCGTGCTCTTCGGTCCAAGCTTGGCTGCCAGTAGCCAAGGGTACTTCAAACCATATCTCGGGATGGGGGTTGAGGCGGACTATATTAATGAATCGAGCTGGGATGGTGATTTTTCAGAATGGGGTTTCGGGTTTCATTTTCTGGTGGGCGCCGACTATGTATTCAACGGTTTTTCGCTAGGCCTGGAACTTGACTGGAGCGATGTTGACGTGTCGTCTACGGACCAGGATGGAGGTGGAGTATCCTTTCTGTTGAATATCGGCATTCCCTTCTGAGCCGCCAACGAACAGCCACGGGTAACCCTCTGCGCGCGACGAAACGACCCGCCACATCCGATTTCCGTATCCGCGGGACGGCCCTCATCGCATATCTTGCGCCCCCCTCCCCGGGAGACTAAAATCCCTTCTTCGAGACACCGTGGAAAACGGTGCCCCTTTCAACCACCCCGGGACCTGCCGACATGACCCACCCATACAGAAAGCTCTCCAGCGCCGCTCTGCTTGTCTTTATTTCTCTCCAGCTCACGGCCGCCGACGACTGGCCGCAATGGCGCGGGCCGGCCGGCCAGGGCCACAGCGATGCCACCGGGCTGCCCTTGCAATGGGACGCTGAAAAGAACGTTACCTGGAAAACCGACCTGCCCGGCCGCGGCTGGTCATCTCCGGTCATCTCGGGCGAACAGGTCTGGCTGACGACCGCCCATGAGACCCTCGCCTCCGCTGAAGCCACGAAAGAACGACTTAAGGCCAATACCGGCGGCCAGCCGCTGATTGTTCTCGAGACGGTCAGGCTGCACGCCATCTGCCTTGACAGGAAGACCGGCAAGATCCTCCATGATATCGAGGTGCTCACCAAGAAGGAGCCCCAATGGGTCCACGAGCTCAACAGCTACGCCTCCCCGACTCCGCTCCTTGACAAGGGCAGGCTCTACTGCCACTTCGGCTCCTACGGTACCGCCTGCGTCGACACAGCGAGTGCAAAGGTCCTCTGGCGTAACCAGGAGCTCAAGGTCATGCACGAAAACGGCCCGGGCAGCACCCCGGTCCTCTGGAAGAACAGGGTCATTTTTCACATGGACGGAAGCGACAAACAGTATATCGCCGGCCTCGATGCGAAGACCGGCAAGCTGGCCTGGAAGACCGAGCGCAGCGGTGAGATGAACAAGAACCCGCAGCTGAAGAAGGCCTACGGAACGCCGCTGGTTCTCGCGATCGACGGCAAGGAGCACGTCGTCTCCCCGGCCGCCGACTGGCTCTACGGCTACGACCCCGCCACCGGCAAGGAACTCTGGAGGCTCAACTATGGCGTGCTGGGCTTCTCGAACGTTCCCCGGCCGGTCGCGGGCAACGGGATGATCTTCCTCAGCACCAGCTTCATGCGGGCCCAGATTCTTGCCATACGCTACGGCGAAAGCAACAACCCCTCCATATCCTGGAGGCACAAGCGCAGTGTTCCCAAGACATCCTCGCCCATCCTCATCGGCAAGGAGCTCTATTTCGTCAGCGATGCCGGCGGGGTCGTCACCTGCCTGGACGCTCTCACCGGCAAGATTCACTGGCAGGAACGCATCAAGGGCAACCATTCCTCCTCCCCCACCTACGCCGACGGCAAGCTCTACTTTCACAGCCGGGAGGGCGTGACCACCGTGATCAAGCCCGGCAAGGAAAAGCTGGAGGTGCTGGCGAACAACCAGCTCCCCGGCCGGCACATGTCAAGCCTGGCGATCGTCGGCAAGGCGCTCTTCCTGCGAACCGACAAGTCGCTCTACCGCATCGAGAAAAACTGAACACGGGACCGTTGAAAATGCCCTGATCTCGACCGGGAGCCGCATCCCGGAGGACGATGATCACGCAATAATGCCGACTCTGAACAGGGCGAGAGATAATTACTCGAACCGATCGTCATTTAGCCTATACTGTCATCAGAGTGAGCCGGGTTGACTGTTCAGCGAGCGTATTTTCAACTTGCCCGGCCCGGCTGCAGGATCTGAGGAAAACGACGCCATGTTGAACCTCTTCGGCCAGGAACACCGCCTCTGCGACGGTCTCACCCGCCGCGACGCCCTCAAGATCGGCGCCCTCGGATTTGGCGGGCTGAGCCTTCCCCAGCTTCTCGCGGCAGAGGAGCAGGCCGGAATCGGCAAGTCGAACAAGGCCATCATCATGGTCTATATGTGCGGCGCCCCCCCCCACCAGGATATGTACGATCTGAAGATGGACGCGCCTTCGGAAATCCGCGGCGAGTTCAAGCCCATCCAGACCAACGTCGAGGGTATCGAGATCTGCGAGCTCCTGCCGCGCATGGCGAAGGTCATGGACAAGCTCATCCCCATTCGCTCGGTCGTCGGCTCGCCCAGTGGCGCGCATGACTCCTACATCTGCTACACCGGCCGGCAGAAACCGAACGAGGCCCGCGGCGGCTGGCCAAGCGTCGGCTCCTGCGTCTCTTCTCTACTGGGCCCCTCCGAGGCGGCGATCCCGCCCTTTGTCGGACTGGCCCCCAAGGCTGGGCATCCGCCCTACGGCTCGCCCGGGCTTCCCGGCTTCCTCGGACAGCGGCATTCAGCCTTCAGGCCCAATGGGCAGGTCGGCCAGGACATGGTTCTCAAAGACATGGACCTTGGGCGGCTCGGCAGCCGCCGGAGCCTCCTTGAATCCTTCGATACCTTCCGCCGCTCAGCTGACGCGCTCAGGTCCGTCTCCTCGCTCGACCGGCTGCAGCAGCGCGCCATGGACATCCTGACCTCCAACAGGCTCGCCGAGGCGTTTGACCTGTCAAAGGAAGACCCCAAAACGCTCGAGCGCTACGGCAAAGGCGACCCCAAGAAACACGGCGACGGAGCCCCCCTCAATCTGCAGCACTTCCTGCTGGCGAGGCGCCTGGTCGAAGCCGGCTGCCGGGTGGTAACGCTCAACTTCGG
>CBFHWB010000216.1:0-5529 GCA_965659285.1 Planctomycetota bacterium | reverse complement strand
GTGCTGCCTGATTCCCCCTTTGAGGGCAGGACGGTCAGTGGGCTGAGACTCAACGCCCACTATGGAGTGAAGGTGATGGCCGTTCAGCGTCACGGTCGCCAGCATCTCTATCACATTCGCCGTATGCGGGTTCATGCGGGGGACGTCCTGCTGATCCAGGCCGATGATGCGGGTCTCAACGAATTACGTGAGAGCGAGGCAGTACTCGTGGTCGAGGAGGTAGACCAGACGCGTGTCAATAAGCGCAAGGCGCCATTGGTCATGTTGACACTCCTGGGGGTCGTCGCGGCAGCGACGGTAACCTCTTCTACCCCGGGCGCGCCTTCCCTGGCGCACCTTGCCATCATGGGGGTGGCCCTGGTGCTCGTCACCCGCTGCATTCGCGTTGACGAGGCGCTTCGATCTCTTGATACAACGGTGCTGCTGTTGCTGGCGGCTGCCATTCCGCTTGCCGGAGCGATTCACCACACTGGGCTGGACTCCGTTGGAGTGGAAGGGATCCTTGGGCTGGTGGGAGGGGCAGACGTTAATCCGTACATCTTCCTGTCAGTTTTTTACCTGCTGACATCGGTGCTGACGACCTTCCTTTCAAACAGCGCCGTGGCGGTCCTGCTCTTTCCCATTGCGATGGGGCTTGCCCAGGAGACCGGGATCAACCACGAATCCCTCCTGGTGGCCATCTGTTTCGGAGCGAGCGCGAGCTTCGCCTCTCCCCTGGGCTACCAGACCAACCTGATCGTGATGGGACCCGGAGGCTATACCTTCCGTGACTACCTCAAGATCGGGCTCCCCCTGAACCTCCTGATGTGGGTCGCCGCGACGGTCTTCATACCCCTGTTCTGGCCGCTGAAGGAGACTGCCTGAGAGCCCCCACGATTTCCGTGGTATGGGCTCTATCCCTCTTCGGCGCAGTCGCTGCTGGTGCAGTCGCCAAGAGTGTCCTCGGTGGGGTCCTCGCCGCATTCAAGGAAGCCGGGAGGCTGAGGAGCCGGACCCGCCCGGAAGAGGTGGTTGAGCAGGCTGACTCCATCCGTCAGGTTCAGGAAACCGTTGTCGTCGATGTCAGTCGAGTCGAGGCAACTGGGTTCATTTCCCTGCTGGAACAGGTAGAGCAGCAGGGAAACCGCGTCTGTGAGGTTGACGAAGCCGTTGTCATCGACATCGCCCCTGAGGAACAGATCTCCAACTCCGGGGCCGGGGCCTCCGCCTTTGCCGCTGGGGATTTGTATGAGCGTCGGGACGAAGGTCAGGTCGCTGCTGTTGAGCGTGGCGTTGTGTACGCTGATGGCGATGACGTTGTTGCCCTCAACCAGCAGGTCTCCGGGAACAGCGATTTCTACCGGGACGTAATCGGCGTCCACTGGTTCACCCTGTGGGTTGGCGGTGATCGCGGTGGTGTCGTTGTTCACCTCTCCCTCGGGGACATTGAAACGACCAATTTCTTCTCCATTAAAGTAGGCGACAAAACCGTCGTCGACCGCGCAGGACAGGACGAGTGCTTCAATCGCCGCGAGCTCGAGCTGAACGACCTTCCTGGCGTAGATCGCGACGTAGCTGTTACGCATGTCTTCAATCACAGTGGCATCGTCACCATCTCCGTAGCCGATTCCTGTCGGTCCGACCTCCCAGTCGAAATCATCGAAGTCCTCTTCGAGCCATTCGGGGTCCGGACCTCCCGCGGCCCCGGTGAGAAAGCTCCACTCATCGCCGGGCGCTATCAGGATGTCAGCCTCATCGAAGATGATCATCGTACATTCAATGGGCTCACATTCCGCGCAGGCCGCCGCGGGATCGACGGCCACGATCGCGTAGGTGATCTCACCGCTGAGTGGGCTGTCATCTACATAGAGCTCCTGGTCGCCACCAATGTTCTCCTCGATCATTTCGCCGTTACGCCACACCTGGATCGCCTCGTAGCCGCCATCCTGGTTGGTCCAGTTGAGCATGATCTCACCGGTGATCCCGTCCTGGGAACAGGCCATTCCACTGGGACATTCCAGTCCGTCGTCGGGGTTGGCGATCACCTCGATTCTGAGGTGGAGGTCGCTGCTGCTCCAGGTGGTGTTGTGTACCTGGATCGCCAGGATATTTTCACCTTCTTCGAGAGAGTCAATGTCGAGCAACGGGATGGATTCGAAGGCGCCTGTCGATTCGTGGTTGGTCCCGGCCAGTTCATTGAAGGGGGGCGGGGAGCCTTCAAGGTTGCGGCGGGCGACCTCGACTCCATTGATGTAGGCGACGAAGGAATCATCGTAGTCCATGTTGAAGGCCATGGAGTTGATTCCCGCAAGATTTTCGATCTCAAAAGTGTGTCGCAGGTAGACGCTTACGTAGGATTCTTCCATGTCGTCGAGGACCGTTCCGATGATGTCGAGGCGATCGCCATAGCCGAAACCGGAGGGGGCCACCTCCCAGTCGCTGGCATCAAAGTCCTCGAGGGTCCACCCGAGAGTCGGAGCTCCGTTTTCGTCAGGAGAAGGTTCGTTGGGACGGTCGGGGATGCCGTCTCCGTCTTCATCCAGGTTCAGGGGTTCAAGGTCAGAACCAACAGCGCCGCCTTTGAGCATCGAGAAATCGACCCCATCCGCGACGAGTACAGTCGAGCAATTCTCCTGGGCAAACGAAGCCCTTACGGCAAAAAGAACGAAGAGAACAGCAACACAGTGCAAAACTCTCATGGTGTTCCACCTGGAATGAATATTATTTAAAAGCGACACGTTTTTTACCTCGACCCTTGGCTACCGAATTTATGCCAATTCAACGACTACAGCCTGAATCATTAGATTTTTTTCGAAAAAAATGCTCAGGCGAACCGGGTTAAATACCCTGCAATAAAACCCCCAAAGACATTCTCCTGGCGGGTCGAAAAACCTCGGTAGAGCCTGCATTTCTTTATTTTCCAGGAAGAGAAGACCCGGAATCAGGACTTTTTTCACCCTGCGAGATGCGCTTCTTCCGATCCTTTGGGATCCCCAAAGAATATCGACCAGAATCCAGTGTAAGGGCGGGTTTTGCGCTACGCAAGGTTTGCATCGATAGCGAATAGATTTCTTTCGAGCGGGGTCACGAAGGAAAACAGGCCGCCGTCTGGACTCCCACTGAGGCGATCGCCAGTCATAGAAAAGAGCCCCGATCAGTCTCCTGGCCAGTCGGCGGCAGGGGCATAAAAAAAGCGGGCCCGAATCCGGTTAAGGATTCGGGCCCGCTGACCTTGAGAGTCGCGGTGACTCTCGCTGTCAGGTTCAGCAGCCTCCGCTGGCACAACCCAGGGCCAGGTCTCCCTCCGCTTCGGAGTTTCCACAATCCGAAGGCGCCGGCGGAGCGCTTCCGCCGAGGAAGAGGAAGTTCAGGAGGTGCGTCGGGTCGGAGATGTTGATGACTCCGTCACCGTTGGAGTCATTCGAGGCAACACAGCCAGGCTCCGCCGCACCGAGGAAGAGCCAGTTCAGCATGGTGGTCGCGTCAGAGATATCGACAGTCGAATCTCCATTAGCGTCACCACGGATGAACGGCCCAACGCCGGGCGCCGGAGGCGCAGACTGGTCGACTGTCAGAATGAAGTCGCCGGAACGGGTGCTGAAGCCGTGCACCAGGATCCGATAGGTGACTCCATCTTCAGAGTCCCAGCCGGCCACCGACTGCAGGCCGCAGGAATCGTCATTGTTGGCGACACAGGAGAGAGCTCCACAGTCGCCGCTGAAGACACTGATCCTGGTGTCATAGCTGCTGCCGCAGAGACCGGCGCTCATGGCCCCGCCGTTTCCGACGGCGCTGTACCAGAGACCGGGCGCGGTGCTCGCGCCACAGTCGCCGCTTTCGGCGTCAGCAGTAGCTCCGCTGGCAGTCGAGCCTTCGACCACGGCCTGGCCTGTGGCCAGGTCCAGTTCGATGGCTCCGCCACAATCGTCGTTGTCCTGCATAGCGAGAACAGCTTCGACCGTGAGGGTGAAATCACCCGAACTGCTGCCGAAGCCGTGGACAAGAACGAGGTAGGTCGCACCTTCCTCGGGTGCCCAGGAGGCTACCGACTGCAGACCGCAGGAGTCGTCGTTACTGGCGACACAGGTGACACCTCCGCAGGCGCCACTGAAGACGCTGATCTTGGTGTCGTAGTTGCTGCCGCAGAGCGAGGCTGTCATTGAGCCGCCGACTGCAGGTACGCTGTACCAGAGGCCGGGCGCGTTGCTCGAGCTACAGGTAGCGTTTTCAGCATCCGGGTTGGCACCTTCGGCGGTTGAACCGTCGACGCTGACACTCAGGGTGTCGGCGTTGAGGTCAAGCGCGATCGCGCCGTCACACAGGTCGTTGGGCTGGTCCACCGGGGGTTCCGGGGGCAATGCTCCAGCGACCGAGACGCCGGCGGCATTCGGTCCGCCAAGGGCCGTGACCTCTTCACCGCTCAGGGCGCGGTTGATGATGCCGGCGCTGTTGATCAGCACCTCGCCCATCTCACTGACACCGGTCTCGTCTGCGAAGAGCAGGACCCAGTCAATCGGGGGAGCGTTGGCCTGGCTGTAGAGGCTGAAGCGTCCATCGACGGCAACCGCGTCAACGTTCTGCTGCACCTGCACACCGTCAAGGTAGCTGGTGTAGAGCCCGGTGGCGCTGTCAACGGTCAGGGCGAGACGGTGCCAGGTGTTGCCCTGGACCGAACCTCCGTAGTTACCGCTGATACCGATTCCGTTGGAGGTGTTGACGAACCAGTCTCCATCGTTACTACAGGCCAGGACGTCCGTGTCTCCACAGCCGTTGGTCTGGTAAAGCGAGATCCAGTTATCAACAACAGGGAACAGGACATCCATGATCAGGGTGTAGTCATTTACATAACTACCACCGCCGTTGGGGGCGAGTCCGTGGTGGACGCGAAGCGCCGCGCCGTCGGCCAGGTGGCCGACAATGGCATCTTCGCCGTTGATCACGGCAGCTTCGTATGCAACCCCGGGTTCTACGCCTTCGTAGGCTACCGCATCGAGGTCGGGCTGTCCGGTCGAGGCGGCGAGGCTGTTGTCAAATTCCCAGTAGCCGGCATCCGCGAAGGTGGGGCCGGGCGCACCAAGCTCATACAGAGTGATGTTGGCGACTTCCTGGTCGGCCGTGGCGCCACCGGTTCCGCCGGTGAAACCAAGGATCAGGTCACCGCTGAGCGGCACCACGTGGCTGTCGACCACCACCAGCTCATCGTTGAGCGTGACGGTGACGTGCCCGTTGGGCGCGTACTTGACGGCTACGTGGACGCCCTCTTCGGTGAAGAGGTTCGGCAGGTCGGCAGCTCCGACTCCGAGGTCCATGTTCGTCGCGACATGCGCGTTGACCATGGTGTTGGCAAGAAGCCCGACGTGGTAGCTGCAGTCGCTGTTGGGCGAACCGCCGGTGGCCGGATCAAATCCGCCCACCCAGTTGTCGAACTCGACCGAGAAGCTTCCGTGGCCTTCGGTGCGTCCGAGGAGCGCGTTGCCCCACAGACCCTCAGATCCGCCGCCGTCTCCACGCAGGGAGTCGAGCTGCAGGTCAGACGGCCAGGCACCCATG
>CBFHWB010000215.1:5660-5946 GCA_965659285.1 Planctomycetota bacterium | reverse complement strand
CAAGGCTCTGCGGGAGCGCAAGGAGGCCGCCAGGCCGTTCTTTCTAGCCGTCGGGTTCTGGAAACCACACGCCCCCTTCAACGCCCCGAGCAGGTACTGGGATCTCTACGATCGCTCAAAGCTCTCACGTCCCGCCAATCCCGAGTGGCCAAGGGATGCTCCAAGGATCGCCTGGCACAACAGCCGCGAGATCCTCGGCGGAGGGAAGCAGCGAAAGCTCAGCGAGAAGGACGTGATGGAGATGCGCCACGGCTATCTCGCGGCGATCACCTATTTCGATGCCCAG
>CBFHWB010000215.1:0-5650 GCA_965659285.1 Planctomycetota bacterium | reverse complement strand
CTCGGTCGGCTCGGTTTGCGTGAAAAGACCGTGGTCGTTTTCTGGTCCGACCACGGCTTCCATCTCGGGGAGCATTCGCTCTGGGCCAAGACTTCGAATTTCGAGCTCGATGCCCATGTGCCGATGATCATCTCCTCGCCGGGTATGAAGGAGAGGGGCGTGAGGACCGACTCGCTGGCCGAACTGCTCGACCTCTACCCCACCCTGGTCGAGCTCTGCGGGCTTTCGAGGGCCGAGGGGCTTGAAGGGAAAAGCCTGGTTCCGATTCTCGAGGATCCGACAGCTATCGTTAAGAAGGGAGCCTTCACGCAGCATCCGCGTCCGGCTTATTTCACCGGCGCCCCTGATGCCATGGGACGGTCAGTTCGAACCGTCCGCTATCGATACACCGAGTGGCGTGATTTCAAGACAGGCAAGGTGATCGCCACCGAGCTCTACGACCACGAGAAGGATCCGCTCGAGACTGTCAATATCGCCGGGCTGCCCTCCAGCGCGGCGGTCCTCGCCGAGTGCAAGGCGAGATACCGCGAGGGCTTCGCTCCCTGAGTTGGGACCATCCGCCCCGCCTTTTCTTGCTTGTCCCCGAGGCCTCTTATAGGCTTGCGGTGTCATCACAAAAAATAATGAAAGGGCGCCATCATGAAGCGCGTAACCGTGTTCGCTTTGGCCTTGAATGTTACTTTGCTGGGTGGCCTTGCCCATCAGTTGGTCGCGGTCGCCGGCGGTAATCCCGCGGCTGTTCAGAACGGAGATACCAACGGGGATGGGAGTCGGGATATCGGGGATGCGATCTACCTCCTGCAGTGGCTGTTCAGTGGCGGGTCCGAGCCGGTGCCCGCGACCTGCGGGGAGGATCTTGCGGAACGCGTAGCAGAACTCGAGGGGCAACTGGCTGCGGCGCAGGCAGCCCTGGCCGCCGCCTGCCCGGAGCCTGGCGAAGCTCCTGTCAGCTTCAGCGCGCAGATCGCTCCCGTGCTCAAGCGTTGCTCGACCTGTCACAGCAGCCTGGTGCCGATTGTCCCGAGGATGGAAGAATGCACGGGCTGTCATCCGAACGAGCCGCCGGCTGCCGGACTGGATCTTCACGGAAACCCCCAGTTTATCTATGAAAACCTGGTGGAGGTTCCTTCGACGGAGTTGCCCGGGATGCACCGCATCACCAGGGGGGCTCCTTCGGAGAGCTATCTGTGGCGCAAGATCAATGGAACTCACCTGGAAATAGGGGGAAGTGGAGAGATGATGCCCCTGGGCGCCCCGGCGCTTGATGAAGAAACTCTCAATATAATCGAGCGCTGGATCCTGGATGGAGCCCCGCTTAACTGACCGCTGCTTGCCTGAGGCGAGGGTCTTGATTAAGATGCAGGGATCTGCGAGGCCGGCGGCAGCATTCAGCGCCGCCCCTCGCTTTTCATCGAGGGATCGCTATGCCTGTTGCAACCTGTAGTCGTTTGTCCGTTTTGTTTCTCGCGCTCTGGCCTTGTCTTGCCGGGGCCGAGGACAAGATCGAATTCCAGCGCAGCGTACTGCCGATTCTCTCAAGCTATTGTTTCCCCTGCCATGGGCCGGATGCGGGCAAGAGGAAGGCGAAGCTGAGGCTCGACCAGCGGGAGTCGGCTGTCGGCAAGGCACGTTCCGGCCGCCGGGCTATCGTTCCCGGGGACGCCTCTGCCAGCGAACTTGTCCGCAGGATTACCGCCGAAGATGAAGATGACCGCATGCCCCCTGTAGATCAGGCGCTTGTGATGTCGCCGGCCCAGGTCGCGACACTTAAAAAATGGATCGAACAGGGCGGCGAGTACAGGAAGCACTGGTCGTTCGAGCCGCCAAAGAAGGCGCCGCTTCCAGCTCTCGAAGATTCCCGAAGGGTGGTTAATGACATCGACCGGTTTGTCTTCGCCCGTCTCGAATACGAAGGCCTCGAGCCGGCCCCCGAGGCGAGCCGCGAGAGCCTGGTTCGCAAGGTGAGTTTTGACCTGACAGGTCTGCCTCCGAGCATCAAGGAGGTAGGGGACTTTCTCGCCGACAAGGACCCCCGGGCCTACGCGCGCATGGTGGATCATTTCCTCGCGAAGCCCGCCTACGGCGAACACCTCGCGCGGCATTGGCTTGACCTCGCCCGCTACGCTGACACCAACGGCTACCAGTATGACACCGAGCGCCAGCATTGGGTCTGGCGTGACTGGGTGATCGCCGCCTACAACAGCAACAAGCCCTTCGATCAATTCACCATCGAACAGTTGGCTGGAGATCTGTTGCCGAAGGCGACCGACCAGCAGCACCTCGCTACGGGCTTCAATCGGAATCACGGGATCACTATCGAGGGCGGCATCATCGATGAGGAGTACCGTACCGAGTATGTGATGGACCGGGTCGCTACCACCAGCGAGGTCTGGCTGGGCATGACCCTGGCCTGCGCCCGGTGTCATGATCATAAGTTTGATGACCTCTCCCAGGAGGAGTTCTACCAGGTCTACGCGTTCTTCAACCAGGTTCCGGAGCGCGGGGCCAATGGCTTCGCCCCGAAAAAGCGGCTGGCTTCTCCGCTGGCCGTGGCCCGCCAGAAGGAGCTCGCGTCGCAGCTGGAAAAGCTGAAAGGTGAGCTGAGCAAACCGATCGATATCGATGGGAAGCTCGAACGATGGGCGAAGGGCATTGCCGCCGCCCCGGGTGGCGGCTGGGAGGTGCTCGCGCCAAGGACGATGAAGGCCTCCGGCGGGAGCACGCTCAGACGACTCAAGGACAACAGCGTCCTGGCCGGCGGAGCCGACCCGCGGAAGAACGTTTACGATATCTCGACCCGGACCGAGGCCACCGGCATCTCGGCCGTTCGCCTCGAGGCCTTGACCCACGAGAGTCTCCCCGGGGGTGGCCCCGGCCGTCACAGCAACTCGAACTTCGTCCTGAGCGAATTTGAATTGACGGTGATCTCAGAGAAGAAGCCTGGCCACAAGGAGGTGGTGCAATTCGTTCGCGCCAGCGCCGACTATTCCCAGGCTGGGTACGAGGTCTCCAAGGCCATTGACAGGACTGTCGCGGGCAACAGTGGTTGGGCTGTCGATGGTCCCACTAGAAAGAAGCCGGCCACGGCGATCTTCATTCCCATACGTCCCTTTGGCTTCAAGGGCGGCTCCAGGCTGCACTTCCGCCTGCGGCACGAGGCGAGCTTCGCGAATCATGGAATCGGCAGACCCCGGCTGTCGGTGAGTACAGACAGCCCGGACCTGCTGCAGTTGAAAGGCGTGCCGGCCGATATTCGCAAGATCGCCGCCAGGGCCGCCGGCAGCCGCAAGGCCGCTGAGTCGGCACGGCTGCGTGAGTACTTTCTCGCTGAACACGATCCCCGCAAGGGGCTGCGGGATCGTATCGCCTCTATCGAGAAGCAGAAGTCCGCGGGCTTCCCAGAGACCATGATCATGCAGGATATGCCGCGGCCGCGGGCCACCCACATTCTTCAAAGAGGGGTGTATGACGAGCGTGGAAAGAAAGTTGATCCAGGGGTGCCGGCGATCGTCCCCGGGATGAAGAAGAACAAGTCCAACCGGCTGGGATTCGCCCAGTGGCTGGTCGATCCGGGTCATCCTCTTACCGCCCGTGTCGCTGTGAATCGCCATTGGCAGAGGATCTTCGGCCTCGGGCTGGTGAAGACTTCCGAGGATTTCGGTGTTCGCGGCGAGCTTCCAAGTCATCCCCTTCTTCTCGACTGGCTGGCGGTCGAGTTCATCAAGAGTGGCTGGGATACGAAGCAGCTCCAGCGTCTGATTCTGAACTCGGCCACCTATCGGCAGAGTTCGCATGCGGGCTCCGAGGCTTACAAAAAGGATCCGGAGAACAGGTTGCTGGCTCGCGGGCCCAGGATGAGATTGGACGCCGAGGAGATCCGCGATGCGAGCCTGGCTGTCAGCGGCCTGCTGGTAAACCAGCTCGGCGGCCGGAGTGTCTATCCCTACCAGCCAAAGGGGCTTTGGATGGAGCTGAACAATCGCCCCGGCTACTCCCGGGAATACAAGCAGGGCAAGGGAGATGATCTTTACCGAAGGAGCATCTACACCTTCTGGAAGCGAACGGTACCTTCGCCCATGCTCAAGACCTTCGACGCTCCCGAGAGGGAATTCTGCACGATTCGCCGATCGAGAACCAACACTCCGCTTCAGGCGCTGGTTCTCCTCAACGGTCCGCAGTATGTTGAGGCGGCGAGGAAGCTGGCGGAGAGGATGCTGGTGGAGGTGAAAGGCCCTCTGGATTCCCAGATCACCTATGGCTTCCGGCTGGTGACCGCCCGCCCTCCAAGGCCCGGGGAGCTGGCGGTATTCAAGGAAGCCTACCTGGCCGCCCTTGATCGGTACACGGCGGACCCGGCCGGGGCCCTGAGGCTGCTCAAGGTGGGTGATTCCGCCTACAACGACGAATTGGAAACGAAGAAGCTCGCCGCCATGGCCGAGGTGGCCAGGCTGCTGCTGAATATCAACGAAGCCATCACGAAGGGTTGACCTGATGCGGGATCCGATACTTGAATCACGACTGCTCCAGAACCGGCGCCAGTTTTTCGGGCGTTCGAGCACGGGCATCGGCGTCGCCGCCCTGGCTTCTCTCCTGGACCCGGGGCTTTTCGCCGGCGGGGCCCAGGGTGATGGCGCGAGGATCGGTGGGCTGGGGGGGATTCCCCACTTCGCTCCAAAGGCCAAGCGGGTGATCTACCTGCTCCAGTCGGGCGCTCCTTCACAGGTTGACCTGCTCGACTACAAGCCCTCTCTCGAGAAGCTTCACATGACGCAGCTGCCGGCGAAAATTCGCGATGGTCAGCGTCTGACCGGAATGACCGCTGGCCAGAAGAGCTTCCCCCTGGTGAAGTCGCCCTGGAAGTTCCGTCGCCACGGCAAGTCCGGCACCTGGATCAGCGACCTGTTGCCGCATATGTCGGAGGTGGTGGACGATATCTGCGTGGTGAAGTCCATGCACACCGAGGCGATCAACCACGACCCCGCGGTGACTTTTTTCCAGTCCGGGCACCAGCAGCCCGGTCGCCCCAGCATCGGCGCCTGGCTCAGCTACGGTCTCGGCAGCGAGACCGAGAACCTGCCCTCTTTCGTGGTGCTGCTCAGCAAGAACAACTTCTACCAGGCCCAGCCTCTCTACGACAGGCTCTGGGGCAGCGGCTTTCTTCCGTCGAAATACCAGGGAGTCAAGTTTCGCAGCCAGGGGGACCCGGTTCTGTATCTCAACGATCCCGCCGGTGGGGAGAAGGCCGAGCGTCGGAAGATGCTCGACCGGCTGGCGCGCCTCAACCGGCTGCGGGAGAAGGAGATTGGCGATCCCGAGATCACCACCCGCCTGGCCCAGTACGAGATGGCCTTCCGGATGCAGACCTCCGTACCTGAGCTGGCGGACACCTCGAACGAGCCGGAGAGCACCTTCAAGCTCTACGGGGAAGAGGCCAGGAAGCCAGGCTCACACGCGGCCAATTGCCTCCTGGCCCGCCGGCTTGCCGAGCGCGGAGTCCGCTTCATCCAGGTCTTCCATCGCGGCTGGGATCATCACAGCAACGTCAAGAAGCACCTCCCGACCCTGGCGAAGGAGACCGACCAGGGTTCCGCTGCGCTCATCAAGGACCTCAAGGACCGGGGGATGCTTGATGAGACCCTGGTGATCTGGG
>CBFHWB010000214.1:0-5947 GCA_965659285.1 Planctomycetota bacterium | reverse complement strand
CGAATGGTGTGTTCTTCAGCATGGTCGATCCATACACGGTTGCGATCGACGGGCAAGCCCTCGAGGATCTCGAGGATCCTGCGGGTGCCGTGCGTCTTGTCCTCGAGATGAGGAGTGTGGATCAGGATGAGCTGGTCATGCTCGATGGCCAGCGAAACCTGCTCCTCGAAGATCGTCGCCTCGTTGGCGGTCGACTTGTGAAGCCCCGTCTCTCCGACGCCCAGGCAGTTGGGCATCTTGAAGAAATCGGGAAACCTCTTGAGCACCTCGCGGCTGAGCTCCTGGTTCTCAGCTTCCTTCGGGTTGACCGCCACCCAGAAGAAATGACGGATGCCGTAATCCGCCGCCCGGGTGGGCTCAAACTCCCCGATCTGGCGGAAGTAGTCGATAAAGGTCTCGGGGTATTCCCGGTCAAAGCCCGCCCAGAAGGCCGGCTCACAAACAGCGACCACTCCGGACATGGCCATGCGCTCATAGTCCTGCGCGGTGCGCGCGATCGCGTGATAGTGGGGTTGAATTATCTGCATCTTGAATCGCTCTCTCGGGTCGGTTATTTGCCGGTTGTTATTTCAGAATCGAGCTCAGGCGGGGCCTGAAAACAGCTTGAGCAATTGCTCAGACCTGTCAGAAGTCTCACTCCTGGAGGAGAGCACCTGCAGGGATTCGTAGAGTTTCTCAATGCGGTCATCGCCGCCATCGCCATTTGAATCTGAATCAACGGCGCGGTCAAAACGGTCAAGGGTCGCGGCCACCTCGATGAGCATGCAGCGAGCCTCCAGGAAATACAGGTCGAGGACCTTCGAAGGGGTTAGCATCAGACCTCCCATAAGAGCCGAAAAATCAATCGTGAGTACATCTTGTAGAATACAACCCGGCGGACGAACCTGTCTGCGCCGGAACCCTGAGTCTAACAGAGTTGAAGCGAATTCTCCACAAATGTAGGCGCCTGGAAAGGTCTCAGGCAAGACGCTTTTTCGCCATGGTGCCTTCCGGGCTGGTGCTGACGTCATAGCCAGCCTCGATAATCTGGTCCCTGAGGCGGTCTGCCGACTCGTAGTCCTTATCCGCGCGCGCGGCATCGAGCTCCCGGCACCAGCCGGCGACGGTCTCATCCCGATCTCCCTCGCCCGAGGACTCAGCAGCGGCATCATCGGATCCCGTCTGCGTCTCCAGCGGCGCCACCGCCAGGACCTGGTTGATCTTCCGCATCACGGCCAGGGCTTCGTGGGGGTTCTCAGGCATCCTGGACACCGAGGCCCAGGGAAGCAAAGCGCCGAGCGCGCCGGCCACATTCAGGTCATCGGCCATACTGGAGAGGAACTCGGCGAGCACCGGGTGGGAATTGTCCACCTCGGCGGCCTCGCCCCCGGCCTGCTCCTCGAGCTTCGCGGAAAAATCGTTGAGCCTGCGAACCGCGGTCGCGGAGTCCTGCAGCCCCTGGGATGTGAAGTTCATGTTCTTGCGGTAGTTGGTCTTGGTGAGCTCATAGCGAAGCACCGCCGGGTGAACGGGAGAGCCCGTCACCTTCCCATCGAGCACATCGCGAACCGTGTAGAAATTACCCTGGCTCTTCGACATCTTCTCTCCCTCGACCAGCAGGAATCGCACGTGCATCCAGAACCTCGCGAAGCTGTCAGAGCCGGTCGCTCCGCAGGACTGGGCGATCTCGCACTCATGGTGAGGGACGATCAGATCCTCGCCGCCGGTGTGGATGTCGATGACATCACGTTCGAGCTTGGCCCGGGCCATGGCCGAGCACTCGATGTGCCAGCCGGGGTAGCCTTCGCCCCAGGGAGAATCCCATTTCATGATATGAGCGGAGTCGGCCTTCCAGAGCATGAAGTCCGCCGGGTGTTTCTTCTTGTCCTGGTGCTCATCAAGCACACGCCCCCCCGCTCCGCTCTGCAGGTTATCAAGGGTGTTGCCGCTCAGGCGTCCGTACTCGGGAAAGCTCTCTACGCTGTAGTAGACCACCCCATCATCGGCTACATAGGCGTGCCCCTTGTCGATGAGGTCCGCGATCATCTCCTGCATGTCCTCGATATGGTCGGTGGCATGAAACATACGCCCGGGATATTCACCGGCGACCTTCAGGCCAAGCTCGCGGCCATCGCCAAGGAAGGAGTCCGTGTAGAAGCGCGCCACCTGGTAGGGGTCCGAGGGGTCCTCGACCGCCCCTTCAGCGACCTTGCCGGATTTCTTGTCCTCCTTCAGTCTCCTGCCGGCGAGCTCCATCTTGTCTTCGCCTCCGCCATCTGCGACAGCATCCTCAGTCATGTGTCCCACATCCGTGATGTTCATGACGTGGATCACATCGTAGCCGGCGACCTCGAGAAAGCGCCGCAGGAGGTCGCTGAAGAGAAAGGATCTGAAGTTTCCAATGTGGGCGTAGTCGTAGACCGTCGGGCCGCAGCTGTACATCCGAACGGTTCCGGACTCCACGGGCTCGAAATTTTCAACGGTATTGGTAAGTGAGTTAAAGAAGCGGATCTGCATGATAAAACCAGTCTGAGGATTTGCGCCGGCTCGGCCGGCGGCTAAAAGGCTCGGGAGATTTTCATCTGCCCGACAAGGTCCGTCCAGAAGTTTTCGCCGCCAGGAATAAGATGCGGCGCCCGCCTCCGAGTCGCAAACCGCCTTTGCCCGAAGGTTCTGAATCCATCCCGGGTGCCCTATTCCGGCGGGGATTCAAGCTTCGCGTTGGAGATGTGCCGCTGCGCGTCCCGAGAGGTCTTCTTCTCGAGGTTGCGCTCGAAAGCCTCGCTGAGATCCACCCCGTTCTGGTTCGCGAGACAGATCAGCACGAACAGGACATCGGCAAGCTCATCACCGAGGTCCAGCCCCTCCTCGCCGCTCTTGAAGCTCTGGTCTCCATGAGTGCGGGAGAGGATCCGGGCCACCTCGCCCACCTCCTCGACCAATTGGGCAAGATTCGTCAGCTCGGAGAAATAGCGTACGCCGACCTCCTCGATCCAGCGATCGACACGGACCTGGGCATCGGCAAGGCTGATCCGCCCCGCGGGTTCCTTGCTCTTCTCAACAGGATCGCTCAATGACTCTTCTCCAACAAAAGATCTCCAGCGGTCTTAACATCAGGGTCTGTCAATTTCCACAACAGCCTTCGGGCTCATCCTCTGCCTCGGCAGCGGCCTCCCCGCCTCCTGCGCAGCAGTCGTGCCCCTCATCTTCATCTCCCCCCTCCGCCCCGCTCAGAGCCTCGACGCTGAAGACGCTCCCGACCACCTCCCGCGGCCCCCTGCGCAGCAGGGAGAGCAGGAAGAGACCTCCAAGAACCCACAGGCACGCCCAGGCGAGGTAGTCTGCGGAATGATCATGACCAGCCTGCGGGTCGAGCGCCGCGAAACCCGGGAAGAGCTGGTTCACCGCAAACCCAATCGTCACAGCGAGGGTCGCCATCATAACGCAGAAAAAGACGGCCGTTTTCCGTCCATGCAGATCGGAAATGACCCCGAAGGTCACAACATTGGTCGCCGGACCGGTCAGGAGAAACGCCAGGGCCGCGCCCGGAGAGACCCCGCCGGCCAGCAACACCGCGACCATGGGAGTCGCCCCGGATGCGCAAACGTAGACCGGAATTCCAAGCACGGCGAAGAGCACGACCTGCTGCCAGGGTTCGCAGTCGACAAGCCAGCTATCCCTCACCAGCGGCCCGACCAGGGCGGCGACCGCGAGTCCGACAAGAACCCAGGGACCGGTATGGTCTACCAGGGTGCCCAGCCCGGTCTTGATTCCACCACCAAGCTTGTCAAGCACTCCGCCCGCCGGTCCCTCGGCCTCCTCCGCAGTCGCAGCTGAATTCTCCGGCGTCCTTGAGGAGATGGTCCGACCAACGATCACGGCGACGGCCAGCGCGAGAACCGCGGCAGCGGCGATCCGAATCAGGGTAAAAGGGCCGCCCAGCAGCGGCAGAGACAGGAGCACAGCGTCCGTCCCGAGCTCAGGGGTCGCCACCAGGAAGGCCAGCGCCGCGGT
Organism: Planctomycetota bacterium; assembly: GCA_965659285.1. Taxonomy (GTDB): domain Bacteria; phylum Planctomycetota; class UBA8108; order UBA8108; family UBA8108; genus UBA8108. The sequence continues at coordinate 1,954 of CBFHWB010000214.1, read as the reverse complement.
AGCCGGCACACCGCGCTCGACAAGCGCCCGGTACAAGGGCACCACCCCGCAGGAGCAGACCGGCAGCGGAAGCCCGACAGCCACTCCGCGAAGGGCCTGGCCGCCTAACGATCCGCCGCCAAGCCAGCGCACGGAGGATACCGGCAGAAAGACCGCGACCAGGCCGGCGAGGAAATAGCCCAGCAGCAGCGCGGGAGCGCTCTGCAGGGCGAGAGCGAGAAACGAATGCCAGAATCCGTCGTGTTCGCCGGAATGAGCGTGGCCGCCGTGTTCGCCGGAGAGCAGAAAGACGACCAGCCCCAGGCCCAGGAAGCCTCCAATCCCCGAGGCGCTGAGCGGCAGCATTCTTCCGGCAGCCGCCGGGGCTTCCTCGGGAGCCGCGCCCCGAGACCGGTGCAGGACCACGTGAAAGAGGGAGCCCGCCACCAGCGACTGGAACCAGGCCAGCCCCTTGCCCGAGAGGCCATCAAGAAGTCCTGACCCGGCGAAATATCCGAGCGCCGTCAGGATGGCCAGCACCCCCAGCAGGAGCATGGCGGCGCCGCGTCCCCGCGACCAGCGAACGAGCCACCAGACCGTGAGTCCCACGGGGAGCCGGTGGAGAATCACCGCGAGAGGAAGCAGCCCGGAATCGGCCCCGGAACTGCCAAGATAAACCCCGTCCAGCATCGAATGGATGAGCAAGCCGAGAAGACCCAGGTAGAGCGCCGCCCGGTGAAAATGTTCACCCAACCTGTGTGCTCGTCTCTCGATAACTGTAGGCAACCCGACGCCCAGGACGGCAAAGACCACGCAGGGCCACCCCCCGTCTTCGAGAGCCTGCGGCAGAAAATCAAGCAGGATAATGCCGCCCATCGAGACAAACACGAAGCCGTCAAGGGCGGTAAGCGCCTGCGAACGGCCCCGGCACAAACGATAGATCACCGGCACCGCGGCCAGGATCAACACGCTCCAGAAAAGATAAAGAAGCTCTGTTTCGTTACCTGTCATAGACCTGAATCATCTTCTGTCCGCCGGAGCATACCCTGAAAGGCCCGATCATACACTACCTGACCTGCCGGGTCTCAGCGGGAGGGAACAAAGGCCATCGATCCCTGGACAGCGTAGTTACAGGTACAGCCCGAGCTGCCCTCGGGAATGAGCAGGAGCCCCCCGGCGGGAATCATGTTAATCCAGCACCCCGGCCGGCTGATATCGGTAACCTTGTCGTGGACGCCGCGGGAGAGATCGAAGAACGAGGCCGTCCCATCGCGAAAAAAGAGGTTCGACAGAGAAGCCGAGACATTGCCGCAGCCACCTCGCTTGGTCTTATTCCATTTCCACCCGCTGACAGGCTTCCCGGTGCGCAGCTCGTAGGCGAAGGGCTCGGCGTAGAGCACCTTGCCGATGACCACGTGGCGATGATCCTGCTCACCGTGGGTTCCTCCCGTCTTGACCCCGGTATCATGGCTGCGAGACCACAACTGCCTTCCCGCCGCGGCATCGAAAGCCGAGAGATCGTAGCGCACGGTGCCGGCCTCATTACGCGAGCCCGAGAGAGCCAGCACACCACCGGAGGAGCTCAGGAAGAGAGAATTCCTCACCCTCAGCCGATCCAGGGGCTTTCTCCAGCGAACCTTTCCATCCGTGGTGGAGAGGCAGACAAGAGCGGCGCCGCGCGACAGGAGCTTATCCAGTGTGTAGCGGTCAATCGGCCCGTCCAGGGTCTCCGCATTACCGCTCTCGATAAACCAGGCCCGCCCCCCGGAGACAGCGATGGTGGTGTTGATAACAGCCCCGCGTGACGGCCGGTAGAGCCAGGAGCGCTTGCCGGTCTCGGGATCGATACAGAAGAGGGAAACGCTGCAGACAATCGCCTTGGAGTCCTCGTAAACATCAAGAATCTTTCCCCTGCCGATCTCCGTTCTCAGGGATCCCGGCCGGGCCGCAGACCCGAGAAGCTTCCCGCCCTCGC
>CBFHWB010000213.1:0-5985 GCA_965659285.1 Planctomycetota bacterium | reverse complement strand
AAGGGTCGCCTCGAAACCGTAACTCCCGGCAAAGAGTATAAGCTGGCCATTGAACTTGCCAAGAAACCCAATGCCACCACAACCGGGAAAATCATAGAGACCATTTTCATCGACACCGACGACGATGACCCGAACCTGCAGGAACTCAAAATCAAAGCCATTTTGCTCTACAAGCCCACTCAGAAAAACAAGTCTCCCATCAGTTCGGACTTTAACGGCAGCAAGGAACCTACGAAAAGCATCAAGCCTCAGCCGACAAAGCCAAAGGTCATCGGCCCCCCAGCCCCTAACGCCGCGGGAGGCTCCAGTTAACCGGCAAATAAGGCCGGCCGGGACAGGCAATTCACCATTATTTCGTTTTGGAGTTAAAGTAACGTCATGCTGACCTTTTCTAAGAGAATGATCCATCGCCCGGGTCTGGTTGTAGCCCTGGCATCTGTGTTCGGACTGCTCTTCATGGGACAGATCTCATCCCAGGAAGAAAAGACCACCAAGACCCCCCAGGCTGGAAAGGTCGCCCCGGCCAAGACCGGCAGCGCCAAGAAAAAACGCTACCTCCTGAAGCCGCCGCCGAAGAACTTCTCGCCGCCCCTGTCTAAGGTGGCCGAGGATGTCTTCGATTGGGGTTCGGTGCTGCAAGGCGAGGTAGTGATCCATGACTTCGTCGTCAAGAACAGTGGTGGAGCTCCCCTGCGAATTGAAAAGATCAAGCCCTCCTGCGGCTGCACCACGGTCGGCGGAGAAGGCCAGGTCATCGCGCCCGGGGCCACCGGCAAGATTACCCTCAAGGTCGACACCAAGAAATTTTCAGGAACCATCCGTAAAACGGCCCAGATCAGCACCAATGCCAGCAAGACCACCCAGACCCTCACCATGACGGGAAAAATCGAGACCGCCGTGTTGATCGAACCCAAGCTGCCCAGGATTACCGTCGTGCGGGGAGTGCCGATCAAGCCGCTCAGCATCAGCCTTAAGAAGTCCTCTAAAAACTCCTTCAAACTCAACAAGGCCACGAGCAAAAGCGAGGTCGTCAGCATTGAGATGAAGGAAATTGAAGCGAACAGTTCCTACGAGCTGCTGGTCACCCCGAAACTTCCGGACGACACTCGCAAGTATCACTATGCGGAAATTGACGCCAATGTCACGGTCAAGAACAAGAGCTTCGACCTGCCCGTGCGTGTATCGATCACTGTCAAAGACCGCATTGAAGCGAGTCCTCCTTCGGTCTACTTCAGCCGCAGAGAAACCGAGAAGCTCGACAAGGTCGGCGGCCCTCTTCCGACCAAGGAACTGCGCATCAAGAGCCTCGACTCCAACCACACCTTCAACATCACGGGAGTCCGTCTCCAGGGGGAGCACTTCAAGACCAAGCTGTCGACAATCACCCCCGGCAAGGAATACGCGCTCTCCGTAGAGCTCTTCAAGAAGCCCAAGGCCGGAACGAGAAGAGTCGTGGAAAAGATCCTGGTCGCCACGGATGACCCGACCCTGAAGGAGATCAAGATCAACGCCACGGCCTCCATGGGGTCATCCATCACCCGCAAGAGTTCGACCAATAAATTCACCGGCGGCACATCGCGCCCTCTCAGCTCGAAGCCTCAGCCGGCGAAGCCGAAGGTCTTCGGCCCCGTTCCTCCAGCTGGAGGCGGGAAGCCCAAGTAGGCGTCACGAAGCCGAACAACCAGCTTAAAAATGAAGGGGGCCGGATGGATTCCGGCTCCTTTTTTGATGCCGGAGATTCTACCGGAACGGCTGGCGACCGGCAGACCTCTCAGGGACGCTCGAGACGAAACTCACCGCGGGCCGAATCGACACTGTATTTGAAGTAATTGAGGAAATTGAGCCCAAGGAGATTGAGGCTCCTCCCCTTGCTGTCAGGCAAAACGATGACACGCAGATTGTGTACCGCGTAGCCCTGCAGTGAAATGGAAACCAGGCGAATCCTGCGAACCTGCATCCTCCCGGCCGCCGTGGTCACGTTGATCCGCTCTCCGCGCTCAAACGCGTAACCGAGCCGACGCGCCAGGGTCTCCGAAATAGCCGTATAGGTGGCGCCCGTATCAATCACAAAGGTCTCTTCCATCCTTCCATCCAGCAGTACCTTGGCGCTGATCGATGGAGCCCCTTCAGGTATGGGAATGACAACCGCCTCCCTGCTCGAGAGGATGTCATCGATTCTACCCAGCAGGACATCCGATTGCTGGGCCAGGGCGGAATCGAGCTGTTTCGCCTCTTCCAGCAGCCTGATCGCATCCTGGTAGATCGCCCATTCCTGGTAAAGCTGTCCGAGATGCAGCCTGAGTATGGCTGAATCGGGAATCTGCTCGATCCCTTCGACATAAGCCAGCTCCGCCCGGCGCCCGTCATTCTCCTTGAGCGCATCCCGTGCCAGTTGATGATAGGCTCCTTCCAGCATGGGAGCGATCCGCCGTGAACTCTCGAGCTCCCGGACCTGCAGAAGAGCGTCAATCACCTCGCGGGTCAGCTCCAGCTCGGCGCAGATCTCAGCCAGCTTGAACCATAGAATCCCATCCCTGGCGAAGAACTCGAGTCCCCGACGAGCCATCTCGGCAGCCTCCTCGAAGCGGCGCCTGTCCTGCAGACGGCCGATCTCTCCCAGGTAGCTCTCCCGCAAAAAATCGAACAATCTGTCAAGCCGCACCACCTCGACATTCTCGACATTCCCGCGCTCGATCGCCTTCCGCAAAAGCTCGATGGCCTCTCCCCAGCGCTTCGTCCGGTAGCTCTCACGCGCCCGGGCCTCGAGATCATCGAAGGTACCTTCGTAAATTCTCATCGTATTATCAGCCACGGTCGAACTGACGGGCTCGACCAGGAACTCCCGCAGGAAAACGCTGGCAGGGTCGATAAATACCCTCAAGCCCTGGGGCCTGGCGGGAATCGTCCTGCGGGGAAGCCCCACAACATTGCCCACCATCGGACGGCACAACCCAATGACCTCCCCCGCCTTTGAGACGGCCAGGAAGGACTCTTCATCAATTCCCGGCGAATCAGCCAGCAGGATCCCCAAATGCCCATCCGCGGTGGAAAAGAAAGCCTCGGCGATCCTTGCCGGCCGACCTCCGGGGCCGTCGAAGATGTTGATCTCATCCTCATTGGCCAGCCCATCTGCCGTAGAGCGGGTGATGATTTCCAGGGCGGCCAGCTTCTGCCCCGGCCTCGCAAGACGCAACAGGGCCAGATTCGAAGGCTGATTGTAGCGAATGATACCTGTGACCGGGATGCTCCCGGCTACGCCCTCACGGCGGCATCTCACCTTGTAAGCTCCAAGAAGAGGGCTGTAGCGTGTCAGCACCACCCCATCGGGATGGACAACCACCGCCTGTGCAATCCGCGCGAACTGACCGCTCTTGTCAAAGAGCTCGAGAATGGCCAGCGCCGAATCTACCTTGACTCTGCGAACCGTGGGCGGGCTGGAAGGAGCTTTCTCAGCAGGTCCAGGCTTCTTCCGACTCAAAATCGGCTTCCCCTCCCTGGCAGGCGGCGGAGCGGGTGTCTCTCCCTCAACCGCCGGCTTCATCACGGCGACGGAGCGCGGCTGTCCCTGCCCCTGCGGCACACCAGGCTCGACAGGCTGCTGGAAAAAATAAAAGAAAACCGCCGCCTGAATTCCCGCCAGCCCTGCGATGAGAACCAGCGTGTGACGCAGCCCCCAGCGCCTCCTGCCTCCGCCGACCGACTGGCCGCACTGGGTACAAAAGGCCGCTCCATCCTCGTTCCAGCTTTTACAAGTCTGGCACTGTAACATGACCTGAAGAGCTCCCCCCGAAGGCCGGGCGCGTCTGTGAATCTACCAGCCGCTCATTCCAAGCCGCCGGTCACTGCAACCAGTATGCAGGACACTCCCCAATGGCTCAAGAACGTCGGGAGATTTATACCGACAGAGAAGGCTTAAAACCCGGCGACAGGCCGCAATTTGCTGGAGGCTGTGCTGAAAAAAACGCGCCCATCACGCAGAGAAAATCCAGAGCTCTCGCTGAAGACATCCAGGGAACGCAGCGCGCCCTCCAGGCGGGGCAAGGAGATCAGGAACGGCTTTAAAATAGCCGGCTCCCTGGGATCCGGAAGCAGGGTACCCAGCAAGCCGCCGATCTTCAGCAGCCAGTCGCCGGGGTCGGAGAGCCCCGAGCCCACGCCCTTGTAGAAGCTGTCGACCGCAAGATCCGACTTCGGCAGCCATTTGAGACTCCCGGCATCAGCCAGTGAGGCTGACTTCCCCTCGAGGGCGGCGGCAACCTTCCTGAAAGCCTCTCTCGATGTGCCCAGCGCCAGGAAGTTCCCGCGCACTCCAAAAGCGATATCGAATCCCAGCAAGCCCGAGCTGAAAACATGAAAGCCTTCCCTGGCTCCATCTTCAGTCTTGCTGCCAAGCTCAAGGTTCCACTCCCTCAGCGGCCCGGCAAGAGCCTCGACAGCTCCAGCGATCGCACTGGAGGCCCTGTCAGCATCCTTGACCTCGAAAAGAAACGCGCGTGAAGGTCGAGCGTCCGGCGAGGGAGGAAAGACCGCGGTCACCCGCCGCCCGGTAAGGTTCTGGAGAATCTCGCGCCGCAGGCGAATACCAAGCCTGGCCTGCTCACGCTCAAACCTCTCGGCTGATTCCGCATTCCCTGTAATGTTGACAAGCAACTCCATGCAGAACTCATAGACTCCGGCCGGATCCGTCCCCGAGGTGGCGCTGTAGGAGACCGCGTCAGCTGAGATTCCGGCGGCGAGTCCCTCAACCGAGGGCTGACCGGTAACCGCCTTTATCAGCGGATTGCCGATGGCCTCGCTGAGGACAGTACGCGAGCTCGATTCCGCCCCAGCGGGCGTAAAGCTTGCGAGATAGTGGTACTCCTCAATCACGTCAAGGATCACCACATCCTTCAGAACTCCGCGAGGTTGAAAAATAAACTCGAAACGCGCAGTCTCCTTCCCGGCGGGAGGCTTCTTGCCAATGCGCTTCTTCATCTTACTCTGCAATTGCTCGTAGCCGGGTGTCCGGGTAAAGCCCGGAGAGAGAGTCTCGCCGGAGAGTAACTGGAAGCTTCGGCGAAGAAGAGCGGCTGAGGTCGAAATCCCGATCACGTCCCCCTGGGCGCTGACCGCTACCTGGTCAAGCAGGTCGAGACCATTCTGAAGAACCGTGGTCGCCGCGCCGTTTCGAATGCCAACCTCGAGTTCATATTCTTCACCCAGGCTGGAATAGGCGTAGAGCAGATCCCGCAACCCCAACAACTCCGCGGCGATCTTCTCTTTCTCTCTACGAAAGAGGAGAATAAACTCAAAGGTTCCCCGGGCTCCCACCCGTCCGCCGATCGCCACCTCGGATGAGGCGAGGTGCCACCACGGCAGGTTGGAAACGATGCCCCTCCAACGCTTGAGGTGAGATGTGAAGGCCTTTCTCGAAGCGGGAGGAAACGTTTCTCCCAGGTGGCGGAAAAACGTGTCGAGGAACCCTGAACGCGCGGTCTTCTCCTGCAAATGACCGAGATAGGTGGAGGCGAAGCCCGAATCTTTCGCGTTCTGCCAGTGCAGGAAGAGGACGGACTCCGGCGGGATTCCGGCCTCGAGGGGTTCCGCCAGGATCCGCCCGGGCCAGAGGCCTTGCCCCAGGATCAACGCGGCCAACAAGCACCCGACAAGCGGAAGGCTTGCCGGCCGCCGCGAGGCGGGGCTGGAGACGCGGCGTGAGTCGCTCAGGAAAAAATCCATTCAAGAATCGCCTTCTGGGCATGGAGACGGTTCTCCGCCTCCTGCAGAACAACGGACCGGTTGCTGTCGATAACGTCATCGTTGACCACGACATTCCTGCGCACCGGCAGGCAATGCATGAAATAGGCTCTGCGCGTACGGCTCATCATCTCGCTGTCCACCACCCAATCCTTCAGGCTGTCGCGAAGATCCTGCTCAGCGGCCGGGTCATCGTAACGAAGCAGGGATCCCCATGACTTGGCATAGATCACATCGGCATCGGCGGCC
>CBFHWB010000212.1:0-6131 GCA_965659285.1 Planctomycetota bacterium | reverse complement strand
CTCCACCTTGCGCCGGGCCAGCTGTCCTTCGATTGTCGTTACGTAAATCTTGGGCTGGGTTCCTGCCGCCTCTTCTTTGCGCGCTTTCTCAACATTCTCGGTCGCAACCTTCAGGGAATTCTCATTGGCCGCGTAGTTCCGTGAAGAAAAGACCAATTGCCAATAGGCGGCTTCGATACGAAAGATCAGGTCGCTGATGGTCGTCTCCAGGCTGTCCATCGCCAGCTTACGGTTGTTCTCCGCCACCCGGATAGCCGAGTAATTGTATGGATACCAGGCTCCCTTCAGCAGCGGCTGCGTCGCTGTAAACCGAACGGACGCCTCCTGCACCGGGTTGAAGCTGTACAGGCTGCTGGCCAGTGGCCGATCGAAGCCGGACTCACCGACCGTGAGCGAGTAAGTAGAACCCAGCAAGGTACGAAGACGGATCCCACTCGAATAATTCGAGGACTCAAACGGGTTAACCCGGACCTCGGATAGTACAGCGTCTCCGATATCAAGGAAGCTGACCGAAGGCCTCCGGTTCTTGCTGTAATTGGCGCTAAGGGTAAAAAACGGATCGAAGACGGCATCCTGGATGACCATCTCCCGCTCGCGGATTTTTCCCTCGGTCCTCGCGATCCGGACATCGAAACTGCGCGCGAGCCCCATCTCCACAGCCTGCTCGATGCTCAGCTCGATTTCATGCAGAGGCTTGTCGGCCAGCGGCAGGCTTTCCGTTTGAGCCGGAGCCTCGTCGGCGGGCTCCTGGGCAAAAAGGCTCTCGCCGTCTGATACGAAGGCGGACTGAATCAGCAAGACCGCGCTTAAAACGGCACCTGAGCGATGGGCCGGCCCGCGCAACAGCAAATGAAGCACTCTCTTCATCTCCGTCTTTTCTCTAAAAACGTCTCTTCTTCTCTTCACCCTGCCCGGAATGAGGGGTCCGCGGCAGAAAATGCTCGCTGAGGGTTAGCCAGCGCCGACAGTTTGCATCGCATTTGGCCAAGAAGCCAGCGAGAACCCTGAAGGAGGAACTAATTCACACCCCTTATCTGCCGCTGGCGAAGAATAAACAGGATCGGGCCTGCCGCTTTTGCTACGAAAACACGCCGCGTGCGATTCTGTCGTTTTGCCTGGCCCCTGGCCTTGTCACGCCTCAATCAGCCCCAGAAGACGTTCCCGCAGGCGATCAAATTCCGCGCGCGAATTAAAGCTGACCGAGAGAACACCTTTCTGTTTACGGCGGCCGCTGACTCGAATGGAAACCTTCGCGCCGAGAGCCTCCATCATCTCCTCCTCCAGCTTCAGTATGTTGGGATCCTTATCCGCCTTCGCCCGACCTTTTCGATCGGCTTTGCCGGCAGGTTCGTCATCAAAATCGCCTCCGCCGTTCTTTAAAAAAGCCTCCGTTTCACGAACGGACATGTTCTCCTCGGCAATTCTTTCAAAAAGCAGCCGTTGATCCGTCTTGTTGGTGGCGGAAAGAAGCACCTTCGCATGCCCGGCGCTGATCTGACCCCGAACCAGCGCCTTTTTGATATCTGCAGGTAAATCCAGCAGACGAATGGTGTTGCTAACGGCCGAACGACTCAAACCCAGCTGCTCGGCCAGCTGTTCCTGGGTGCAGGACTTAATGGCCAGCAAGCTGCGATAGGCCTCTCCGAGCTCAATGGGGTTGAGATCATCCCTGTGAAGGTTTTCAACAAGGGCCAACTCAAGGAGCTTTTCATCGGCCACGTCCGCCAGGATTATCGGAACTTTGTCCAGGCCAAGCTCTCGCGATGCCCGCAGCCTTCTTTCCCCCGCTACAAGCTGATAGCTCTTGCCGTCGATGCGGGCCAACAGCGGCTGTAACAACCCATCTCGAGCCACCGAAGTCTTCAGCGCCTCCAGCTCCGTCAGCGGAAAATCTTTTCGGGGCTGCTGAGGATTTTCACGGATTTCATCGGGACTGACCATCAAGACCACCGGACCCTGCTCAGCCGAGTCGCCGGTCGCCCGAGCCTGGAGCTCAAGCTCCGGCTGCTCCACAGCCTCCCTGCTGACAACTTTCTTCCGAGGGGATTTTTGCTTGGCGGACTTTTTCTTCGCAGGCTTCTTTTTGTCTCGACCCGTCCGGGTTGGAACATCCCCCCCACCCTTTCCGATCAACAACTCCAGCCCCCGGCCTAATTTCCGTTTAGCCATTTTCCATCACTTCCCGGGCCAGCTCGACATAAGCCCAGGCCCCTTTCGATTCACAATCATATTGAAAGGCCGGACATCCATGACTGGTCGCCTCAGCCAAAAGGACGTCCCTTGGAATGACGGACGAAAAGGTTCCGCCTTCAAAAAACTCCGTGATCTGATCAACGACATCATGAGAAAGATCCAGGTCCGGAGAAAACATCGTCAGAAGCAGCCCCTCTATCTCCAATTCTGGATTTGTATTATTCTTTATTTTTTTAACTAACGGCAATATCTGGCTCAGCCCCTCCATCGCGTAGTATTCGCACTGCACAGGCACGATAAGCCCATCGCTAAGCTCCAGGGCCAGCGTTGGAAGCCCGGCCAGCGATGGCGGGCAGTCCAGGACCACATAGTCAAAAGGCTCCGTGGCCTCCCGCATCCTCTGGCGCAACTCATCCGCATCGGCTGCCTCCAGGTCTCGCACCACCCGAAGGTCTGAAGCCTCCGGACTCGAGGGCAGCACCCAGAGATTCTCATGCCCCGTCTCACAAATGAAGGGTTCGAGCGGATCACCGTTCAAGAGGGCGCTCAGGTATGGAAACTCATCGGAATCAGCCGCGGGCACCTCCACCCCTACCCCGCTGGTCGCGTTGGCCTGCGGGTCGAGATCCATCAGCAAAACCTTGCGGCCAGCGAGACAGAGGCTCGCGGCGAGGTTAATCACCGTGGTTGTCTTACCGACACCACCTTTTTGACTGGCAACCGTAATTGCTCGGGTCACTTCTCTCCACCAAGCCTGCAGGCCAAATACGTCAAACAGACAACAACAGAACTTTAGTGCTCTAAGAAACCCCTTTCAAGAGCTAAACGAAAAAGGCCGCAGGGCCATCAGGGCCTGCGAGTCGGCCCTGGCACACCACAAACCACAGGATAAAAGCCCAGGCGTTCCACGTAGAACAAACCGAGAAGAACCGCTGCGCGAAGGACAACAAGCCTTATAAAGGCCACAAAGAGCTCTCCAGTAGATACGGATGAGAAACCAACCGGACTCGCTGGACGCAAGCTCAGCGACGAAAAAGCCCCCTCAGGAACTTCGCTGGCACCCATGCTGAACCGCAAGGAAGCTCCCAGGAAATACGAGCGAAAAACCAGCCGGCTCTCTCCAGCCGCAAGCCCGAGCCACAAAAAGTTTCATGCAGAACGCTTCGCCTATCGAAGCTCACCGACATCAGCCACCAACATCGGCAGCCGTAGATCATGGACTCAAAGGAAGCCCCTGGCTGGACGACGCGAGAATCAACATGCGTGGACCGACGATTGTTGATTCGAACGGCAACACCTGGCTCGGCGATGCAGGCGGCGACCGCTTGACATCCGGCCGAACGATGCCAACGGCACCCAGCACCAGACCGAACGGGTACGCGACCAGCCCCGCGGCCATCACGGACTTCGTCTTTGGCCCCAACCGCCCGAGGGCTTCCTGAAGAGCCGCCCAGATCTCACCGCCGGCAGCTACGAGATCCTTAATCCTGGAGCTGGACCGATCAGCCCCCGGCAAGGCGGCAAGGCCGGCAAGTGATCATGACAAAGCTGGAGGGGCCACGACACCGCAATAGCCACACGGCTCGCAGTTCCGCAAAGGAGCGGGCCCGAGGTCGCCGATGCTGATGGCGGCCCCTGGCTAAGCAACGCGGGAAGACGCTTCCTGAAGATCCGCCCAGATCTCACCGCCGGCGGCTACGAGATTCTTAATCCTGGAACTGGATTGATCAGCCACCGACAAGACCGGCAAGCGACCATACAACGCTGGAGGGGTCGCGGTACAGCAATCGCCACCAGGCCTGGAGCTCCGCAAAGGGGCGGGCTCGAGGTCGCGAATGCTAACGGAAGCCCCTGGCGAAGCGACGCGGGGAGGAGTCGCCTGAAGATCCGCTCAAATCTCACCGGCGACAGGCAGGCGATCCTGCCTGGAGTTGGGCCGACCAGCCGCCGGTAAGGCCGGAAGGGAACCATGACAAAGCCGAAGACGCCGCGACACAGCAACCGCAGGAGCGGCAAATAACCTGGCAAACACAAGACACTCGCCGCCAGCGACAACGCACCGGCGGGCAAAGCGGCAGGCTCCGGAGAATCGATTCTAAGGGTCGCCCACATCCCAGATGGCTCTCTCTGCGTGTGTGGCCATGCGTCGGCAGCAGGGGCCTCCTCGCCAGCCTCAGGGCCCATAATATACCGGCGGGGGAGGGCCGCACGAAGGGGGCGCCTTTGCGAATCGCCCGGTCGTTTCCCGGCCAGACAGCCGGTCGGGGCTTTCGGGAGGGCTGAAGCTCTGCGGAAACCGTTCCACGTGGAACGAGCCTAGACGTGACGCCATCTCCTGCACTTTGCCCCACAAGGCTCGGGGCCAGGGACAAGAATACAGGTATTAACCAACCGGCAATATTATCTATTCAGACTATTCTGTACTTTTAGACATATCACCTTCAGGGCTGTCCTGGGCGCCGCTGAAGGGCTCATTCATGCCCATGGGGCGATCAAAGGCGCTCCTGAGGCGTGCACGGCCGGCCGCAGGGCGACGCCTCATCAAAAACGAAAAACGAATCGGACGTCCCCGGCAGGGGCGGCGCCTCAGAATTCCGCGCTCAGCTCGACGAGCTGTCGCCGGGATTGCTCAAATCGCCCTTCTCGCGATGGCTGCTCGAACCACTCTCCGGGGGAGGCGGGGAAGATTCTTTGCTGTCGTCATAGTCGGCGGGGGGGGCGGGGTCGTCGGAAGCATCATCAATGTCCTCCTGGACATTCTTGATGCCCTTTTTGAATTCGACGATGGACTTACCCATACTACGGGCGACCTTCGGAAGGCGCGCCCCAAAGAGCAAGAGGGCTATAATCCCGATGATGATGATTTCAGATCCACCCGGTAGGCCTAAAAGAGCCAGGTATGTGTTCGTAAGCATAGGACCTCACATCCGAAGCGGGCAGCACAGGCGGCGCCCTCGTCTTGCAGCCGCCATGAGCCGCTGAAGGCGCACCCGGCTTCACGATAATCCCCTGGGCTTTCGGCTTCAGGCGCGAACAAGGTCTCCTTCTTTCACGCCCATAGGCCAGAGGCTAACTAAGCAGAGCTATTCTAACTACTTCAATCGTAGTATCCATACAATTCCTCTGCGAGACGCCTCGCCGTCAGAGCGAGGAGTCGCAGCTCGATCTCCTGGGGGTTGTCGAACTCGAGGTCGACCTTGAATTGATCTTCATTGCCTCTCTCACGACCAACCCGCCATCCCTTTCTCTGGTGAACGACGCGCCCCTTTTCGGTGTCAAGCACCCTGTAGCTGATAACCGCCCTGGCACTGAAAAAACCTATCGAGCGGGGATCCTTGAGTTGGAGCTTGTCGATCGACCCCTCGACCAGAAAGCGCGCTCCGACATTTCGGCCGATGCGGGCCCACTCGGCATCGCTCAGGCGCGGCTTCGTCCAATTGCGGATGGTCTTCTGCGCCTCTTCAACGCGCTCCCCGGTAACGAAGCGCGCATCGACCTCCTGGCCCGCGGCCCACATCCGAATACCCTTTGTTATGGTTTGTCCGCGGCGGGACTCGCCGTACCACAAGTCGGCTCCGGCCAGAGCCTCTCGAAAGGGCACAATCAGTACTGTCTGGCCTTCAAGCCCTTCGCCACCGTTAAACGGAGAGGCGTGCCAGGAAGAAAAGCATCCGCACATCGAAAGCGGCAAGAGCAGCGCCACGGCAGACAACCCATTCATCTTCATCTTAATTAATCACCTTGAACATGCCCACGGCTGGAAATGAGGCGCAAGCCTCCTGAGAAGGAGTCTATCTTGATATCGCCGCGCAGGCAAGCCGGTCGGTGGGGGAGATCAGTCGCGCAGGAATTCCGGCACCCCGGGCCAGGGTTCTTTGCCGGGGCCGCGATTGAGATATTCTATCTCGATCTCCTCTTTCGGCTTCCGGATGATAATC
>CBFHWB010000211.1:0-6165 GCA_965659285.1 Planctomycetota bacterium | reverse complement strand
ATTTTTAAGCTTGTCAGACTGGTCCCGCAGGTTGGCCGCGCGCTCAAAATCCTGCTGGGCGACTGCCTCTTCCTTTTCCCTGTTGAGACTCTCGACCTTCTTTTCAAGATCCTGCAGGTCCGGCGGACGAGTCATCGTTTTCATTCGCAACCTGGAACCAGCCTCATCGATCACGTCGATCGCCTTATCGGGAAGAAATCTCCCTGAAATATAGCGAGTGGAAAGTTCCACGGCCGCCTCGAGCGACTCATCTTCAAATTTCACACGATGATGCGCTTCGTACCTGTCCTTCAGGCCTTTGAGGATCTCCACGGTCTCCTCCTTGGTTGGAGGGTTGACCATGATGGTCTGAAAGCGCCTTTCGAGGGCTCCATCCTTCTCAATGAACTTGCGATATTCATCCAGGGTGGTGGCGCCGATGCACTGTACCTCGCCCCGGGAAAGAGCCGGTTTGAGAACATTGGAGGCATCGATAGCCCCCTCAGCTCCTCCTGCGCCGACCAGAGTGTGCAACTCATCGATGAAGAGGACGATATTCTTGGCCCGGCGGACCTCGGTCATCACAGCCTTGATTCGCTCTTCAAACTGACCGCGGTACTTGGTACCGGCAACCATCATCGCCAGGTCGAGAACTACAATTCTCCGTCCCCTGAGAACTTCGGGGACATTGCCGCTGATAACGTCCTGCGCAAGACCTTCGACAATCGCAGTTTTTCCGACGCCCGGCTCGCCAAGAAGAACCGGATTGTTCTTGGTTCGACGGCTCAGGATCTGGATCACGCGCTCGATCTCATCATGACGCCCGATAACCGGGTCCAGCTTGCTCTCTCTTGCCAACTCGGTCAGATCCCGGCCAAAGGCATCGAGAGCAGGTGTCTTCGAGCGGCCCTTCTTTCCTTCGGAAGAAGACTGCGGGATGGCACTCTCGGGCTCAGAGTCGGCGCCAAGCAATTCCAGCACCTCGAACCTCACGTCTTCAAGCTTCAGATTCAGATCGAGGAGAACCTGCGCGGCGACTCCATCGTTCTCCCGGATCAGGCCAAGGAGGAGATGCTCCGTACCGATGTAGTTGTGGCCAAGCTCGTTGGCCTCTTCCATCGACAGCTCGAGCACCTTCTTTGCACGCGGAGTAAAAGGAAGCTGGCCCATGGTCACCATCGAAGGTCCGGACTGGACATTCTTTTCGATCTCGGAGCGAATCTTGCTGATCTCTACGCCCAGGTTCTTCAGGACATTGGCAGCGACCCCGCTACCCTCCTGGATCAGCCCAAGCAGTATGTGTTCGGTGCCAATGAAGTCATGGTTGAACCTCTGCGCTTCCTTCCGCGCGAGAGCCATGACCTTCCGGGCTCGATCTGTGAAACGGTCGAACATTTGACCTCTACCTCCTCATTCTGCATTCCAGCCCCGTTCCAACTCATGAAAACCTTCTTGGAGCGAGAAACAGCAGCTTATTTCCTGAAAAACCGGCCACCAAAATTTGCGGTGTTTGCGGGTCGACTCCAGCTTATTCGACAAGCTTGCTCAACAAGCTTACTCAACAAGCTGCTACCGGCACCGCTGGTACCTTTGGCTGTCGAACTGCCGGGTACCCAAAAATACCCTTCAAACTCTTCCGACAGACCACGGGGGCGTCTGAATATTCTGAGACTGTTTTATCTTATTTCAAGGGATAGTTGCCGGAGCCTCCCGACAACCGTTCAATCACTCTGTTTTAATCTTTTCCTGATATACGAAGCGCGAACCACATCCCTCTCGGTTTCATCCAGTTGGGCTTCTTTCTGCTTCTGCAGATGCGCCGGCTGGGTAAAAAGAAAGAGCTCGTTGATCGCGTCCATCTTGACCTCCTGGATGATTCCAAGACTTACACCCATGCGCACGGCTGAGAGAAGATCCATGGTCTCCTCGCTCGTAATCATCCTGGCATGCTTCAGCATTCCATAGGCCCGCCAGACCTTGTCTTCCATCACCTCGCGCTTCTGCTGCATCAGGTTGGTGCGGACGGTTTTCTCGAAGCCGATGATCTTGGGAATGACATTCTCGATCAACTCGATCACATCCGTCTCGGACTTTCCGAGGGTGGACTGATTCGAGATCTGGTAGAAATCGCCGGAGGCCTGGGTTCCTTCACCATAGAGACCCCGAACGATAAGACTGATCTTGGCTACCGCCTGGAAGACCTTGTTGATCTGCTTTGTCATGACCAGGGCTGGCAGATGCAGCATGACCGAAGCCCGCAGGCCAGTGCCGGCGTTGGTCGGACAAACGGTCAGGTAACCGAATTGCGGTGAAAAAGCGAACTCAAGGCAGCTTTCCAATCTTGTATCAACCGCATCTACACGCTCCCAGGCCTCTCGAAGCTGCAGGCCGGAACACAGTCCCTGGATCCGCAGTTGATCTTCCTCGTTCACCATGATGCTGACCGTCTCATCTACAGCCAGGCCAACACCCCGCGCACCCTTGCCGCTGGCAAGCTCACGGCTGATCAGGTGACGCTCCACCAGGAACTGCCTGTCGATCGGCCCGAGGGAAGGAAGGCTGAAATAGCTCATCCCCTCGGCGCGACAGGTATTGAGCAATCTCTCACGAACCATCCTCTCCAATTCCCCAAGCTGCTGCTCGTTTGCCGTTGAGAGAAACGGGTAGCCGGCAAGATTGCGCGCCAGCCGGATCCGGGAGCTGATAACGATATCCGCTTCAGGCCCCGTACCGCCCAACCATTCGCCAGGGCTGGCTTGAAGATCACTGAGTTCCATTTTCTCTGTGCTACCGTTTTTCACAACGTTACTACCAAATTCTCTATCAGCCGGATGAGCCAACTCGATCCTCCGGGGAAGTCAGGCCTCGGCAGCCCCTTCCTGCATCCGCTGGATCTCATCGCGCAGTTCAGCCGCCAGTTCATAATCCTCATCATTGACCGCTTTGTCGAGATCCGCATACAGGCTCTGCAACTGTTTCTGTTGGGTCTGCAATTCTTTCTGCTGAGCAATGTCGTCACTTGCGGTACTGGGCACCTTCCCTGTGTGCTCACAGCGGCTGTGAATTTTCTCCAGCAGGTCACTTACCTTTACGTTGAAGTCAACGTAACACTCCGGACACCCGAATTTCCCCGACGATCGGAACTGCCGGTACGTTGTACCGCACTGCCCACAGGCCTCCGCTTCAGCCGCCCCCGAGGTCGCCGACAAATTCTGGAAGATTTCCGGTAATACATCGCTGGCATCTTTTGTCGAACTGCTGCTCTTCTGCATATGACTTTTGATGGTCGCTCCCTGGGAGGCCGCGCAATCTTTACACAGATGCTTTTCAGCCCGGGAATTATTGGAAACATCGACCAGATGGACGACCGCTTCGCTTTTATTACATAATTCACAGAGCATGAATAATCGAATTCCTCACGCTGAAATGATTTCTTCCAGACTTCTTAAAAAATGTACGAAACCGTACATAAAGACAATTAGGCGTGGAGATTATAACACGGTTCGGAGCGAACTACAGCGTCAGGGGAAAGACACTCGACCTTATTACCGGTCGAAGACCAAAACTGGAGACCTCACTGGAAAGCGACGGCAAATTTTTCACCCGGGACTCTATACTGCTCGCAACAATAGTGGTTTTTCGGTAATACCACTCCTCCTTCATTATTTCGGACTAAAGACAAGCTTCGCTTTACTCGCAATCCGTATAAGGACTATTCAGTAGGCGCAGCTAACGGAGACAGCAACCTGTCGTGACGGAAAAACAGCCCTCCCGCCCCCATCTGGGTGTCTTTGTGAAGGCACCGCTGCGGGGAACAGTCAAAACAAGGCTTGCGAAAACGATCGGGGAAGAAAACGCCCGGACCCTCTACGAAGACATGGCAGCAGATACTCTCCAGTGGGCCAGGAAGCTCTCTCATTGCGATAAAACCGTCTTCTACTCCCCTCAGAAAGAACGCGAGCTCTGCCGGACTCTCCTGGCTCCCGGATGGCGCGAAACCTCTCTCCAGCCCCAGGCTGGTGGAGGGCTTGGAAACCGCATGCAGACTGCTTTTTCGCAGATGTTCAGCCAAGAAGCGACAGCCGCTGTCCTCATCGGCAGCGACTGCCCACTCCTGGATGGAAACACTGTCCGGAAAGCGTTCGCCTCTCTGAAAAATAACGATCTGGTCCTTGGGCCGGCCTCAGACGGAGGTTATTACCTTATCGGACTTCGAGCACCAGCCCCTGAGCTCTTCCAGGCAGGTAAGTGGAGCCACTCACTGGTATTACAGCAAACCATCGATAGCGCCCGGAGAACAGGCCTCGAAATCGAGCTTCTGCCGACCCTGGGGGATATCGACCGGGGTGAGGACATCGCTCCGCTTGGAGAGGACCTTCTCGAAGCCTGGCTGCATTGCCGAAACGGAAGCCGTACTGACTTTCCTTTGAGAGTCTTCAGACGCCTCCTCTGGGAACCCGGAACACTTATTTATCAGTTGGCCACCAACTCTCCTCGACCCGCTGGCAATCGCTAAAAGAGCCTGGTCCAGAAAGGCTTGACAGTGCTCTCCCCGAATCTAAAATAACCCGAACTACTGCTTCGGCTGCCTAAGTCATTTATCTCGCTGTAGTTATTCTCCTGAAGATCACTTCTTAGTGTCTTTAAGGCTCGGTGCGGCTTATCTGTTATTCCGCATCCAGTAAAACAGTGGCGGTTTAATTGGCTTCTCAGGAAACACAGAATCCCCTCATTTAATGGGTGGGCTGTGGTCGTTCCTGTGAGGTGGTGGTATGCTGTCCGTCTTTAGCGTCCTAACTCGGAAAGCCCGGGTTATGGACCATCATTTTATCTTTTGACCAAACACGAAACACTGATCCGGAAGACCTGAATAACGATTCGTTACATTTTTCACCTGAATGGGCGTCACCACTGAACCGGAATCTCTGAAACCGGCCTTGACCCCAGGCACAAACTAAAGAACGACCTGACCTGATGAAATCAGAAGAGATCCTCCGACTTGTAGACACGATCCACCGCTCGAAAGAGATTGAGAAAGAAGTCGTCTTCCAGGGAATCGAGGCGGCGCTGCTTTCCGCTGTGCGCAGAAAACATGGCGAATCCGAGGAAGACAATGTAGTTATCGATCGGGAGACTGGCGTAACCACGGTCATCCAGGACGGACAGGAAATAGACCCCGAAGAGCTCGGCCGCCTGGCCGCCATGTCAGGTAAACAGGTCATGTTCCAGAAGATCCGGGAAGCTGAACGAGACAGGATCTTTGAAGAATATGAGGACAAGATTGGCCAGTTGGTCTCCGGTGTGGTGCAGCGCTACGAAGGTCCGAATCTGATCGTCAGCCTCGGCAGGGTCGAGGGCTTCCTCCCCAGGAGCGAGCAGGCGCCCGGGGAACGATTCCGTGTTGGAGAAAGAATCAAGTCACTGGTGAAGGATCTCCAGAAAAGTGCCAACCGGGTCAAGATAACACTTTCGAGAACAGACAGAGAGTTGGTGAAAGCTCTCTTCGCCCTCGAGATCCCTGAGGTCCAGGACAACGTGATTGAGATTAAGGAAATAGCCCGTGAAGCGGGGTATCGGACCAAGATCGCCGTAACGACCTATGACACGAATGTGGATTGCGTCGGAGCCTGTGTTGGAGTCCGTGGCTCAAGAATAAAGAACATTGTAGATGAACTCTTTGGCGAGAAGATCGACATCGTCCGCTGGAACGAATCGGATGAAGTCCTCATTATCCAGGCTCTGAAGCCCGCGGAAATCTCGACCATGGAACTCGATGACGACACGAGGAAAGCGACGATCTACGTCAAGCCTGACCAGCAGTCCCTGGCGATCGGCAAGCGAGGACAGAATGTTCGCCTCGCCTCGAAGCTCACCGGATGGGAATTGGAAATAGAGCCCATCACAGATGAAGAGCTCGAACAGATGAGAAAAGGCGGCGCTGGCGAGGTCGAAGTTGATGTCGATGATGAAGCAGCAGATGAAGACGCCGAGAGCACTGAAGAAACACTCCTCGCCCAGGAAACGGATGAGGACACAGTAGAGGATTCTCCAGAAGCCGAGACCGAGAACGAGGCTCCGGCCGAAGAGGCTGACGACGCCGAGACCGAGGACGAGGCTCCGGCCGAAGAGGCTGACGATGCCGACGCCGAGGACGAGGCTCCGGCCGAAGAGGCTGGCGACGCCGAC
>CBFHWB010000210.1:0-6187 GCA_965659285.1 Planctomycetota bacterium | reverse complement strand
GCCATCTCATCTGGACTTATATCTCCTGTTCAAGAGATTGTAGGTCTTCGGGAACTGACAATTCAGCAAGACCCGCGCCTGCAACCAAGCACCCTGACTACCTTAAGCTTTCAGAGCTTTGAACTCCAGCAAAGAACCCCGGCAGACGAAGAGGGGGCTGCTCCGATTTCAGAACCTCGGCAGCACCTGGGCTGTGTTATCGTTCCCTGCGTCTGATCGCAACCAAACAGCCTGTCGAGGGCGGTTCGGACCACCCGAAGCGCTGGAGAAATTTGTCGTGGATCGCAGAGAATTTGTAAACAAGGGTGTCCTGGCCGCGCTGGCGGGAAGAGCCGGATCAACCGCCTCAACGGCCCGTGCTAATGAACCAGGAACCAACCCGACACGCAAAAGTGTAAAAGAGTTCGGTGCGATAGGAGACGGTCGAACCGACGACAGCGCCGCCATAGAAAAAGCTCTCGCCAGCAATACAGGCACCCTGGTCTTTGAACGAGGAATCTATAAACTCGGCAGAACCATCGTCATCGACCTGTCAAAGCGAGGCTGGACCTCCATCGACGGCACCGGCGGAGCCCGGGTTCGGATGGCCGCCGCCGGCCCCGCCTTTCATTTCATCGGCACCCACAAGGGAACCGCTGATCCGGACTCCATCAGCAAACTGACCTGGAACAGCGAACGCCTGCCGTTGATTCAGAATATCGAGATCCTCGGAGATCACGAAAATGCCATCGGCTTGCGCCTCGAGAGAACACTCCAGGCCACCCTCAGCGCCGTACTCATCCGTAATTGCTCAACCGGTATCCACCTGGTAAAGCGCAACAGGAACCTCATCATTTCTCATTGCCACATCTACCGGAACAGGAAGGTTGGGATCCACTTCGACAAGGTCGACCTTCACCAGGCTATCATCTGCTCAAACCACATCAGCTACAACCCCGTAGCGGGTATCTGGCTCGATGGTGGAGGCCTGCGCAACTTCCAATTTGTCGGCAACGACATCGAGTACAACCACGATAAAAAATTGCGGGACTGCGCCGACCTGCTGATCGATATGCGCCCGGAAGGCAGCAGCTTCCGGGAAGGAACGATCGTCGGCAATACGATCCAGGCCCGTCCGACCCCGGGAGGAGCCAATGTCAGGGTCCTGGGAGGCAAGGGACTGCTCACCGGGGGGTTGCTCGCCATCACGGGAAATCTCATCGGCAGCCAGGCCACCCTGCTTGACCTCGCTGACTGCAGGGGTGTCAGCATCAGCGGAAACTCACTCTACAGCGGAATGGAACGAACCCTCGCCGCCCGGCGATGCGCCAACCTCGTTTTCTCAGGTAACTCGATCGACTGGAATCCCGGCCACCGTGAAAAGAATCATGATGATGGGATCCGGATCTCGGACTGCGATGGAGTCAACCTGAGCGCGACGATCCTTGAAGACAGCTTCCAGGGAAAAGAAAACCGCGGCGGAGCCATCGAAGTGATTGGAAGCAGGGATGTCGCCATCTCCGATTGCCAGGTGCTTGATCCGCGCTACCGGGGCATCTGGCTCGAAAATGCCACCCGCTGCCGGGTAAGCAATTGCACCATCATAGACCGGCGGGCGAAAAAGACGATGAAGGCCTCCATCGAGTTGGCCGGTGAGTGCCGGGACAACATCATCTCAGGAAACTTCATCAGCAGGGACAGCCTGGCGGTAGCCGACAAGGCCGGGCTGTTCAAGGACAACCTGGAGGTCTGAGGTCGCCCCCGGCGCTCAGTCAAGGTTCCTGAAGCTGAAGGCCTTCTCCACCTTGGCTCCAGCTGGTTTGCCATCAACCTCGACGTAGGGATAGATAAAGAAGTTGAGCGGTCCTCCCTGCTGTTTTGGCTCGAGCAGCAGGTCGCGCCCAGAGCTCATCGAGAACCTGTTCTGGCAGATATTGCCGAAAAAATATTCCGTTTTCTCAGGCGCCTTGTCCGCCTCGGAAATATCCACCGGCTTCCAGGTGTCGCCATCGGAATACCAGGCCCAGCAATGGTAGCCACCGATGGAGCCCTCGGACCTGTCCGCCGGAATCGGGAAACCAATCTCGAAGAAGGCGGGTATCTTCCTGCTGCGAGCCATGGCGATGAAGAGGGTGTGGAAATCTGAACAATTACCCTTGCCGATCGTACAGGCGTGCGCGACATCGCCGCGTCCCCAACCCTTGCCGGACTTATCGTAGGCCATGTCCGAGAGGACCCTGTCATACAGGCCCCTGGCGACAGCCGGTATCGCCTTCTTGCCTTCGGCGGCCTGCGAGGCCCTCTTTTGTACCTCCTCGCTGATCGGCGCCATCCGGTCGCCCCCCAGCAGGCGGACCCCGGCCCGAACAGCGGGCAGGCTGGAGACACTGGAGACCTCCAGGCGCTCGACATCGAAGGACACCCTCACCTCGGCCTTCTCGGGAAAAGGAGCCTCGAGGCTCACGTAGACCATCCTGTTGCCATAGACCTTCTCGGTCGTGAGACGATGTTTACCCGGCGCCTTGATTTTGAGCTGGCTGATCTTCTGCGACTCATCGTCCTGGGGAACAGGTATCCAGATGTCGACCTTCTTCGCCCCGGCGGCCACCTCGGATATCGAGGCTACATAATCGAAATGAAGAGCCCTCTCGGAAACTTTTGGACCCGTACAACCGGCGGCGGAGGAGAACAGGAACATCGCCAGGGTAAGACGCCGTGCTGCAGCTGGATTCATCGGGACACCGGGTCAAGAGAGCGAAAGGTAAATCCGAGAGGAGAGTATAGCCTCGCCCGCCCGAGCCTCGACAATCAGATCTATTGATAAATACAATCTTATAAATAGAATAAACCTATGGAAGAAAACTTCGGATTGCATGAGCTCGAGGCCTTCGTAACGATCGCCGACTGCGGTTCCTTCACGGAAGCCGCCCGCAGGCTGCTGCTTACGCAGCCGACCATCAGCCTGCGGATCGCCTCTCTTGAAAAATCACTGGCCGCGAAGCTCCTCGACCGCTCACGCAGCCGGACCCGGCTGACTCCAGCCGGCGAGATCCTGCTCCCCCACGCCCTGGCGACGCTCCGCAAACGAGGCGAAGCCATGGAGGCCATCCGGGAACTCAAGGAAGGAAGGAAGGGTCCGCTCCGGGTCGGAGGCTCCTCGATTCCGGGCGCCTACCTCCTTCCGAGATACCTCGCCGCGATCCAGGACAGGCATCCCGGACTCGAACTCCAACTGCAGGTCGGCGATACCGACACCGTGCTCGCCTCTCTGAGAGCCGGGGAGATCGAGCTGGCCGTTGTAGGACGCCGGGCCAGCGGCCGGGATCTGCAGACGGCCGAGGTCGAGAAGGACCGGGTCCTGGCGCTCGCGGCGCCTCGCTGTCTCAGGAAGCACGGCTTCGGGCCGCCGCGAAAAAGATCGGCATCGCTGAAGGTGGAGGCTGAAGAGCTCTCCCGGCTGCCCCTGGTTCTCCGTGAGCAGGGCTCCGCGACCCGGGATCTCGCCATCAAGAGGCTGGCGGACTGCGGCATACGACCGTCGGACTTCACCTCGCTGCTTGAGGTTCCCGGCAATACCGTCGCGCTGCAGGCGGCCCTGGCCGGCCTAGGCCTGACCTTCCTCTCCGCTCTGGCCGCCCGGGAAGCCATGGCTCTCGGCGAGCTGCGAAGCCTGGAAATCCCGGGCTTCAACTCAGAGCGGCCCATCACGCTCACCCGGCTCAAGGGCAGAACCCTGTCACCAGCGGCGAGCGAGCTTGTCGAGTTGCTGAGAAACGAAAGCCCCTGAAGAGCTCAGCGCAGTTCCAGCGCCTTTCCCGCGGCATCTGTGATGCGAAGACAGAATCCCCAGGGGCCGCTCTGCTGGCCGATCTTCAGCAGGATCCGGTTCTCGCCCTTCTTGAGCCGAACCTTCACGGAATCCTGGTCGACCCTCAGGCTGCGCGGGGCCGGAGCAAAATGCACCCTCTCGCCATTCACCCAGCAGGCCAGGCCGGCATCGCTGCCCATCCTGAAGACCGCATCGGTATCCTCAGCGACCTTGACCACCGTATAGCCATAGGCCATGACATTCTGGCTGCGCCGGAAAACCGGAAGCAGGTTGATCGTCCCCTCGAGGCTCAGATCCTGTAGCTTCTGCCAGCGGTAGCGGCGCGGCCCGATCCGCCAGATCTTCTGGAGATCGATTTTCTTTTCCGGCTCGAACTCTCGCGAGAAGCCCTTCCCATCGGGATCCTGCACCGGGCCGGTCAGCCACCAGTCGAGGACGAAACCCTGGCCCTTCGCCTTGCGCTGGGGATCCCTGCCGATCTTTCGCAGCTCACCCGCCGCGCTGCCGACAAGCTCCCTGGGAAAATTCCCCGTGACAATCTTCAGCAGGTGACCCTCGGCAGCATCCTTATCTCCCGCGGCACCAATCGCCGCCGCGAAACCAACATAGCCCCGGGCCGCCTCGACCGAGAGACCGGCATCGGAGAGAAAGGGCTCCAGCCTGGAGATCGATCCCTTGTCAGCCGAGGCAATCAGTCCCTTCAGAGCCCGAGAACGAAACTCCCGGTCCTCCGCAAGACTGAGAGCGCGACTGAACATATCGAGAGCCTCTTTTTTCTTTCCCCCTCCCAGCTTTCCCTCAGCCAGCGCAAGGTAACCCTTGAGAGCGACTGCTTTGCCCGCCTGGGTACCGGCGGCGGCAACCTCGAGATAGGTCGCCTCGAGTGCCGGCTTGACCAGCTCGCCCTTCACGTCCAGGGCGGTGATCTTGAGCTCGGGATCCTTTCCCGCCGCCGCGCGCGCGAGGTACGGCTCGGCGGCCTTCGCATCCCGGGCGGCAAGTGCCCTGAGAAGCACGGGACGCTCCCCCTTCGCGGCCTCCTCGTACCCCTTAACCAGGGCAGATGTAACCCCCGGTCCATCAAGGGCTGAGAGTCGCCTCATGGCCAGCGAACGAACTCGCTCAGCCGCATCCGCCAGTCCCTGCAGCAGGACCGGAACGGCCCCTTCGTCGCCGCGCGGGCAGAGCTGGTGCAAAGCGCGCGCTCTCTGGAAATCCTCGGGAGCGTTTTTCAACGCGAACTCGTAGAGTCGCCGAGAATCTTTTGCGTTGCCGGCGGCGGCCAGCCCATCAGCCAGGCGCAGCTCTTCCTGGAAGATCTTCCGGAGCTGGGGATCATCTTTTTTCCCGGCCACAGCAAGAAGAACCTCTACCGCCTCCGGGGTCGCAAGCCGGGCAAGCCCTTCGAGAGCGGAGAGACGAACACCATCATCATCGGAGCCGGAGAAGATCACCAGCGTCTTGACCGCCGCATGGTCCCCTCTCTTGGCTAGAGTGAAGAGCAGGTCAGCCTTGAGCTCTTCGTCAGCCTTGCCGATGGCTGTCATGACAGCGTTGTGGGCAAAACGTCCGGGCATCCGCTCGAGAACCAACCGGGCGATCTCGGCGACATGTTCATCTTCATCCCACAGGCATTTTTCAGCCACCTTGACCGAGCCCTCATCTCCACCGATAAAACCCATCAGCCAGAGGGCTTCGCGGCGCAGGTAACTGTTGGAGGATCCCTCGACGAGCTTCCCGAGCTCCCGCAGCACAGGCCCTCTCTCCTTTTCGGCACCGGGACGGCCGGCGTGGTGAACAATCAGGGTCAGGGCGTGGCTCGCGGTGATGCTGGGTTCGCGATCGGAACCGACGAGAATCTTCCCCAGGCCGGCGATGGCCGCGGCCCCGTGGCCCGGGGCGGACAGACGCGCCTTCATGCGAACGGCGTTGTCAGGCGAGCGAATTCCGTCAAAGAACCCTTTGAGCTCCTCGGCGAAAAGAACAGGGGTTACCGGTAGAAACGCGGCGGCAAAGAGAACGATCAGGATTGGGTACGACTTGCGATGGTTGGTCATCTCTATTCCTTTCTCCTCAAACCCGCCACGGTGAGCGGTTGGGCCTGGCGATGAGGCGGTTGGCCGCCTCGTCTCCGATGACGCGCTCATTCTTCGCGTCCCAGTTCAGGCCGCGGCCGAGGCGATAAGAGATATTTCCGAGAATGCAGAGCGTGCCGACGGCGTGCCCGGCCTCGATCGTCATGATCGGCTTCTTCCTCGAGCGCATCGAGTTGACGAAGTCCTGCTCATGCCCGGGACTCTTGTAAGGAACGTTGCCACCTTCGGGAATCTTGTATTCGAGCGCCTTCTTCTCGGCGTGGGTTCCACCATCGCCGCCGCC
>CBFHWB010000209.1:0-6345 GCA_965659285.1 Planctomycetota bacterium | reverse complement strand
TCCGGCGCCTTGCGAAGCTCCTGGGAGACCCGGTCGGCTATGCTGACCACTGATTCCGGCGGACAGCACAGGTAGCTGATCGAGGAGCTGGGCTCAGACCCGGAGGAGACTCCGCTCGGCTCCACCGTCTCTTCCGCCGCTTCCCAGATCCCGCAGGCCGTCTCCCGCGGAAGGCAGATGATGACGTAGCGGGAGCGAACATCGGCGGTAGCCGCAATGGCCTCTCCCAGCCGGGCTCCCCAGGCCTGCGCCTCTGGGGTCTCATCCCGATAGAGCCGGATGCCGCGGCGGGCGAGCTCGAGGGCGAGAACCTCAACGCTCTTTCGATCTGCCGCGCAAAACGAGAGCACCGCGTCGTAGAGGTCCCGCGAGTCCTGTCCGCCGCTGGTTTTCTGTTCATTGCCGGCCATCGCGATCTCCGGAAAGAATTGCGCCCTGCCCTCTGTCGAGGATGACAGAGCCCGATGCTTTTCTCATCACATTTCTGTCTCCGGACCGCCTTCGATAGCGAGACGGGCCGACTCAAACTCCGCGGGCGTGTTGAAGGCGGTAAAGACGCCTCCCGCGGCGGAATCGAGCTCGACCACGCTGACGCCCTCAATTCCTGCGAGAGCCTGCAGCCGGGCCTCTCCCTCGTCAAGAAACGAGCGGACCCGGGGCAGCAGGGCGCGCGCGTAGACCGCGAAGGCGCCCTGGATCACCCCCCCGCAACGGGGAACCGCGCCCAGGGATCCCTCGGCCGAGGCCTCCTCCAGCAATCTCTCGGGCAGCGAATCGCCAGGGTCGACAACATCGACGGCTACGAAGAAGGCCCGGCTCCCCTCGACCGCCTCGAGCGCGGCCTCCACCCCGGCGAGAGGACCGGCGCTGCCGGGACGCTGGTCCCGAACAGCCTCCGCATCGACCCCTCCCGAGACCAGCCGCGCAAGCGCGTCCGCAAGCCCCCGGGAGGGAGGCTCGCTGCCGACGGAGATGATGATCCGGTCAAAAGAACCCGCCAGGCGGAGCGCCAGGCGCTCGATGACCGTCCCGCCGCCGAGTGGGAGCAGGGCCTTCTCGCTGCCCATGCGACGACTGCGGCCACCGGCCAGGATGACCGCCTCGCGGCGCTCGCCGGCGGCGCTCATCGACCCGTCTCTCCCATCCAGAACGCCGGGCGGGTAGCTCCCTCGGGAACCGGCCCACCCTCCGGCGGCAGCACCACGATGGCGTTGGCGCGGGCAAGCGACGCGAGAAAGCTGGAGTCCTGCTCGCCGGGGCGAACCACCTCGTAGCCGCCATCGGCCGAGGGCTCGACGCGCGTCCTGAGAAGAAAAACGCGACCTGGCTTATAGCGCTGCTCAAAGGGAAAGCGTACCTCGAATATTTCCGGCAGGACGCGGGCGCGGCCCTGCAATTTGCGCAGGCCCGGGCGGGCGAAGACTTCGAAGGAGACGATCGCGGCGGCGGGATTACCCGGCAGTCCGAAGAAGGGTCTCCCGTCAAAGAGCCCGAAGACCTGCGGCTTGCCCGGCTTCATCGCGACCTTGAAGACGTGCGGCGCCTCGGCCTCCTCGCTGATGACCTCCTTGATAAAATCAAAATCGCCGGCGCTGGCGCCGCCGGTCGAGACAAAGGCGTTGGCGCCGCGCTCGATCGCCGCGCCGATGGCCGCGCTGATGGCCGGCTTGTTGTCGGGGATGATTCCCAGGTCGATCGGCTCGCAGCCGCTCTCGATCACGGCGGCCCGCAGCGAGCAGGCGTTGGAGTTTCGGATCTTCCCGGGGCCGGGCTGCTCGCCGATGTCGACCAGCTCATCGCCGGGAGAAAGGATAGCCACGCGCGGGCGGCGGCTGACCTCGAGCTCGGCGTAGCCGAGGGTCGCGGCGATGCCGAGCTGCGAAGGGCCGAGCACGGCGCCGGGCCCGAGCGGTACATCGCCGGGCCTCATATCTCCCCCTGCCGGACGGACATTGCGCCCGGCTTCGATCGGGTCACTGAAGGTAACCTCGGTGTCGGTGAATTCCGTCAATTCGTGCGGAACCACCGCCTCGGCACCCGGCGGCATCGGCGCGCCGGTCATGATCCGCGCTGCGCTGCCGGCGGCGAGGGGCTCCGTCGCCGCGTCACCGGCCTGCAGCCGGAAGGCCACCGGCAGGGTGACGGGGTTTTCTCCCGAGGCCGCGGCGAGGTCCGCGGCATGCACCGCGTAGCCGTCCATCGCCGAATTGTCAAACGGCGGGATCAGGTCGCGCGCCTCCACCTCCTGGCGCAACACCCGCCCGAAGGCCTCCGGCGTCGCGCACGATTCGGTCTCGATCGTTCCGATAAGCGAGAGCATGGTCTCGCGCGCTTCTTCCAGCGAGATGAGTTCGTGGCCGAGCTCACGCATCGGCGGCCTCACTCGACAGCCAACAGCAGGTCTCGACCGGACTCCCGCAGATGCTCCGGCTGTTGTCCTGTTCTCTCATTTCCTGTCTTTCAAAGGGCTCGCGAAGGGTTTTCAGGGAAAGCGTTCGAGCGCCCATCTTGTACACACAGGGGGGGCGCATGCAAGGTAAAGCGGGTCGTCATCCGTTATCAATTCAAGACGACCTCCCCCCGAGCGGCAAAAGGGCTCCCACGGCCCGAGAATTAACCTTGACCCTGAATTTCAGGAGGTTATCAAGGCTTTCAATGTAGCCGTTATTTGCCGGAAGAGGCTGCTTCCCGGGACCAGGGAAAAACGAAGCCGGCCGCGTAAATTCTGAAGAATCTTCCAGATCTCTTCTATCCGTCCAAGTTTAGAGTCTCTTCAAGGAATCGAATCGTATGGATCCCAAAATGATCATCCAGGCCGCCGCCGTGGTGGCCCTTGCTTCCCTCGTATTCGCCATCATCAGGCGGCAGTTCATCTATCGCCAGGACCAGGGCACCGATGAGATGAAGAAGCTCGCCGGGGCGATCCAGGACGGCGCGATGGCCTTCCTCAAGAAGGAATACTCCTGGCTCTGTGTTTTCGTCTCCATCGTGGCGGTGGCGCTCTATGTCGGCCTCGGAGAAGAAGGCCAGGGACCCAGTACTGCCGCCTGCTTCATCTACGGAGCGATCTCCAGCGCGCTGGCAGGCTTCATCGGCATGCGGGTCGCGACTCGCAGCGCCGTACGAACGACCGAGGCCGCCAAGTCGAGCCTCGGCAAGGCGCTCACCGTCGCCTTCTCCAGCGGCGCGGTCATGGGCTTCACCGTTGTCGGACTCGGATTGCTGGGTGTCTCTATCCTGACCTTGTACTTCCAGCCCCCGGCCGGCTCTGAAACGGCATCCGCGGAGTGGATCAAGCCCATCTTCGGCTTCTCCTTCGGCGCCTCGAGCATCGCGCTCTTCGCCCGTGTCGGCGGCGGCATCTTCACCAAGGCCGCCGACGTCGGCGCCGACCTCGTCGGCAAGGTTGAGTCAAACATGCCCGAGGACGACCCTCGCAACCCGGCCACCATCGCCGACAACGTTGGTGACAATGTCGGCGACGTCGCCGGCATGGGAGCCGACCTCTTCGAATCCTACGTCGGAGCGATCATCGCTTCCATGGCCCTGGGGCTGACAACTGTCGGCGCGGGAGGCAATACAACCGTCGCCTTCTACCCGGTGGCGCTGGCCACGATCGGTATCATCGCCAGTATGATCGGCACCTTCGTCGTGCGCACCAACGATGAATCGAAGATCTCCAGCGTCCTCACCCGCGGCCTGCTGGTCGCCTCGGTGATCTTCGTCGGAGGCACCATCGCCCTGGCGATGATTCCAGACATAGCTACGGAACTCGCGACCGCCGCCAGCGCTAAGGGTCTCTGGGGAATCACCGGCGTCTGGGCGGTCACCGGCGCTGTCTGGGTTGGACTGCTCCTGGGACTTCTCATCGGCCACATCACCGAGTACTACACCTCGGAAGAGAAAAAACCGGCCCGGCAGATCGCCGAGCAATCCGAAACCGGTACGGCGACCAACATCATCCACGGCCTGGCGATCGGCATGGAGTCCTGCGCCGCGCCGATGGCCCTGATCGCCTTCGGCACACTCGCCGCCTACAGCCTCGCCGATATCTACGGCGTCGCCATCGCCGCCGTCGGCATGCTCTCGACGCTCGGTATCTCCCTGGGCGTCGACGCCTACGGCCCGGTGGCCGACAACGCCGGCGGTCTCGCCGAGATGTCCGACTGCGAGCCCGAAGTCCGCCAGCGCACCGACAAGCTCGACGCGGTCGGCAATACCACGGCGGCGATCGGCAAGGGCTTCGCCATCGGCTCGGCGGCCCTCACCGCCCTGGCGCTCTTCTATACCTACCGGCAGGAGATTATGGGCGCGAGAGGAGGGGAGGAGTTCGTAATCGATCTCCTCAACGTGGACGTCATCGTCGGGCTCTTCCTCGGCGGCACCTGCGCGTTCCTCTTCTCTTCCCTGACCATGAAAGCGGTTGGACGCGCGGCCCAGAAGATGATCACCGAGGTGCGGCGGCAATTGCCCGGAATCCTCTCAGGAGAAAACGAGCCCGACCCCGGAACCTGCGTCAAGATCTCGACCGAAGCCGCCCTCAAGGAAATGATTCTTCCCGGCATCCTCGCCGTCGCCGTCCCGGTGGCGGTTGGAAAATTCATCAGCGCCGAGGCGCTGGGCGGCCTGCTCGCCGGCGCGCTGGTGACCGGCGTCCTCTTCGCCATCTTCATGGCCAACTCTGGCGGCGCCTGGGACAACGCCAAGAAGTACATCGAGAGCGGAGTCCACGGCGGCAAGGGTTCAGACGCTCACAAGGCCTCGGTGGTCGGCGACACGGTCGGCGATCCGTTCAAGGACACCTCGGGCCCGTCGCTCAACATCCTCGTCAAGCTCATGTGCATCGTAGCTGTCGTCTTCGTGCCGCTCTTTGTCTGAGCCGCGAGGCGAACGCTCACGAAAAAACCCGCCGCGGTCCTTTCCGGACTCCGGCGGGTTTTCTTTTCTCTCCGGGGCGCCCTCAATCGTAAAACGCGTCCTTGCAGTGAAGCTCGGCGGGCCGGCTGCGGCAGCAGAGCGCGGCGCGGAAACCATCCTCGACCTCGATATCGCGAACGTACCAGCTCTCGTCTTCACCTCCATCCGATGGACAGGACACCTCGGCGCCATCGACGGGCATACCCGAGAGGTCAACGGTTCCGGGCCGGTTGGCGATCCCGGTCCCGATGGCCTTGTAGAGCGCTTCCTTGCGAGTCCAATAGGAGGCGAACAGGCTGTCCCGCTCTTCATCCATGAGGCCGGCGACCATCTCGGCCTCGGCCGGGGAAAAATATTTCTCGGCGATCTCATCCAGCCGCGCTCGCGCCCTCACCTGCTCGACATCGACACCGACCTCCTGGTCTGAAGAGAAGGCGAAGAGCGCCAGGTCGCCGGTGTGGGATACGTTGAAATACGGCCCATCGCCGGACGCGGTGAAAACCTTCGGCTTGCCGTACTCTGAATACTCGAAAGCCAGTTCGGTCGGCAGCACCCCGGCATAGGATGCCAGCAGCTCGCGCAGGATCCCGCGCGTGGTTATGAAACGGCGACGCTGGTCGCCATCCTTCTCGGCCGCCCGCTCGAGCTCATCTTCGGAGAGTGTCGCCTCGAGACGGGCGAAGGTGTCTTCCTCTGAATCTACCCAGGCCATCCAGAGCTCCACCACCCCTGGCTCCAGCTTGCTGGTTTCGTCAAGGGCGCTTGGAACGAAGGCCGGCTCTTCAAAATTCAGATTGTCAAAATCGGGCTCTTCGGAGTCAGGCTCGTCGAGATCGGGATCATCGATCATGGCGGTTTCCTTCAGGTTCGCTTCAAACATCCACCCGGCGGCGGAACACGAGAAGCATAACTGAGAGACAGGCGTTTAAACAAGCCTCGCTACGGGCCGCCGGCAAAGGAAAACCCTTGCCCGCACCGCCAACAGCAAATTAAGGTCAGAAGCAAAGAGTCGGGTGACCAACACCATGTCGATTTATCGTTAAAACCACTGACGCCTATAAAAAATGGATTGCATAGATCAATTATTACTCTCGGGGAATACTGATGACGCCTGGTCAAAGGCTTGTTTTCTATTAAAAACAAAACCTATTGGACCTGAGAGTACAGACTTAATTCTTTACCTACTTCCTTTGACCATTCATTACGGCTGCCCATCAAAAATGGCTCAATTTATACGGCAGTACAAAAAGCAAGTCGGTTCTAACACACGGAACAATAAACTGGAGAATTCGTTCCTAAATGCACTCGACTTAATATTTACGTCCATCACTGACCGCCATAATCTGCAAAAAATAGACTTCCAGATTAAAGCCGTTGATTGGTCCCACTTAGAGAACCAAGCAATCCTACAAACTTTCCGTTTTAGTA
>CBFHWB010000208.1:0-6354 GCA_965659285.1 Planctomycetota bacterium | reverse complement strand
GAAAGGGCGGCGTGAAGGAGCCGAAGGTGGCCTATAAGGTGTCTCAATCGCCGCCGCTTGTGCCCAGTTGCCTCATCAAGGATGACCTTCTGTTTCTCTGGACCGACAGTGGCATTGTCAGCTGCCTGGATGCAGCGACCGGCAAACGGCACTGGCGCGAGCGGGTGGGTGGAAGCTATTACTGCTCTCCTGTGTGGATTGCCGGGCGCTTGTATTGCACAAGCAAGGCCGGGGATGTGGTGGTGATCGCCGCTGCGAAATCCTTCAAGCTGTTGGCAAAGAATCCGCTTGGAGAGAAGTGCTTCGCGACTCCCGCTGTTGCCAATGGGGTCATGTACCAGCGAACACAGACAAAGCTTTTCTCCCTGGGTGGAAAAAACTAGTTCACCAGGATATTGCTCTTCCCGGCAGCACCGCAGGCAGGCCCACTCCTTGCCCCCGGTCATGGTCTCGCATAGGCTATAGTCTGGGTTCAACTGGTCCCTGGAGCGAGTTTGGATATGAGACTCATGACCATCTTCGTGCTGCGGGTGAGCGCGCTTTGTGCTGCGTCGTTGTTTTTTATTGTGTGGCAGGCACGGGTGGCTGGAGCTGATAGCGAGTCGCTCGTCTTTTTCGAGAACGAGATTCGACCCTTGCTCGTGGAGCGTTGCGTCAAATGTCACGGGCCGAAGAAGTCGGAGTCGAATCTGCGCCTCGATGCCCTGGCCGACGCGATCAAAGGCGGCGACAGCGGGCCGGCGATTGTTCCAGGAAAAGCCGGTGAGAGCCTGGTCATCAAGGCCGTGCGCCGCGAAGGCGAGCTGAAGATGCCGCCCGATGAAAAACTGGCCGATCGTGAAATCGCGGCACTGGTGAACTGGATTCAGAGCGGGGCCGCCTGGCCGAAGGGCAGGTCGCTTGGCGGCGGCCATTCCGTGCGGGGTGGTCCTCTTACCGCCGAAGAACGCGCCTTCTGGTCTTTTCAGCCAGTCAAAGATCCGTCGCCGCCCAGGATCGAAGGCGCGCAGATCAATAACGACATCGATCGATTCGTGTCCCGGCGACTGGATCAATCCAGGCTGAAAGCAACGAGGTTGGCCGAGCGGAGAGTCCTGATTCGTCGTGCGACCTTCGACCTGACCGGCTTGCCGCCGACACCCGGGGATATCCAGGCCTATCTCGATGACGAATCACCGGACGCCTTTGAAGAAGTGGTAGAGCGTTTGCTGAGGTCGAAAGCCTACGGCGAGCGCTGGGGGCGGCATTGGCTGGACGTGGTGCGGTATTCGGATACAGCCGGCGAAACGGGCGATTTCCCGACCCCGCTGTCGTACAAGTATCGAAACTGGGTCATCAAGGCGTTGAACGCCGACAAGCCCTACGATCAGTTTGTCCGCGAGCAGATCGCAGGGGATATCCTGGCAAAGCAGACTCCAGGCGTCTCGAAGGAGAAGTACAAGGAGATGCTCACCGCGACTGGTTTCATCGCGATCTCGCGGCGTTTCGGCTTCGACTCGGAAAACTATCATCACCTCACCATCCAGGACACCATCGACACCGTCGGCCAGGCCTTTCTCGGCCTGTCGCTTGGGTGCGCTCGCTGTCACGACCATAAGTACGACCCGGTCAATACGGCGGACTACTATGCCTGGTACGGCATCTTCGAGAGTACGCGTTATTCCTTCCCTGGATCAGAAGAGAAAAAGAAGCCCTACGATCTGTTCCCTGTTTTGCCTCCGGATGTTGTGGAGAGTGAAAAGGCCAGGCAGGCTGCTGCGCTGGCCCGGATCGAAGCTGATATCAAGCGCCTGGAAGCAGTAAAAAAACCGCTGGCCGGTACGTGGCGCGATTACATCGACCAGCGTCGACTGAAGAGCAAGGAGAGGGATAGCGACGGAAAGATCGGGTTTCTGAAATGGTATACGAACTCGGAGCCCTACCAGGTACCCCTGGTCGCGGTCAACACCAGCGACCAGACCTTGAAGGTGCCGGGCACGGTGCCGCCGGGAAAGCTGGTCGTGCATCCCCAGGCCAGGGATGGCGTCGGCATCGCCTGGCGGAGCCCGATGACAGGACGTGTTCGCCTGTCGGGCAGTGTGCGGGATGCTCACGATTGCGGTGACAGCGTGGCCTGGTTCATCGACCACCTCGGCAGCGGCGGCTTGAGACAGGTCGGCAAGGGTGCGATCGAAAGAAGGGGGAGCCAGGCGATCAAGCCGCAGGAGCTCGATATAGAAGCCGGTGAGTTTCTTCAACTGGCGGTTATGCCGAAAGCAAATCACGGCTGCGACCTGACCCAGGTCGAGTGGACGATCGAGGAGGTGGGGGGGCAGCGTCGCTGGAATGCTGTTGAGGACCTGTCCGGCGAGTTCCTGAAGAGCAACCCCCAGCCCGATCAACTTGGCAACGCGGGTGTCTGGTTTTTCTACCAGGCCGACCAGGATCGCGGCGAGCCCTTTGTCCCGACATCGCCCGCCGGGAAAAACCAGGCCGAGCTGGAGAAGGAGCTCGCCGAAGCGGAGCAAAAGCTGGCCGGGTTGCGTTCGCAACGCGCCGCGATTAAATCATCCGGCCCCAGCGAATTCGTTTATGCGGCAGTCGATAAAGACAAGCCGCAGAATTCACGCATCCAGATTCGCGGCGACCGAGGAAAATTCGGCGACGAAGTTCCACGCAGGAATCTCGACATCCTGGGCAAGGAGCCGCTGTCGGGCCAGGCCGGTAGCGGGCGCCTGCAATTGTCCGACTGGCTCACGCGGGAAAGCAACCCGCTCATGGCGCGCGTGATGGTCAACCGTATCTGGCAGCAGCATTTTGGACGTGGGCTGGTGGCGACAGAAAACGACTTCGGCGCCCGCGGCCAGAGACCAACTCATCCGGAGCTTCTTGATTGGCTCGCGAGCCGATTCAAGGCGGCGGGCTACTCGGTGAAATCCATGCACCGGCTGATCATGGCGTCGGCCGCCTACCAGCGCTCCAGCGAGTTCGAGCCGCGCGCATTCAAGCTCGATCCCGGTAACAAATTGCTGTGGCGATTCAGCCGTCGGCGCTTGAGCGCCGAAGAGATCCGAGACTCGATGCTGCTGGTCAGTGGTGGTCTTGACCCGACCATGGGCGGCGAGCATCCCTTCCCGCCCATTGAGAAGTGGGGCTTCTCTCAACACACACCGTATTACGGCGTTTATCCGACTAAACGGCGCAGCGTCTACCTGATGCAGCAACGCCTGAAGCGACACCCCTTCCTGGCCCTGTTCGACGGGGCGGACAGCAACGTCAGCACAGCTCGCCGCGAGCTGACGACCGTGCCCACCCAGGCCCTCTACCTGATGAACAACGAATTCGTGCACCAGCGGTCGGCCGGGTTAGCGAAACGTCTCCTTTCCGGCGCAAGCGACGAGGCCTCTCGCACGGAGCTGGCCTGGCAGCTTGCGTTCGGTCGCTCGCCGACTCCCGGTGAGCTTTCGGAGGTTTCTGAGTTCATGAAGCGGTACGCCAGGGCGCTTGCTGAAAATGATCCTTCGGATAATTCGCTGGATGTGAAAGTATGGAGTGCCCTGGTCCGTACGATTCTGACGCGCAATGAGTTTTTGTTTGTCGATTAGAACGGGAATGAGCGCTATGAAATTTCCAACCCGACGTGACGTTTTGCAGAGAGCCCTGGGCGGGTTTGGAGCCATCGCTCTACAGGGTCTGCTGGCGGAGGAGACGCGTGCGGATGCTGCCAGCTCATCCGGCGCTTCCCTGGCGCCGAAAAACCCGCATCACCAGCCGCGCGCGAAACGCGTGATTTTTCTCTACATGACCGGCGGAGTTTCGCATGTCGACTCCTTCGACCCCAAGCCGGAACTTTTCGCCCATCACGGCAAGAAGATCAATGTGGACAACTGGCAAGGCAAGATCGGAGAGTTCACGAGGTATCTCAAGAAACCCGACTGGAAGTTCAGCCGGGGAGGCAAGAGCGGTATCGAGGTCAGCGATCTGTTCCCGCACATGCGAGGCATTGTCGATGATCTGTGCGTGATCCGTTCGATGGAATCGAATCACACGAACCATTACGAGAGTACGCTCGGCATGCATTGCGGCTCGTGGGACTTCGCGAGGCCGAGCATAGGAGCCTGGGTCAGCTACGGGCTGGGCACGGTCAATCGTAACCTGCCATCCTTCGTCGTCATTGCCCCGAAAACACCCTATGCCGGCGCGCAGACCTGGGGCAGCGACTTTCTGCCGGGTTGCCATCAAGGCACGCAGATGATCCCAGGCGACAACCCCATCCCCAACCTGCGCCGCCGGGTGGCTTCGTCGAAGCTGCAGGAGCTGGAGCTCGAGTTCCTGTCAAAGGCCAACAGGAAGCACCTCCAGGAGCGCACCGCCGACTCGGCCCTGGAGGCGCGCATCCAGTCTTACGAGACTGCCTTTGGCATGCAAAGCGAGGCCCCGGAGGCGATGGACCTGTCGGGTGAGAAACCATCGACGCTCAAGCTCTACGGCATTCAGCCGGGCCAGAAAACCGGTTTCGGATGGCAGTGCCTTGTGGCTCGCCGTCTGGCCGAACGGGGCGTCCGCTTTATCGAATTGATCGATGTCGGCTCGTCGAGTAACTGGGACGCGCACGGCAACATGGCCACGCACGGTCCCCTGGCCAGGAACGTCGACCAGGCGATCGCCGGCCTGGTCACCGATTTGAAACAGCGCGGCATGCTGGATGAAACTCTCGTTGTCTGGACGACCGAATTCGGCCGTACGCCCTATCATGAAAAAGCCGATCATCCCGGCCGGGAGCATCATCACCAGGTGTTTTCATCGTGGCTGGCCGGTGGTGGGGTGAAAGGCGGTATCGTCCACGGCTCTTCCGACGAACATGGCATCGCTGTGGCCGAAGACCGCGTACACGTCCACGATTTCCACGCCACGATCCTGCATCAGCTCGGACTGAATCACGAACAATTGACCTTCCGCCATGCGGGGCGCGACTATCGCCTGACCGACGTGCATGGAGATGTGGTGAAGGAGGTGCTGGCGTGAAACAAAAATATTCCGGGCCAACCGCGGGCCATCCTGCCCTTCGGCGAACCGATCGCGGAAGGGCTGTGAAAACTCTTGCCCCATATGGATTGCTGGTGGCATTCATCTGTGTGCCTTCTCTTCTGGGAGCACAAGACGATCCGGAGCTCGCACGGCTCGAGCAGGCGTACCAGCCAGAGGTGCGGCCCCTGTTGAAACGCTACTGCTATAAATGCCACTCCGGGGATGATGCCGAGGCCGAGATCGACCTGGAGTCCTTCGTGACGATGGAGGACGTCCGGCGCTCACCGAAAGCCTGGCTGAAGGTTCGCGAGATGCTCGGCAGCCGGCAGATGCCGCCCAAGGGTGCGAAGCAACCAGGGGATGGAGAGCGAAGTCGTCTGCAGGCATGGGTGCGTACCTATCTGCGAAGCGAGGCGAAGGCGCGGGCGGGTGATCCCGGTCCGCTCGTACTGCGGCGGCTGAACAATGCTGAATACAATTACACGGTTCGCGACCTGACCGGGGTGCAGGCGCTTGACCCGACCCGCGAGTTTCCCGTCGATGGCGCGGCAGGTGAAGGATTCACGAACGTCGGGGGGCCCCAGGGGATGTCGCCCGCGCTGGTGACGAAGTATCTCGACGCCGCCAAGGAAGTCGCGGCCCACGCGGTGCTCACACCCGGGGGAATCCGGTTTTCCCGCTACACGACAGAGCGGGACCGGACCGATGAGCTCCTGGCTCGCATCCAGGCCTTCTACCGCCAGTTCACCGATGACAGTGGCGGCTCCGCTGTGAACCTGCATGGGATCAAGTTCACCACGAACCAGGGTGGCCGGCTTCCGGTGGCCAGGTACCTGGCGGCGACGCTCGCCGAACGCGAGGCGCTGATGGACGGCGCGAAAACCGTTGAGGCCGTGGCGAAGGAGCATGGCCTGAGCTCGAAGTACCTGCGCCTGCTGTGGAAAACACTGTCGGCGGACAAGCCGGAGGAAGGCACGCTGCTGGGTGGCCTGCAGGAGCGCTGGCGTAAGACCGAGTCGAGTGACCCGGCGAAGCTGGTGGCAGAAATCGACCGGGCACAGAAGGAGATGTGGAAGTTCAATTCGATCGGGCATATCGGCCGCGAAGGCACTACACCGCGCTGGATGGAGCCGGTTGGCATTCGAGCACTCTTCACACCGCGGCAGAATCTGAAATGGGAGCTTCCTGCCGCGGCGGAGGGTAAGGATATTGTCTTCTATCTGGCCACCGGTGACGCCGGAGACGGAAACGACAAGGACTATGTCGTCTGGAAGAACCTGCGCCTGGAAGGTGGCGGGCGCCCTGCCTTGCCCCTGCGGGATGTGGCGGGATTGCAGCAGCGCATCG
>CBFHWB010000207.1:0-6377 GCA_965659285.1 Planctomycetota bacterium | reverse complement strand
GATTCGAACCTTGAGTCGTCGGAGCGCCTGGAGTTGTGGCGGGGTTTTCCGGATCCGCGCGATTCGAATCTCGAGTCGTCGGAGCGCCTGGAGTTGTGGCGGGGTTTTCCGGATCCGCGCGATTCGAACCTCGAGTCGCCGGATCTCCGGTTCCGGGGGCGACCCTGTGAGGGACGTTGTCTTCGTTGGTTTCCTCCACGTCGCCTGCCGGATGTTTCTCGGGCATCGCGACGCTGGCGGCGCGTTGGCAGGGGGATCTTCAATCCCTCAAAGCCTTCGATGGTGAGGCGCTCGATGGAGAGGCCGAGCTTTCTCTCGATGTCTTCGATTGCGAGCAGGTCGTTTTCCGTCACGAAGGTGTAGGCGCGGCCTTCTCTTTCTGAGCGTCCGGTTCGGCCGATGCGATGGGTGTAGGCCTCGACGGTGTCCGGTACGTCGTAGTTGATGACATGCGAGACCTGGTCGACATCAATTCCGCGGGCGACGATATCCGTTGCCACCAGGACGTCGAACCTGCAGTCGCGAAAGCCCTTCATCGCCCGGTCACGGGCACCCTGGGTCATGTTTCCCTGGATCGCTATGGCGCGCAGGCCGGAGTTTTTGAGCTGTCTCGCCAGTCGGTTCGCCCTGTGCTTGGTGCGGGTGAAGACGATCGAGGAAAAGAAGGAGGGGAGCTTGAGCAGGTGCTGGAGCAGTGCGAGCTTTCTCTTCTGCTGAACGGGATAGAGCGCGTGCTCGATGGTCTCGGCAGGCTTGGAGTGGGCCAGCTCGGCGACCAGGGGGTCGACCAGGATCTGGTTCGTCAGCTTGCGGAGATCCTTCGGCATCGTCGCGGCGAACAGCAGGTTCTGGCGTTTCTCAGGGAGCCTGGAAATGATTCTTCGGATGTCCGGGAGAAATCCCATGTCGAACATATGATCCGCTTCATCCAGGATCAGCGTGTCGATTTTTTTGACATTCACCTCGCCGCGCTGGAGGAGGTCAAGGAAACGTCCCGGGCAACCGACGACAATCTCCGGTCTTTTTCTGAGCGTTTGAATCTGGGGACGTTCAGAGACTCCTCCGTAGACGGTGACGGTCCGGATTCGGGTTCCTCTTGCAAGGGTCCTGATCTCCTTGTCGATCTGTATTGCCAACTCCCTTGTCGGAGCGAGGATGAGGGCCCGTGGTCCGGGCCCGGGGTTTTCCAGCAAGCGTTGGAGAAGAGGGAGTCCGAAGGCGGCTGTTTTACCGGTTCCGGTCTGCGCGAGACCCAGGACATCGCGGCCCGCTATTACAGGGGGTATAGCTTCCGACTGGATCGGGCGGGGTTCGTCGTACCCGGATTTACGGAGTGCGTTCAGGAGGGCTGGGTCGAGGTTAAATACACCAAAACCAGCCGCATTTACATCGGTTGGAGAATTCATCTGCTCTCTTTCGTGGAGCCCGTGGTCGCTCGCCGGAATTTTTCCGGGAGCCGGGACAGTTGCGCCGAGCCGCCACAACAGTCGAGGGCAAGGAGAAGTCTGAAAAGTTGCGGCGCGATCCTGAAACCAGGCCCTGTTGTGCGCCGTAAAATAGAAGTGTCCGGTCTTGACCGGATTGCGAAGTATAGGGGCCGATCTCAGCCGATGCGAACTCTATCTGACCTATACGTGAAATATGTCTGAAAACAGTTCTTATGGGAACTCGCCGGGGTCTGGCTGGTGAACGGGAGGGAGTAGAAGTGGCGTTTCCGCGTCATTGAAGGAACTCTTTACCAGTGCTAATCTCAATACGCCAGACGGTTTCTACACTCATTGTTCAACTTCAGGGACCAGGGTACTTGTTCATGCTTTCACTGCCCCGATTCAGCTTTTTGGCTCTGCTCGGGATTCTGCTCACCTGCAGGCTGCCGGCGGAGGAATCACCCTCCCCGGAGCTCCTGGCCGGGCATCCCAGGTTCTCGTACGAAGATGTAGAGAATATTGCCGAGATGGAGGAGGCTCTGCGGAAGTCGCTGGTCGCTCATGAGCGGTATTCTTTCTCGCGCAGCTGGTGGAAGTGGGATCGCCTGCGGGCACGGTTTGTCGATGGCGGGCGAAAGGACAGGAACGCGCTGCGGATCTTGAGAGCAGTCCTGAGGGGGTTGATTCTCGACTGGTACGCCAGGGCCGAGGCGAAGGGTGAGGGAGACATGTTCTACATCTTCTTCACTACCAACAGCGGCAACAAGGTCTCGAGGAAGGCAGAGGATGGCCGGACCCTCAAGCGAGACTTCCACGGTGGCGGCTACCACGGAGGCTGGGGCGGCGCATCGAGAATGAGAATCTACGAGGAGCTCTCACGGCAGAAGATGCTCACCGCCGCGGAGGAGGAGCTCTTCCGAAAAATTGTTTACCAGAGCCTCGATCCAAGATTTCTCGACTTCAAGAAGGGCGCGCAGTCAGCGAACAACCACTCCTACGGCAACGGCGGAGGAGTCGCCCTCGCGGTGAAGCTCTTTCCCGGCGCGCCACAGGCCGGGGCGGCTCGCGCCTGGCTCGACCGCATCTGGGGCAGCCTGTCGGATTTCGGTGACTGGAAGGAGTGGAATTACTATCCCTACGGCCCGATCTTCCTGCACGGGCTGCTCGATGTCGCCGAGGCGACCGGCAGGATCGAGAGCGACAGGGTGCTGATCAACGCGGTGGGGCGTCGGGCGCTCGCCTTCATCCACGGCGGGGGAGTGAGGGGAAATCCGAACTCCGGCGCGCCCGTGCGCAAGGACCGGGCAACGGTCTACGCCGACCCCTGGAACGTCGGCTACTACAATGTCGAGACATCGAGCCGGGATGGGAACTTCTGGTACCGCCTGGCGCAGCACTATAAGAACCCTGAGTATCTCTGGGCGGCTGAGCAGGTCGCTCTTGGCGGGCGCGAGCCGGGGGGAGTCGCTCCGCCACAATATCTCGATGCCTACAGGAGGCGCTTCAGCTGGTTTATCGAGCGGGGCATCGAGCCAAGGGAACCGGTAGGCGGAGCCTCCATCGGTCTTCTCAGCCCCCTCAAGAAAAAGATTCCCGAACGGATCTACCTGAACCCGGGCCTTGGCGCCGACAAGCCCTTCGCCGCCTTCTTTCTCTACGAGGAGAAGTCCGGTCATCTCGACAATGTCGCCGGGCACCTCTACGAATATTCCTTCAACGGCGCCAAGCTCCTGCACACCTCGGGCAAGTACAACAACGTCTACTCAGGCGATACGCTCAGGGGCGGTGGTACCGGGGAGGAGAGCCTCGACCTGCTGCTGACGCTACACAAGCGGCATTCTTTCCCGTTGCATCCTGATCGAAAGGGGGATCAGCGCGATTTCATGCGGCGCGGGTCCATTCGTCACCTCGCCGGGCTTGCAAGGGCGGAGAACAACAAGACGGGTGATTCCTTCGGGCAGTTCGGATATGAGCATTACTACGGTGAGGGCAGCCGCTGGACCAGGCGGGCTGTTCTGACCGCTGAAGGATGTCTGGTGGTCGCTGATGAATACCTGCCGGGCAAGCCGCTTGGCGGTGACTACCAGGCCGGTCCGGTCTGGCACCTGGCTCCGGAACCGGGCGCCGTGGCCGGGCGCAGTGAGCGTAATTGGTTTGACGCGCCCGCGATCGACCGGGCCTGGTGGCAGCAGGGTGCCATCCGGGTCCTGCTCTTCTTCCATGATGATGGGCTTCTTGAATACGGTTCGCTCAAGCAGACCCAGTCACAGGATACGGATCCGAATGTAACCGTCTTCGCCTTTCGCCCGGTCAAGGCGGGGAAGCGTGAGCGTTTTCTCAGTGTGCTGGTTCCTCATGGTCCCGACAGCCCTGCTGCCGGGGTGGCGGCGAAGGTGCAGACCTCCATCACGAAGGAGGGGGTCTTTAAGGCCACCATCTCCGGGGTGAAGGTGCGGATCGGGGAGGGCAAGTGGAGCGTAGGGCGCTGAAGACCCTGGCGGGAATTAGCGTTTCGAAGCCGGCCGCCGCTGCTTCGAGAGCCAACTGAAGGCCGCGCTGGTTACAATCTCATGCCCGCCGTCGAAGATCGTGACCCGGGCATTCTTCGATAGGGCTCTGAATAGAGGCCGTTTCTTACCATAGGACGAATCCTTGATCTCTCGTTGGAGGTGCTCCGGTACCTTCGCGGTATTCGTCATGGCGAGGATGTCGACCACGGCGACCCGGTCTTTCTCTTCGGCAATCCGGTTGAAGGCCAGCAGGGAATGGCTGATGGGAACGCTGCCGGTGTGTCCATCACGGATCCCCGCATTGATATCGATGGCCGGACCCTGGTAGTTCTTCAGCCAGGACAGCGGTGATCGCCGACTGTACTCGCTGTCGATCTTGGCGTTCTTCCCGGGAGGACCACCGCAGGAGGCCTCGATGTCGCGCCAGTACTTGCGCTTCGACTTCTTGCATTCTCGGTGCCAGGCGGAGAGGTCGGAGATGCCGACCCAGGCGGATACCCCGGCCCAGAGTCCGGGTAGCCTGCCGGCCAGGAGCAGGGCCGCGTGGCCTCCCCCGGAGGTGCCGACGAGATAGACACGGTCGCGGTCAACAGGGGCTTGCTTTGCTGCCCACTCAACGGCGCTCTCTATGTCCTTTACCATCAGCTCCGAACCACAGGCCTCCGGCTGCCGGTTGGGGCCTCGGAAGTTCGGGTGAATAAACACCCAGCCCTGCTCGACACACCACTTCGCGTAGGGGATGTCGTAGCCGTTTTTATAGTCGCTGCTCCAGGTGTGGAGGCCAACGAGCAGCGGGCGGGCTTCCTTCGAAGCGGGAGAATAGAAGAGGGCCGGCTGCTCGCTCTTGTCGGCGCTGCTAGGGTAGCGGATCTCCCGGACTCCGCTCGGCCAGCCGTCGATGGCCATGGTGTCGATGGTGCAGAGCGTGAGAAGCAGGAAGCTGATGGTTGTTTTCATGGCTGGCGCTGAGACCCCTGGCAGGTGCTTTTATTTCCTGGGGGGATTTTCACCGGTCTCCCGCTTTCTTGACAAGCTCATTTGCCGGGTTTTGATTTCCGGCCTTGTTGACCCTGTGTTCGCCATCAGATTAAATAAGTGGTCCCCGGCTTACCCGGACAACCGAACTGAAGGGACTGAAACAGCGAGATGCTTTTCCCCAGAGATATTGCCGCTCTCTTTCTGGCGACCTTTGTAACGGGTTGTGCGCTCTCGGTAGCGAAG
The DNA here is from genome assembly GCA_965659285.1 of Planctomycetota bacterium. GTDB lineage: Bacteria > Planctomycetota > UBA8108 > UBA8108 > UBA8108 > UBA8108. Next base: position 1,219 of record CBFHWB010000207.1, on the reverse strand, counting down.
AATCCAGCTGCTCTACCGCCACCATTGGCCCGGACTCCGGCCGAAACGAAAGAGCTGGAAAAAAGTCCGGACCGCTTCTCAGATGCGCATGTTCACCTCATCGATTTCCTGCAGAACGGCGCCTTTGACAACTCCGATGGATATTTCAAGGGCATCGGCGAGCGGGGTGAGATCAGGGGCAGCAAGGCCGTACGCTACCTGGCCCTTCCCTTCGGCGAGCAAAGGCGGCGGCTGACCCTGCTGTTTCGAGATATGGATTCAGCCGGAGTCGAGCACGCAATGGTCTCGGGGATGCCCTTTCTGAAAAAATGGTCCGAGAACGAGCCCTTTGCCAGGCCGCGCTACTACCTGGACTCAAGCTCGCGGGTGGTGCAGGCGAGGGACACCGATTATCTCGTCGGCGCGGCCTTCCTTGAATACAGGAGGAAATTTTCCGGTGATGCCAAGGCCCTCGCTCGGCTTGATTCACTGGCTCCTTTCATCTGTGGGTTTGATGGTACGGATCTCGGGGCCGTGGACCTGGTGGTCAAGCGGATCAAGGAGTTTCCCGGCATCTGGAAGGGGATCGGCGAGGTGATGTCGCGCCATGATGACCTGACCAACCTGACAATTGGGGATCGCCCGCGGGGGAATCACCCGGCTCTGAAGAGGATCTGCCGTTTTGCCGGTGAGTTGGACCTCCCCGTAAGCATCCACCACAATATCGCGCCGATTTCACGCAACCCATCGGAGGTTAAAGAGCCGGTCTACCTGGATGAGCTGGTTGATCTCTTCAGCTATTGCCCCGATACGAAGTTTATCTGGTGCCACGCTGGTATCAGCCGTCGGGTGGTTGTTGAGAACCTGCCTCACTGGCTGGATGCAGTGCTGGATGAATTCGGCAGCCAGGTCTACATCGACCTCTCCTGGGTCGTCTTCGAGGACTATATTCTCAAGGACCTCGATGCCTGGACAGCCCTGGTTCGCTCTCATCCGGATAATTTCATGCTCGGCTCGGATGTCGTAGGCAGCAGCGAAAACCTGGGAAAGGAACTCAGGCGCTACCGTCCCTTTCTTGAGAAGATTTCTCCCGATCCGAAAGACCCGGTTCGCAGGAAGCTCGCCCTTGAGAACTTTTCCAGGCTTGATGCTGATCTTGGGCAGAAGCGGCGCGCGCGCATGATTGAGCAAAAGCTCATTCCTGTATCTTCCCAATCAACGGGCCTGGTCCTGCCGCACG
>CBFHWB010000206.1:0-6473 GCA_965659285.1 Planctomycetota bacterium | reverse complement strand
GTCGGCAGGGTGCTGGCGGCCCTGAAGAAGCACCAGCTCGAGAAAAACACCCTGGTGGTTTTCGTCTCCGATAACGGCGGCTTCGCCCGCGCCGCGAACATGGGCCCTCTCAGTGGCGCCAAGAGCACCACCCTTGAAGGCGGCATCCGGGTACCGCTCATCATGCGCTGGCCTGGACGGATCAAGCCCGGAACCACCAGCGACCAGGTCTCTGCGACCTTCGATCTGACACGGTCGATCCTCAACCTCGCGGGCGCGAAGGTTCCGGCTGAACAGCTCGATGGATTTGATCTCGTCAACCACATCACCGCAGGCAGGAAAGATTTCTCCCGCACGCTCTTCTGGCGTGGAAAACGCGGTGAACGCACCTGGTCGGCCGTACGCTCCGGTGACCTGAAATACGTGCGCAAGGTGGAAGGTGAAACCAGCGAGTGGCTCTTCGACCTTGCCGGCGACATAGCGGAAAAAAACGACCTGAGCGGATCACGGCCCGGAGATCTCAGACGCCTGAAAAAACTGCTGGCTGACTGGGAAAAGGATGTCCGACCCTTACGCTAAGAGTGTGAGCAATGGAGCACCCCCACAGGCTTACCTCTTTCCATCCGCTCTTGAAAAACATCCTGCAACGACGCTTAATGACCTCTCCGACAAGAAAACAGTCCCGTATACCGGTACCTGAAAGGAAAACCTATGCTTAAGAGAACACAGGCGCTGACGAGCTGGCTGCTGATGATCAGCCTCCTGGTGAGCGTCGGCCTGGCCGAGGCGGCTGACTACACACCCGGAAAACTTCACGACTACTCTCACGAAGACGGCACCGTCGAGAAAAACAACTACCAGTATTCCATCTTCGTCCCGAAGGATTACGATCCGAAGACTCCCTCTCCCCTGGTGTTCTACCTGCATGGTGGTGGTAAGGGACGCACTCACCCCAGGCAGGGGCACAGGAATATGCTCACGGGCAGGCTTAAGGACAACAAGCGCACAACCGATGCCGGCTTCAGCCGTAATATGCCCAATTACAGAGGCTACATCCTCGTCTCGCCGGTCAAACCGATCGCCTATTGGAGGGCCAGCGTCTTCAAGCGCCTCGTCGCCCATGTCAGGAGCAAGGTCAACATCGATAAAAACCGGATCTACGTCACCGGGTTCAGCATGGGCGGACAGGGAACCTGGTTCGTCGCCTGCGGAACCGATGGCTCCTACCGGATCGCCGCGATGATGCCGCTGGGCGCCTGGGGCTGCCATTATGTCCGGCCCGGAAAAACCGTGAAGACCTGCAAGACTCTCGGGACTCCCACCTGGGTGCTGCATTGCCCTCTTGATAACGTCTCCAAGATCTCAGAACAGCTCCCGCTCTTTCAGAACCACGTCGACCTTGGCGGCTACGGTCGTTTCACCATGATCCCGGGAAAGGGCCACAAGAGCCGTCCACCCAACGACACCGAGTTTCTCAGCCTGCGGATGAGCTGGATGCTCTCGCAGACCTATGGAACACCCTTCAACTACATCCTGCAGGTCAACGACGGCCGGATCGGTAAGATCTCGAGCGGCAAGCGCCCCTTCACCGCCGACACCGGGCGCCATGGCTTCTACGAGCCCGGCACGATCGTGGACATCTCCGCCCCGGAATCAAAGGATGGTAAGCCCTTCACAAGCTGGGCCGCCGCGAAGGGGAAATTCGCCAAAGCGAAATCGAGATCAACCTCTTATAAAACAACCGGCGGGGATGTGGTTATTTCGGCGATCTACGGCGGCGGAGACTACAAGCTGACCGTGGTCGGCGGCAAGGCGAAGCCCGCCTCCCCGAAACCAGGGCAGGTGGTCACCGTCATCCCTGCCAGCAACAAGTTCTACTACTGGACGACCAGTACGCCCCTCGTTGACATCGCGATCCCCACCAACCGGTCATTTCAATTCGCCATGCCATCTGCGGATGTAACCCTGACAGCCCAGCCCAAGGACTGAGAATGGAACCCGGCAAAGAGCCCGGCGAGGGCGACAACGGAGAGACAACGCCCCCGAGCTCGCCACCGCGACGCTGGTCAAAGCTGAAGGTCTTCCTGGCGATCCTCATGTTCCTCCCCGCCCTCTGCGTCCTGGCCTACGTGATTGAAAATTTCCGTGGGCAATGGGCCTGGAATGCTTTTCAAGAGGAGTGGGAGGCCAGGGGAGAAAAGTTTGATTACCGCCAGTGGATCCCCACCCCGATCCCTTCGGAAAAAAACTTCGCACACTCGCCGCTTTTGAAACCCCTGTTTGAAACTGAATACGATGAAGATTTTGGAACTTTCACACCCGCCGAACCCGAAAAGCATCAAAAAGCCCGGCGGCTGTTCGATGACCTGCGGCAACTTGAAGACACTCCCAATGAGAGCTGGGAGAGCGGTCAGCACGTCGATCTCGCCGGTTTCCAGAAAAGTTTCCGCAAAGGAGCTTCCCCTCGAAAGCCTGGCGAATTCGACAAAAGTATAAAGAAGCTGATGGAGGACAACGGTATATCCACTGACGACAAGTCCGAGCCCCCCCTACGGGCCTGGCCGCGCCCTGCCAAACCTGGAAAACCTGCCGAGGATATCCTCCAGGCCCTCGGGGTATTCGCTGAGGACATGGCCGCGCTGACCCGGGCCGCGAAAGAGAGACCCCTCTGCCGATTCGATGTAAACTACGAAGCTCTCCTGTCAGCTGAGATACCGCATGTCATGGTGCTTCATAACGCCATCTACTGCTATAGCCTCCGGGCTCTCGCCCATTTGGCCGCTGGCGATACAGAGGCCGCCTTCTCCGATGTCGAGATGGGATTTTTCCTCACCGACTGCATGTCAATCGAACCCATGCTGATCTCGCAGCTGATGCGGACCAGTTCCCTGTCTGTAGTCCTGCAGGCAGTCTGGGAAGGACTCGCCATTCAAAAGTGGAATGCCGACCAGTTGGCGACGCTCGAAAAGCGGCTCGCCGGTATCAACCTGCTGCAGAATCTTCACCGCGCGCAGCTCTGTGAAAGAGACATGCTCAACGCGTATCTTGAAAAAATCCGCGAAGATGGGGACATCGATCCATTCAACCCCGCCATCCTCGATGAGAGCTGGTGGCAACCCACAGGCTGGTTTGATCAGAACCAGCTGCGATACAACGCGCACTATATGCGCTTCCACCGTCGAATCATCGATCTCGAGACGCGCACCATCCAGCCGAGTGTCGCGGTTGAACAGGAGAAATTTTTCGCTGAAATGAGTCTGATCCATCCCTACAACATCATTACCAGCATAGCCGTTGTCGCGCTCTCCTCCACCGTCCCTCCGTTCGGCGACGGCCAGACGAAGATCGATCTTGCCAGGATCGCCTGTCTCATCGAGCTCCACAAATTGCGGAATGGGAAATATCCATCTGAACTGGCCGAGCTCCAGTCCCCCCTGCCAGCCGATCCTTACTCGGGTAACCCCTACCTCTACAGCGCCGCCCCCGGCCCCGAAGCTATAGAACGCTACCAGCTGTATGGCGTCGGTTGGGACCAGGAAGATGACGGCGGCAGAATATTCCTCGATGGAGATGGACATGCAGAACCCAGGAAGGGCGACCTCGTCTGGAGATATTCACCTGTTCCCACGCTCCCTGGAATCCAGCAAGTCGAAGAAAAATAGTGTTATCCGACCAATGAATCGTGCCTCATCCATCATCAAGACCTTCATTTGAGCGAACGCGAATGCGAATGCGAATGCGAAAACTGACTACCGTTCTCCTCCTCCTGGCCGGCCTGTGCTCCCTCCTCGAAGGTTGCGGCACCCCGGAGAAAACCTGGACCGTCTTTCAAAAGGAATGGGAAGCGAGAGGTGAAAAATTCGATTACCGCGAGTTCGTTCCCGCGCCGATTCCTTCGGAAAAGAACTTCGCCCACACGCCGCTGTTGAAACCTCTGCTCGAGGAGAAATGGAACAGCGAGTTGACCGAGTCGAAACCCACCGACCCGAAAAAACACGAACAGGCCGAGGGGCTGCTGAAGATCGATGCGGATCTTCCCTCCATCATACTCTGGCCCAGGGGCCAGCGAGTCGACCTCGCGGCCTTCCAGGATGTTTTCCGCAAAGAAGGTTCCTGGCCGCATCCGGCCAAACATGGAAAACCCGCCGAAGATGTCCTGAAAGCCCTGGGCGTCTTCGACAACGAAATGTCCGAGCTCAGCCGGGCGGCCAGGGAGAGACCACTCTGCCGCTTTGACGTCAAATACGAGGCGCACTTTGCCGCCTCCGTGCCCCATCTCCTGGTGCTCAGGAATCTCACGCGATGCTTCACCCTGCGCGCGGTAGCCAACCTGGAAGCCGGCAAGCTGGAGGCCGCGTTCGCGGATGTCGAGATGGGTCTCTTTCTCACTGAATGCCTGGCGGCTGAACCCCTGGCGCTTTCCCAACTGGTACGAATCTCCAACCTCGAGATGATCCTGCAGCCGATCTGGGAAGGTTTCGCTGCGGAGAAATGGACCGCATCCCAGATGGTAACGCTGGAGAAACGCCTCGCCGGGATCGACCTGGTTGAAAGCTGTCGCCGGGCTCTGCGCTGCGAACGCGACATGGCCAACCAATTCCTCTACAAGGTTAAAGAAGATGCCGACTACAAAAAGACCCAGGAGATGGTTGACCTTGCCAGGCACTGGCCGAGCACCGACCCCATAGGATGGCTTGACCGAAACCAGCTTCGATTCAACGAGCTCTACATGAAATTTAACCGGCGCATCATCGATACCCGAACGCGCACCATCCAGCCGAGCGTCGCGGCTGAACAATTGAAATACATTGAAGAAAACAAGCGGAAACCCGACCACGTAATCTCGAGCCTGATCGTGCTCTCCATCGGCCCGCTGGTTCGCCAGTTTGGAAACAGCCAGACCGCCGTCGACCAGGCGCTCCTTGCCTGCAGACTCGAACGCCACAAGTTAAAAAAGGGCGCGTATCCCGCAAAGTTGGACGAGCTTGAAGGCGACCTGCCCACCGACCCCTATTCTGGAAAAGCCTATCTCTACAGCGCGCTCCCGGGAGATGAAACCACCGGACGCTACCAGCTATATGGAATCGGCTGGAACCTGAAAGACGACAGCGGAAAGATCGTCATCAATGAATGGGGAGGAGCGGACAATGAAAAGGGAGACCTGGTGTGGAGCTACTCACACCCCCCCGCGCTCTTTGAAATACCGAAGCCTGGAGATAAATGAAGATGAAACTCATCCTGTCCTGCTTTCTGCTGGCCGGCTGCTGTCTCGCCGGCGGCTTACACATCCAGGCCGAAGAGGCACTGCTCAACATGCAGGAGCTGCTCGATGCGGGCACCCTCCAGGCGAAGGTGGTCCAGGACTGGCACCGGGTGAAAAGCTCGATACCCACCCGGCAGAAGCTGATCACTATCCGGGTCGGCGAACTGCTCCCTGGAAAAGAATACCGCGTGCCGGTGCGCATGATTGTTCCGATGGATCGCAAGGCGAAGGGATTCCATCTGACCGGTGGGCACCAGCAATCGCGAATCGAGAGGGATGCACAGCCCAGGGGCGTCGAGAAGGATCTCCTTGAGGGCGGCGTCGGCCTGGTCTACACCATGGTGCAGGTCCTCGGGCAATCGGGCCAGAGAGCGCTCGGCGACGCGGCGCGGCGGAAATTCGCCGAGACCTTGAACCCTCGGTATTCCATCCAGTACTGGGGCTGGCCGGCCGCCCTGGTCCGCGCGACGACCGCAGCCTACGCTGAAAAAGATCATTTCGAGCCCGGCAAGGTGGCGCTCTCGGGCGGTTCCAAGAACGGAGCCTCGCCCTCGGTGGCGATCATCCACGACAAGCGGATGACTGCCGTGCACGCGTCGGTGTCACCGATCTGGGATTCTCCCCTGCGCCTCTGCGACCGCAAGGCCTGGGATGAACTTCGAAAATTCAACGAGAGCTATGTCGCAAAGCTCAAGAAGAAGGATCCCCGACTGAGGACCAGCCGCCTCCTTCGGCACGCCTTCCTCGGGGGAACCTACGGCCCGGTCTACAATGACGAGGCTCTCGATGCGGGAAACAAGTGGAAAGATCTCGAGGCGCTCGCCGCCCGCATGGCCGACCAGGTCTTTATCTCACGCAACCTCAAAGCACTGAAGGCCCGCACGGTCGACCTCTTCTTCCAGCCCGGAACTCATGATTTCGTCGCCTTTGATATCGCCTGGGGCGGCAAGCATCATCCCGGTATCCCCCTCTACCTGAGGGCCAACTCTGGCCACAGCATCAGGGAGAGACACCCCGCCCGGGAAAAAGACGAGGGAAACAAGACGGCCTTCCTGCTGAACCATTTCTTTGGCGGCAAGGACTCCCTCCTGGAACCACCCGCTGTCACGACCAGCCTCAATGGAAAGCGCCTCTCTGTCACCGTGACCTTCAAGCCGGGCTCCCGGGCCGAGAGTGGCCGCATCTGGTGGATGTACGACCGCGGCCCCGATGGCAGCGCTGCCTATATCCG
>CBFHWB010000205.1:0-6475 GCA_965659285.1 Planctomycetota bacterium | reverse complement strand
GAAGAGAGGATCGCATTGGGCGTCCCACACGAAGGTCCGTTGGAGACCGCCGGAAGGCAGCATGCGCTTGCCGGGGTACTTATGCTGGATCGTTCCGCAGGTAATCTCAAACTTGCCGTCGTTAGCGGGATCTTCATCGCGCGGCTTGGCCGGCTGCCACTCAAGCTCCCCGAGAGGATTGTCGACAGCCCATTCAAACTCCATCGTATAGGAGGCATCGACCACCAGCTCGTAGCAGGTATAGTCGATTCGGACGGATCCGGTCGCGATCCCGGTGGGGCCGCGCATTCCGCTGACGACCGCCCCGATGACCTCGATGAGGTTCTCATTGGCGACCGGAATCTCTACCCTGTTCGAAGAGCCCGAACTGCTCCTGGCGACAATTCCGAGATTCTCGCGCGGCAAAGCAAAAGGGAAAGAGAAGTCGTTATTGCCCTGGTCATCGCGCAGCACGAATGAAAAGGATTCATAGCCGGAAGGAACGCCGCCGGGAATAAAGGCTCCCGTCGCCTGGTTACGAATAAAGGTGCTCGCAGGCACGCGGGCGGTGTTGCCGCCGCCATCATCCAGGTCAAGATAGGCTACGTCGGTGAGGTTGATACCGTAAATATTGACCCGGCTGTTGTCCTGGAAGCGTGAGAGCAACGGCGTGTAGACAACGTATTCATCCTCTTCATTCGCTCCGAGCGTAACGGCGTAGATTGCGGGGCAGGCGTCAAAGCCGACGGCCCCGGCCGACACGCCGTGGCAGAGCAGTTCGATATTGCCAGTGGTCACGCCAGTGGGAACAATGACCTCAAGATAGGACTCAACGGTTGCGCTCTCTGCATCCACACGAAGGTTGACCACGTCAAGCGGCATGCCTTCGATAGCTCCGTTGCCTCCGGAGAAGAGAACCTGGTGGTCGTCGAGTTCATCGGAAAAATTAAATCCGTTGAGACGGATAATGGTTCCCGAGCAGAGAGGATCCTCGTCGTTGCCCGCCCCTACGCGCTCGTAATTGAGCAAAACGCAGGCGGTAAGGTCGCCGACCACGGGATCAGGTTCTTCCCAAGGGAAGTCCCCTCCTCCGCTATTCGACTGGTCCCAGGAGAGATCGCACCCCCCGACAAAGAGAGAAGCCCCCAATAGGGCGATGATAATGAAGAGGCTATTCCGGTTCATGGATACCCCAGACTCCTTTTTCAGCTACTTGCCGGCAGTAAACTGCCATTTCTTACGGATTTATAAAGTTTAACCAAGCTGCCGTTTCCATATTCCCATTCAAGAAATCGGGCTTCAGAAAAGAGAGCGTCCAAAGAGAAATCGGTTCCCGTCAGAGGCCTCTAAACATCTTCCCCCTCAGGATCTGCCGGTTTTTACCTGAACCGGAAAACCCCAGGAAACAGCCAGGGAGTAATAAAGAAGATATTTCTATTTCAGTTCTATTCAGGCGTGCGCTAAAGACCCTGTTTTCCACACGACAAATGGACGCCGCGGAAAATTAGGAACGCACACCAAGCAGTCGATGTTAACTCTCCACTATGAGTTTGAAAACCCCCTTTTCCTTAGAAAGAACCGGAAGCTGGCCCAGGGCCAAAGCAGTGACTCCAGATCCTTAAAGCATGTAAGATCTCATCTTGCGGGGGGCCACTCCGGCTAAATTCCTTAAGGTCAGGCCATAAGGATACACACCTTCATTTTGCAATTGCCGTTCCGGCACCCGCAATTTAGATAATCTTCTACTAAGCATTATAACCTAAAGAGTTTATGGGAATCTGAATGGTCAGTTACGGGATTTCGAATGCAAAAATAGCGAGTAAGTGTGTCCATTTCGCCCCATCTGCCAAAAAGATGTACGAAAGCTCCCGGGTTCAAAGCACCCCAACCTGCCCCTAACCCGCAAATGTGGGCAGAGTCGAAACAGATGGCTTACAATGCAGTAGAAGATTTTCGATGTAAGATTTTTTCTTCAACAGCAACCCGCCAGGCCCATCCCGAAACATGTCACGCAGCTTTAAAATCCTCTTCGAACGCGAACGGGAGTTCTTCTCCCGACTGTTCTCTTCATTGAAGAGGAGTGAGCTTAAGCGCAGACCTTCCCGTCGACCGCCAATGGGCAAGCGCCGCTCCCCCAACCTGGTCCCGCTCCAGCAGATTTCATTCCGCCGCAGGTACCCGAAGCTGACGAGCCTGTTGGCCATGAGCGTTTCAATTGTTTTCCATCTCACCGTCGGCCTGCTCCTGATCTCCTGGCTATTTGAGAAACCGCCTCCGCCGCAACCAAGGGAGTTCATCGTCTCGATACGTCTCGCCCCGAAAAAGCTGCCGCCTGAAAAGAAGCCCGGCGAAACGAACAAACCACGGCCCGTAGAACAGAAAAAGAAAGAGCCTGAGAAGCCTGCAGAAAAGCCGGTCAAGCCCAGGCCTCAAAAGAAACCTCCAGTAAAGGAAATCGCCCGGGTGGAAAAGAAGGCTCCTCCCAGGCCGAAGCCGAAACGAGAAAAGAGCAGGCCGGACACGAGGAGCCTGCGACAGTTCAGAAAGGCTCCGCCGCTCGGACTGGGCGCATCCCCGCCCGGCCTGGCGGGCGGCTCGAAAATTGGCGGAGGAGCGCTGGGCTCGCGGGGCCGGGATGCCAAGCTGGTGGCGCTGCAGCGCTACGGAGGCAACGGCCGCACCGAGAACGCCGTCGACATGGGGCTCCGCTGGCTGGCTGCTCACCAGGATTCCGACGGCGGCTGGGATGCGAAAGATTACCAGCGACACTGCCGCAACCATCCCAAGTGCAAAGGGCAGGGACTGGTGGAATTTGACCTGGGAACATCGGCTCTCGCTACACTCGCCTTCCTCGGGTCAGGCCACTCGCCCAACAAGGAAGGCCCCTACCGACGCCACGTCACCAAGGCTCTACAGAACCTGGTAGACGTGCAAAACGGTATCGGCAGCTTCCACCCCCCAGGTGACAAGTATTTCTACAATCACTCCCTGGTGACCCTGGCCATCGCCGAGGCTTACGCCATGACCCGCGACCCCGAATACAAGGACAGCCTGGAGAGCGCCCTGGAATACACCTTCTCCTCCCAGCAGCCTGGTGGAGGATGGGACTACACCACAGCGAAAACCGGTAGGAACGACCTCTCCATTACTGGTTGGCAGGTGATGGCCCTGCGAGCGGCGGAAAAAGCCGGCATTCCCATTCCCGCGAAGATCCGCCAGAATGTCAGCCACTTCATCAATCGCGCCTTCACCAGGGGCGGCTATGGAATCTATGCCAACATCGATCCGGAAGCCGGCCGCAAGGGCGCCAACATGGTTGCCGTCGCCCTTCTCTCGCATCTCTACAGCGGCGGCATCTCCGCTGACTCACGAGCCAGGAAGGCCATTACGCACCTGGTCCAGAGGAATCCGCCGGAGGGAAAGAAACTGGCCAACTGGGAATTGAACTACCAGTCCTACTACTACTGGTATGCGGCGACCCTCGCTCTCTTCAATGTAGGAGGCAAGACCTGGGAGGCGTGGAACACCCTGCTGCAACGAACCACCCTTCCGCTGCAGCGGCGAGATGCTCACATCTCAGGCAGTTGGGATCCCGAACCCAGTTGGATCGGCCGAAGCGGAGGCCGGATCTACTCAACGGCGATCAACGTGCTCACCCTCGAAGTCTATTATCGCTACAGACCTGTCTTTACCTCTCGCAAGTCATAGAGAAGCCCGGGCAAGGTTCAGCATGATCGAATGAAAGAGATGCGCTCTGAAAACCCGGCAACGATTCGTGAGTGGGACCGCCTGGCTATCGAAGAATACGGAATCCCCGGCATCGCCCTCATGGAAAACGCCGGGGCGGGAGCCGCCAGGATCATCTCCGGGCTGAGCGAAAAGGACTGCCCTCCCCCCTTCGTCATCCTTTGCGGTCCCGGCAACAACGGCGGAGACGGCTACGTCGTGGCCCGGCATCTCTGCAACTCAGGCTTCGAGGTAGAGGTCTGCCTCTGCTTTGCCCCGGAGAGCCTGGATAGGACATCGGATGCCGGCGTCAACCTGGGCGTGATTGAACGAATGGGGATCCCGACCTCCTGTCCCGGCAAGGCCGGCCCTGGGCGTCTGCTCAAACGCGCTGCCGGCTTTACCGTCATCGACGCCCTGCTGGGGACTGGTCTGAGCCGACCGTTGGAGGGTTCCATCCTGGCCTGGGTCGAGGCTCTCTCGCAGAGTGGACAGCCCATCATCTCCCTCGACATCCCCACAGGACTCGATGGCCGCCTCGGTACAATCCTTGGAAACTGCGCTCCGGCAAGCCACACCATCACCTTCGCCGCCGCTAAAACCGGGTTCTTTCGCGAACGAGGACCTGACATTACCGGACAAATACATGTCGTAGAGATCGGTCTACCGGCTAACATCCGCGAAATTACGGAAAAGCGGCAAGGCTGAGGCCTGTTTTTTCGATACTTTATTATCGAACTCCTCATCTCAGGGTACTCTAGTGGTACCTTGAAAAATTCCTGATGTCCTCTGGAACAGAGCCAATTCAGCATGCTTGATAAAATTGAAAAGAGTATCTACGGAATCTGCGGCGTAGCCCTGCTCGGCGTCACCGTACTCTACGCCTGGAAACCGGTCCCCGACACCGACCCGAGAGAGTTCATCCCTGATTCGGTCATCACCTCCGCCCCTCCCAAGAAACTGACCACCCCCAAGGAAGGCTCGAAGCAGACCCCGTTGACGGCCAACAAGATCACCACCGAAAAAAACAAGGTTCTCGGCAAGCTCCGCAAGGCCTCATCGAGACCCCTCTCGGCTAAAGACATCCAGATCAAGTACATGCAGATTCAGAAGCAGAGCTTCGACTTCATTAAAAACGAAACCAACTGGCTGCCGGAGTTGAAGCTGGCCGGAAGCAGGGTGAAGATCAGCAAGAAAGATTCCAGCCATAGCCTGGAACTGACCAATATCAAGGAAGGCTCGCTGCTGCGCTCGGTCGTCGGGCTCGAATCCGGCGACACCATCGAGCTCATCAATGGAGAGCGGTGGGAATTCGATGGAGAAAACACTCTCGACTACCGTGCCCAGGCGCTCGAGATGATTGACAAGATCCAGGCCGGCGGAAGCATCAGCCTGACCATCACTCGCGACAACGCGCCTCAGCACCTCACCTTCAGCCTCCTCGAATGATCAAGAGAGCTCTTGCCATCAGACACCTGATGGACCTCTTGAAGGTTCCCGGCCCCAGCGGTGGGGAAGCCGCTGTCGCTGCGCTGGTGAGCGCGAAGCTCATCAAATGCGGCTGCAAAAAATCCTGGCTGAGCCACGACAATGCCCATAAAAAAATCGGCGACGATTACGAGGTTGGCAACCTGATTGTCAAGCTGCCGGGCACCACCAGGGGAGCCCGTCGGCTCTTCTCGGGCCACATGGACACCGTGCCGCTCTGTAGAGGAGCGATCCCCGTCCGGCGCGGCAACAGGATCGTTCCCCGGACCAGGACGGCCCTCGGCGGCGACAACCGTACGGCGGTAAGCTGCCTGGTGACTATCGTCGAGACTCTCCTCCATGAAAAGCTCCCCCACCCCCCGCTGACGTTTCTCTTTACCGTTGGTGAGGAGGTCGGCCTGAGAGGCGCGCGGCAGGTCAAGTCCAGCGACCTGGGCAAGCCGACCATGGGTTTCAATTACGATGGAGGAGACCCGGCCTCGATTATCATCGGTGCGACAGGAGCCGATCGCTGGCAAGCCGAGGTCCGAGGCATCTCCTCCCACGCCGGCGTACATCCCGAGGACGGCGTGTCAGCGGCCCTCATCACCAGTAAAGCCATCGCTGAGATCGCGGCGAAAGGTTTTTTTGGAGACGTCCGAAAAGGTAAAAAAACCGGGACCTCCAATGTCGGCCCCATGCAGGGCGGCGAGGCCACCAACCAGGTAACGGATCTCATGGTACTCCGCGGCGAATGCCGCAGCCATGACGCGGCATTCCTCGACCGCATCACCGAGGCCTATCGCCGCTCATTTGAAGCGGCCGCCGCCTCGGTTAAAAACGCCGCAGGAGAAAGCGGAAGCGTCAAGTTCAACATCGCAAGGGACTACCACTCTTTCGAGATGAAGAGCAACTCGCCGGTTGTACGCCGGACGCAGGATGCGGTCAAGGAACTCGGCCTCGAGCCCCGGCTGGTCATCGCCAATGGCGGCCTTGACGCCAACTGGCTTAACCGAAAGGGCATTCCAACCGTGACGCTAGGCGCCGGCCAGCACAACGCCCACACCCTGCGGGAGTATGCAGATATCGGGGAATACCTGCTTGGCTGCGAGTTGGGACTGTCCCTGGCCACGACGATCTGAACCTGGCAGCCGCGGCTCCTGCGGACCTCAGACCTCGATCTCGAAGCGGCGAACAAGGTTGTAGAGCGTCTTGACGTTGATTCCAAGCTGGCTGGCGGTGAGCATCCTGTTGCCTCCGTTGCGCCGGAGAACCCGGATAACGTGAGCCCGCTTGACCTCCT
>CBFHWB010000204.1:0-6482 GCA_965659285.1 Planctomycetota bacterium | reverse complement strand
CCGAAGGGCTTGCACCAATGCTTGCACCAACTCTCGGCGATTCGGGTCAATTCGAGACCACTCCTGACAAAACGGCAGGGGGCGGCGATGGTGCTGAGTCCCCCACCGCCGATGGCGTAAGTGGCGGCGGGGTCAAAAGAAGACTCCCCCCGTCAGCTGGTGACGAGGGGAGTGAACTGGTCGGGGTGATTGGATTCGAACCAACGACTTCCTGCTCCCAAAGCAGGCACTCTAGCCAGGCTGAGCTACACCCCGATGAATTCCGTGAGCTATCCTTCGGGCTATTGTGGTCCCGTGAGACGCATCGTCAAGAGCAAAGCCCTTGTTCGAAAAATCTGTTTCTGTACGCGCCCCGCCCAAGGCGCGACGAGGTCAATTCTCGCAGCTGAAAGCGTCGTCGAGGGTCGGGTCGAGGCCCGGACTCGGGTAGGGAACCCGTGGAGCCGGGCCGCCGGTGAAGAGAAAGTTCAGCAGGTAGATCGAAGAGCTGATGTTGACCCGGCCGTCATCAAGGGTGTCGGCTGGATCGAGACACTCCGGATCATCGTAGCCCATGAACAGAAAGCCGAGCAGGTAGATGGCATCGGTAATGTCGACATTGCCAGTGAAGTTAACATCTCCTCGAACAAACAGCCTCTCGTGATGATCCGCCGGGTAGACCGTCACCGACGCTCCATCCAGGACCGGCAGCCTCGACTGGTTGTTGACCGTGAAGATATTCAGGATCGGGCTCAGCTCGCGATCGTTCACAAGGTCAATCCGGGTAATGACCTCTTCGTCTCCCTCTCCCGCTACGGTGAACTGCAGATTGGTGAGGATCTGGTTGTTACCCGGGGGGAGAACCCTGCCATCGATCGGCGGGGTAAAGTCATACAGGCAACCGATCTCGAAGCTCTGCTCGAAGATATTACATTCCCAGACTTCGGGGCGCAGCCGCACCGAGGGTGTCCCCAGCAGCGAACAGTCCTGCATCAGGAGGACGTCAGGATCAAAGACCCCGTGGAGCTGGTAAGCCATGATCGGTTCGCGATGGGTGGCGTAGACCGGAAACCAGGCCTCTCCCTGGCCGAATTTCAGACGCTGATCGGGAATCGACAGCGTATTCGAGGGGGGCTCGACCACCACGTACTCTTCGCGGGTGACTGGCGTCGCCCGGTTGGCGACGTAAACCGTCAGGCTGACGGTATAGCGGCCCGGCGCCCTGTAGGTATATACCGGGTTCTCCGAGAGGGAGGTTCCCCCATCTCCGAAGTCCCAATGCCAGCCCTGGGCCTTGCCAGCGGAGGTGTCCTCAAACTGGATCGTCAGCGGCATCTCGCCATGGGTTCTGTCTGCGGTGAAATCGGCCCCGGGATCCTGCGCATCATTGGTGTAGAAAACCTCGCCATCCCTGAGAAAAACGACATGCGTGATGTCACAGGTGTCAGTTGTGTGATGGGGCCGGAGCTCGAGCTCCGGGGTTCCGGATCCAACACGCTCATAAACGAGATCGGTCAGGCCATTCCCATTGACACGGTAGATGTCGCCGTCCTTGATGTAGACAAGACTCAGCCCGCCGGCCCGTCCGGCCTCGAGATTCGCCCGGCGAATGCCGCCTGAATCAACCTCGACGGCTGAAGAGAAATCTTCCTCGCTCGACCCCTCGATGACGAAGAGAGAGCCTGAGGCGGCATAGCTGACCACCAGCCTGCCATCGCGGGTACCTGCGATCGAGGCTCCCGGCTCGATCGTCGCGGGCGTACCGCTGATCTCGAACTCGTGGGCGAAGACACCGCCGGCGTTGTTGTTGCAGTAGAGCCTCTCGCCACGCTGGTAGAGAAGATGCACCGTTCGGTTCGAATCGATGCAGATCGAGGGCCGCAGGCCGGGAGCGACCGTCTGGATCTCCTCATCCTGTGAATTGTAGTAGAGGACGACTGGCGAGCCCTCCCGCCAGGCAGTCCAGGCCACGTGCGGAGTTCCGACATGGTCGAGTACCAGCTCCGGAGAGTGGTTGTCTTCAGAACCCTCGGAGAGCCTAACCGGTTCCACGAAGACTCCTCCGGCATTGTGGGTGAGGTAAATATCCCGCGGCGAGTCGGAAGTGTCCGCTCGGCGTTCACTGAAGCAGATGACAGCCTCTCCTCGAGAGCCCGTCACCACACGGGGTTCACCGCGTTGTCCGGACCCTCCGGGAATGGAGGCTTCAGCCCGAAGGCAGGGTCCGAAGAGATCGACCTGCAGGCGGCCAGAGACCTCGCTGACAATATAAACATTGCCGGCAACATCGTAGGCTATAGCCGAAGACACGGCGCCGCCACTGCCAGCGGTACGCCGGTCGACTTCATTGAAATCAGCATGTACATAGCAAACCGCGAACAGCAGCGCCAAGGCGGCCGTCAGGCCTCGAACCACGAGACCAGGTATGGAGACGTTCCCGGTAATGCCAGTCAACCTGTACTCCTCATTTGTACAGTCACTCTCTGAAAATCAGAGAAAAGGACAGCAGCAAAGAGCCTAATCCGGATCTTTCACTTCACCTTCAAACCCTGGAGTGGAGTGAAAACAAATGCCCCCCGCCGCCTGTACCAGGAGACGTACCCCTCGATACCCCTCCGCCCGGTTTACAATGCCACCAGGACGACGCAAAGCACAGCGCAGGAAGACTTTTTGTGAAACCCGATTGTACTCTACGGAGAACCCGAGTCAAGCGCAGGAGGAGCCTGAGCGACTGCACAATTAAGGCTGGGTGCCGCCGCTGACCGTGAAAACGGGCCGACCACGGCATCAAGAGCCCTGGTTAAGGCTTTGTACGGGTTACAGGCTGGAGATGGAAGGGAAGGGTTCCCGTCATTCTCTCCCGAGGGAATTAAGCGAATCAACGAATGGGGAGTTGGGCGGCGGTCTTCCCCCGCTTCGAACAGCGCGCGGAGTATCGTAGATGTCGTAGATCCAGGCCGAGAGATAATAGCCCAGCCCAATCACTCCGATGCCATAGCCCGCCCCGCTAACGGCGCTACTGACCCAATCTTCGGAGATCTCGTTACCACCGGCAACCAGGCCAACACCGAGCGCTCCGACTCCCACCCCAATGGCCCCAACCCTCATCAACTGCCGGGAGGTCACATGGTCGCCCGCGTAACGATGCCCGAGACCCTGCACGAACATCCCCGGTCCAATCGCGATCAGTTCGGCAACGATCACGTCAAGCGTTGAGCCTCGCCGGCCGGCGCCATCGTCCTCCGACTGAGCTTCGTCTCCGGCCTTCGGATGCTGGAGGCTGACCAGGCTTGCCCTGTCACGGTAGGCCGCATGGGCAAACGAAACGGAGGACTCATCAAGACCCTGGACGCTATCGAGACTTCTACAGCCGGCGGAAACCGACAAGAGTAGACCGGCCAGCAACAGCAAACCGTAAACGCGCATCATGCACTCACCCTTCCTCACGTAGGTATAGCCGCGGCCAGCCCCGGTCCGGCCAGCCTCAAGAAGCAATGACTACGGCCTTCTCGAAACGTTTTTTGCCGCCGCCAGCCCCAGGCTGTCGATGCTCTCGGAGAGAAGCCGGCCAACACCCTTGTTCCTGGAACCCCTGAACGACGACAACAGCCAGGCATTACTCTCGGTATAGATAATTCTCTGGTGAACCGTCACCTCCCGGCCGTCAAAGCGCCCTCGCGAGGTGAGCTCAAAGACCTCCCGCCCGAGGGCGTTCCTGCTGAAGCTCTCATCCAATACCTCGCAGCCCTCGAGCATTGAATGATGCTCCTCACGCAGAACCCGGAGACACTCAGTTGTCGCCGGCGCAGGTCCATCAAGCCGGGACAACTCAAGACTGGCGGACAACGGACCCTTGCCGGGAGCGACGAACCGAACCAGTCCGGGGCTCCTCGAAAGCTTCCAGCCGGCCGGAGGACGGATCGAGAACCCCGGAACGGGACCCTCCGTCTGTTCGGCGAGTCCAGCCGCGGCCGAGGCCAGGCCGGAGTCGGCTTCAGTCCTCTTTTCAGCGGATGCAAGACGCGTGACCTTTGAAGTCCCGGGAGTTGAACGGCGGCCGGGGACAGGGGCTCCGCTTGCTCGCTTCAGCCTGTCGAGCAGCTCGCGCGGATCCGCTGGCAGCCCCTCGGTGGAGGAATTCGAAGCGGCCGTAGCCGCCTTGGCGGCAGGCTCCCGGCGAGGCGCTGTTTTTTCTTCCCTTCCAGGGTCGGCCTTGTCATATACGACCGCGGTAATAAAGCGTTTGTAGATGCGCATCTTGCCGCCATCGATTCCAACAACGACCCCGTCATCATCTTTTTCCATAATCGGTCCGCGAATAACCCGGCCATTCTTCAGATAGACCGTACCGGCAACAACCGGGGAGAGGAGGCAATACAGACCGACGAAAACAAGCGGCAGGAGAGTGCGGCGGGCCGGAGTCAAAAACATATCAATTATCCCCTTCCACGGGAGACCCCGGCCGCAGACCCCGGCGCAGGGCAGCCTTCAGCGACCCGCGAAGCTGTCGTGCCGGATCATGAACCTCGACACCCGGTGCGAGCGCCGGTTCGCCGGCCTTCCCTCCTGGAACATAGCCGTCCTCGTTGCCGCGCTCGGCCGTAGCCAGGGAGGTGTAGAGAACCGTCAGAGTCAAGACGAGAACCCCCGCCGCGCCAACGGGCAGCCAGATCCCGAAACGAAGATGCTGACCCTTCAGCCAGGCAAGCGCCTGACGCGGGATGCTCTGCCTGGGCTTCTCGCCTTCCCTGGTTGCTGGTTCAACCGGATGGTCCATGACGGGCTCCTCTGCCCTGCTCTTCAGTCCTGCGGACAATGAGCCGCAGTTGGTCTCAAAAGCGGCTCCTCTACACTCCTGTAAAAGAATACTCTTCTATCGGCTCATCGTCAAACCGGTCAAAAGGCATAACATATTAATTTTTAAGTATTTATAATTAAGTTGGCGACTTTATTGGAACCAGAGAGCAACGAGAAGCTCTGATCTGCGTCTTTTAGAGTGAGAAGCTGGATAAGTGGATAATACAGGTGAAAGGAAATTAGACGGGTCGCGGGACAGCCGAGAGGCTGAAACCGAGGCTAAAAAGAGCGATTCGGCCCTGATTTCCGTAATCCTGCTCGAAGGAGAATCGGAAGAAAAACAGGAGGCCTACAAGCTCCTGGTCGAACGCTATTGGAAGCTCGTGGTGGTAACACTTAAAACGCGCCTTCCAGCCGAGTCCGACACCGACAGCCTGGCCCAGGAGGTATTCCTCCGGGCCTTCCGTTCACTCGGCAAACTCACGAACCCCAAGGCCTTTGTCGGCTGGCTCCTTCGAATCACCCAGAATCTTGCAACCGATCAGCTCAGAAAACACCGTAAGACCAGCTCACTCGACAGCCTGGGCCCTGATTTTCTCGAGGGTCGCCCCCCCGCCAATCGGAAGAAGACCGAAGCCGAAGCGCGGGTAGAAACAGAAGATGAAATGGAAAAAGTCATGGCGGCCATAACAGAACTCCCCGAGCGCTACCAGACCGTCCTGGTTCTCCGCTACCTCAAGGGTCTCTCCAATAAGGAGATCTCGCTGAATCTTGCCGAACCGGATGGAACGATTCGCAATCGGCTCTTCCGCGCGCTCGACAAGCTGAGGAATCTCCTGCGAAAAACACCGGCTCCGGGAGCTGAAGGAAAATCAACCCGGGAACATCCCACAGGAAGCATCCAATGACCAGCAACAGCCAGGGCGGCTTTCAAAACAGCGGCTCCCATCCCGATGGCGCCGCCATCAGCTCTGTCCTGGAAAAAGATTTCAGGCTTCACCTCGAAGAATGCAGCCTCACCGACGAGGAAGTGAAGATCATCGCCGAGCTCGACATCCTCCTCAGAAAGAGCTACCGGGATCTCGAAGAGGGAATCGAAGAGATCGGAGAAGATCGCCTCAACGGCATCCTGGAGAAGCTCGAGGCCGCGCCCGAGATCGCCGTCCTGCAGAGAACCAGGAGATCCATCCGCCTGATCCTCTGGATAACCCTCACCCTCTCCGGGCTCCTCGCGGCCTACGCCCTGCTGGCACTGGTCCTCAAGGCCGGCGGTTTCTAAATCGAAAGCAACTCCAGCGAGAGGGGGGCGGCTCTATTCCCCCCGCGGATTGGCCGGGCGGTCCAGTTGATCCCGAAGGGTCTCCGGAACCTTGCCGGCGGCGGGCCTGGCCTTGCCGGGAGCGCCGGCGGCCGGAGCGTCAGCGGCCGGACTGGACCCAGCGGAAGTACCCGGAAGGGCAGGCTCTTCCCGGCCGCTCTCCGCTGTCCCCGCGGCAGGAGCGATGCCAGAGAGAACCCCGGCGGCAGCGAGAGTCACTGTACCAGCGCCCGGTGCCACCTTCGTTTTCTCGGTGTAGTCTCCCGTTTCGCCCAGCACGCCAAAACCTACGAGGCCCTCCTCGACGGTAAGGCTGGTCGCCCCATCCCGCGCTGAAAGCACGAATACGGTGCCGATGACGCGAGCCTGGTGTAATCCGCCGGACGAT
>CBFHWB010000203.1:0-6482 GCA_965659285.1 Planctomycetota bacterium | reverse complement strand
TTCCCTAGGCGCCGACAACTATGGCAAGGCCTGGGATTTCGATTCCGCTGGAGAAGGCTCCTGCCATACAGGCTGCCGGGGAGGCGGCTGTGGGGGCAGTGGTGGCGACGGCGGCGGTGGCGGCTGCGGTGGCTGCGGCGGTGGCGAATAGGTGATTTAAGTCGGCAGAGGCAGGCGAGGACGCCTTGTCCTCTGAAGGCCTATCCCGGGTACCAGATCTTCCGGGGTTCGCTGCCAGGCCTTTCGTAGTCCCAGGACTCATCGATCAGTCGCTCGAGGTCGTATTCCGGGCTCCAGCCGAGCAGGAAGCGAGCCTTGGAGTTGTCGAGCCAGGTGGAGTGGAACTCGGTGGGGATGTCGATCGAGTCCAGGTCTCGGGTTTTGCCGAGATAGTCCGCGACCTTGCGGTAGTGCACGGGCTCATCCATGCAGATATTGAAGGTCTCCTGGGCCGCCGCGGGGTTGTCGAGCGCCAGGAGGATCGCCCCGACCAGGTCGTTGACGTGGACAAAGTTCCTGTAGATGGGCTCGCCCTCGGGATTGCAGAGGACGGGGATCGTTCCGGCCCGTTCGTAGTCGGCGGCCTCTTCAGGCTCGACGAGATCGCACCAGCGCGGGCCGCCGAAGACTTCCTGGGAGAAGGTCAGGGTGTAGCGGAAATCGTCCTTTTCCATGATCCAGGGAGCCCGGAGGCAGCAGGCGTTGAGGTCGTACTGGATACAATACTGTTCGACAAGAACCTCCTCGAGAACCTTGGAGAGGGCGTAGCAGCCCGGGTAGGCCGAGTGCCCCTGCTCTTCGGTGACCGGCAGGGCATGGGGATAGAAGAAGTGCCCCATGCCGGCGTCTCCGCCGAGAAGGATGAGCTGCTTGAAGGCCTTGGAGGTCCTGGCCTCTTCGAGGATCCAGAAGAGCCCCTTGACCGTGACATCCATGATGTCCTCGGGGGTCTCCTTGCAGGTGGCCAGGTGGAGGATGTGGGAGACCCCTGAGACCGCGGCCGCGGCGACCTCGCGGTCGGCGATGGTGCCCTTGACCACCTCGAGCCGATCGGTCTCTTCAAGGAGCCGGTTGTGGCAAAGGGCGCGAATCCTGTAGCTCGAATAGCGGTCTTCCTCGAGCAGGCGTTCGATAAAGGCGGTGCCGACCTTGCCGGTAGCTCCGGTGATGAGGATCAATTTGCTGTTTGTTTTGTCAGTCATTGGGGGAGGGCTTTCGCCCGGCCTTCTTTTTTTCGAGCTCGGATTTTACCCGATCTCTCCATTCAGCGAGTATCTGTTCCGGGTTTTCATTGAAGGCATCGAGGCAGCCCCTGCAGCAGACGGTGTAGCTGTCGCCCTTGTGTTCGACCGGGATGGTCCCTCGTCCTCCGGTCACGATGCATTCAGGTTGGCCGGTGCCCTTCGAGATCGATTCACCCGATCGGGTGTAGCCCACCTCGCCGAGGCGATAGTGGCGACCGGAGGCCCGGTTCCTGCCTTCGAAGAGGACGGCGAGCCGTTTTCCACCCACCAGGATACTGAGGCTGATCTTCGCTGGAGCTCCGTCGGGGGGAGGCTTTTTCGCCTCGAGAACCAGCTTTCCGTCCTTGTCTTTTCTTCCCGCATAAAGCACGGCCTGTCCCTTGTCGGCGAGCTCGGCCTTGAGCTCATAGATACCCGGGGTCTTCCCCGGGCTGAGTCG
The DNA here is from genome assembly GCA_965659285.1 of Planctomycetota bacterium. Lineage (GTDB taxonomy): Bacteria > Planctomycetota > UBA8108 > UBA8108 > UBA8108 > UBA8108. Next base: position 4,799 of record CBFHWB010000203.1, on the reverse strand, counting down.
GCCCTTTTTCAGGTGCCGACCCTTCGGCGCGTCAAATACCATGGCCGCCCGACCTTCGCTGAATTTCCAGGACCAGGAGGCGTTTTCTTTCCAGGCGCCCCGGGTAGAGCCGCGACGCATGAATCCCGCGCCTCTCCACTGCCCGACAAGCTGCTGCAAGGGGGCGAGGGCCTCCTTGTCTTTCTGAAGGAGGCTCGCGGGCTTCTCTTCGGTGAAGCCGGAGAGCGTGAGGGCGAGAAGGAAGGAAAGAATCGCGGTGCCGGGAAGCGTCAGTATGGGCATGGGCCCATTGTGCCTCTATGCCGCCGCCCTGTCAGGGCTTCTTTGCCTCTTCCTTCTTTCTCTTTTTCTCAGCTTCTATGCTTTTCTTCAGAGGGTTCGAGCCTCCGCCGCGGCCTCCTCCTGAGAGCTTGATGCGCGCCTCGGCCGCCAGGCGGGGAAAGACGTTGTTTGTCTTGTCGGTGTCGGCGGTCTCGTCATGCGGGTCGAGGAGAATTGAGGCCAGCGGTTTCGCCGAGATCAACAGCTTGGAAACCTCTTTGTTGTTCTTCCTCCAGATCTCAGCCGGTATATGCAGTTCCTCCACCGATTTGTCTTCATAGGTCAACTGCAACAGAACCGGCATGACCATGCCTCCAAGGTTTTCGAGGTCAAGAACGTAGAAGTTGAGCTTGCTCGAGAGGAGCTCCCTGTCCTCCTCCGACAGCCGTCCGAGCATCTTCGAATAGGCCTCCTTCGCTTCCTTCGTGAGCGCGAACTCGTCGTAGCTGTCGTAGAAGTCCTTGATTTCAGGGAAGGCGTCGACTCGCTTGGGAAGGCTGGCGCTCCTGCGCTTGCTGATGGTGTCGTTTTGCTTCTGGGCCTTCTTCTTTTCCCGCGCCTTTGTTTCCGCAGGGTTCTGTGAATCAACCGTGTACCGCGTCAGGCCGGTGATGGCGATGTCTGTGTGGTCGATGGTGTAGAACCAACCCCTGAAGAACCAGTCGAGGTCGACCCCGGAGGCGTCCTCCATAGTCCTGAAGAAGTCCGCCGGCATCGGGCGCTTGAACTTCCACCGCCTGGCGTATTCCCTGAAGGCGAAGTCGAAGAGCTCCCTGCCGAGGATGGTCTCCCGGAGAATGATCAGCCCGGCCGCGGTCTTGCTGTAGGCGTTGGCGCTTGACTGGATGAGCGAGTCGGCGCTGGTCATGATCGGGACCTGGTTGGCGCTCTTCATGTAGCGGCCGATGGTCTGGGGGGTGCCGCGCCTGGCGGGGTAGGTCTGGGACCATTCGTGCTCGGTGATGTTCTGGACAAAGGTGTTGAAGCCTTCGTCCATCCAGATCCATTCACGCTCGTCGGAGTTGATCACCATGGGGAAGAAGTTGTGCCCTACCTCGTGGATGATGACCGAGATCATGCCGTGCTTTCTCCCGGCGGAGTAGGTGCCGTCTTTTTCAGGCCGGGCCCCGGTGAAATGAATCATCGGGTATTCCATTCCTCCCACCGGGCTGTTGACTGATATGGCTACGGGCCAGGGGTAGGGGACGGTGTGTCTGGAGAAGACCTCGATCGCCTGGGCTGTCGCATGGGTGGCGTACTGGCTCCACAGGGGCATGGCCTCGGCGGGATAGTAGGACATGCAGAGGGTGGCGAAGCCCTCTCCGCTCGAGGGCATGGCGTCCCAGACGAAACTTCTCGAGCTGGCGAAGGCGAAGTCCCGAACCATGTCGGCGTGGAAGATCCAGGTCTTCTTTCCTTTTCCCCGGTCCTTGCGATTTTCACCGGCTTCCTCTTTTGTGACGACGAGGACCGGCTTTTTGGCGCCGGCCGCCCTGGCGAGCCTGGCGCGCTGCTCGGCGGTGAGGATCTCGTCAGGGTTCTGGAGGGTGCCCGTCGAGGCGACGATGTGGTCGTCAGGGACCGTGATCTTCACCAGGAAGCTGCCGAACTCCAGGGTGAACTCTCCTCCGCCGAGGTACTGCCGATGCCGCCAGCCATGGACGTCGGTGTAGGCGCACATGCGGGGGTACCATTGGGCGACGGAATAGATCGCGTTGCCATCGTCGAGAACCTCCTGCCCTGAGCGGGCGCGGATCTTCTTCAGGTTGACCAGGGTGAAGTTCAAGGAGAGGGAGAAGCTGTAGGACTGGCCGCTCTTTAGAGGCTTCGGCAGGTCAACCCGCATCATGGTCTTCACGATGGTATGAGGGAGGCCCTTTCCGTCCTTGTCTTTGACCGAAGAGATGGTGATCCCTCCATCGAATTGGGATCGATAGAGGATTCCCTTGAGGCCCCTGTAGGAGATCGAGTCAAGGCCCGGCGCCTCGGCTGCCAGGGGGGTGTCGGAATGCTTGGAGAAAAGATTGGGGTCCAGCTGCAGCCAGAGATACGAGAGACTGTGCGGAGAGTTGTTGGTGTAGGTGATGGTCTCGGCGCCTGAGACGCTGTGGTTCTCTTCATCGATCTCGACGTCGATGACGTAGTCGGCTCTTTGCTGCCAATAGGCTGGCCCGGGGGCGCCCGAGGCGGTCCGCCTCTCGTTGGGGGTTGGGAGCACCTCTTCGAGCTGGCGAAACTTGTCGGTTCGTACTTCTTTTTCCTGGGCTAAAGTCGCAGCTCCCTGGCCCATTAAGGCGGAAAGCATGGCGCAGATGGTAAACAGGCGGCATAAGTCCGCCGCGTTGCTGGATAGTCTTGTCGGGGGCAAGGTTGGCTCCTTGAACTTTTACGGGCGCTCGCCGACCCTGGAGAGCGCCAGGTGGTTCCTTGGTCCGGCCTTTCCTGAGGTTGTCGGACTTATTGAATGAATCTTCAATTCAAAGGGGTGAGCCGTAAGGATGCAAGCTCGGCATCCAGAGAATAAAAACTGCGCCCTGGCCGGCGAGAGACCATTGAGTATCCCATGGGGTCTCTGTAATGATAGGCGGCGGAAGAACGCGGTTTCCGCGCCTTGTGGGCCGCCAGGAATAAGAATCCGAACTGGATAGACAGCCAGACATGCCAAGACTACTGACCATTATTTTTCTCCTTCTGATCTTTGTCGCCCCCGCCCTTTCAGCCCAGGATGCCGCCCGGAAGCTTGAATGGGACCTGGGAACCCCCCCTGTTCCTGACATGCATGGATTCGCCGGGGCCTTTACCGGGGTTTCCAACGGCCGCCTGCTGGTCGCCGGAGGAGCGAACTTTCCCGTCAAGCCTCCCTGGGAGGATGGCAAGAAGGTCTGGCATGACAAGATCTTCGCGTTGTCTTTGTCGGGGGATGATGGCGGTGAGCCAGGCTGGGTAAACGCCGGCACCTTGCCGGGCCCGTTGGCCTATGGAGCGTCTGTCTCTTTCGCGGGCCGGGCGATCTTCATCGGTGGAGACAATGGGATGGATGCCAGCGCCAGGGTTTTCGCCTATTCGTGGGACGATGGTCTCGAGGGTCCTGTTGACTACCCGCCCCTTCCTTCGCCGTGCACCAATCTCTGCGCGGCGGTCGTCAGGCTCAGCTCGACGGAGGCTTACATCTTTGTGGCGGGTGGGTTGTCCAGCGTTGAGTCGAAATCCGTCAGCGCCCTCAAGAATTTCTGGTCTCTCTCAATCGGCCCTGATGGCGCGCCGGTTAAGGACGCGAAGTGGGAAGAGCTGGCGGCCTGGCCTGGGTCGGAAAGGTTCCAGTCGGCGGCCGGGGTTGTTGACAAGGAGTTCTACATCATTGGCGGGCTTCGCCTGGATGAGGGCAAGAGGGTCATGCCTCCGTTGTCCGATGGCTACAGGTATTCCCCGGCCACCAGCTCCTGGACTCGAATCGCGGATCTTCCAAGAGGGGTCGCGGCTGCGCCCACTCCCGCGCCAAGGCTCAGCGAGGCCCATCTCCTCGTCGCCGGTGGAGGGGATCCTGAAGCGCTCGGATGGGCCGCGGCCAATCCGGACAGGTCGCTTGGAGACCATCCCGGCTTCAGTCGTGAATGTTTCGCCTATCACAGCGTTGTGGATCGCTGGGTCAGCTACGGTGCCATGGAATTTCCCGATGTCGAGATGGAGACATCCAGGGTCACGGTCAATACGGTTGAGTGGGGAGGTCGATGGTTCATACCGAGTGGAGAGGCGAAGCCGGGAGTTCGGTCGCCAAGGGTGTTCGCGGTCCGGGCTGTCCATGAGGGGGGCTTTACAGGCCTGGACTGGAGCGTCCTGGGTATCTACCTCGCCTTGCTGGTCTGGATCGGCTGGTTGCTTTCCAAAAGAGGTAAATCCACCGGGGACTTCTTCCTCGCCGGTGGGCGTATACCGTGGTGGGCTGCGGGCCTGAGTGTTTTCGCCACCCAGCTCAGTTCCCTGACATTCATGGCGACTCCAGCGAAGGTCTTTCGAACCGATTGCACCTATTACATCCAGGTGCTGACGATCGTGATGATAGCCCCGGTGATCGTCTTCTTCTTCCTGCCGATTTTTCGGCGTATGAAGATCACTACGGTTTACGAGTATCTCGAGACTCGTTTCAGCCTGGCTGTTCGGTTGTTTTCAAGCGCCAGCTTTATACTCTTTCAACTGGGAAGGATGACGATCGTTCTTTACCTGCCGGCGTTGGCCTTGCAGGCCGTTACCGGCATCGATATCTATGTCTGCGTCAGCCTCATGGTGGTACTTGCGACCGTCTATACCTATCTCGGGGGAATGGAGGCGGTCGTCTGGACCGATGTACTGCAGGCTGTCGTGCTGGTTGGCGGCGCTATCGTTACGGTATTCATCATTGCCGGGGAACTGGAGGGGGGGCTGGGGGAACTGGTCTCGACGGCGGCCGCCGAGGGAAAGCTTCGCCTGGTGGAGATGGATTG
>CBFHWB010000202.1:0-6518 GCA_965659285.1 Planctomycetota bacterium | reverse complement strand
CAAAGCGCCATCTCCGGTCGAAGCTGAAGCTCCTGCGACACCTGAGATTCCCTCAGCCGCGGGAGAAGAGGGAATCGCAGGAAGCGAACTGACAGTAGACGCCAACCAGTTCGCAGCTGATGTCGCCCGCAAAAAAGAGTGGGCTGCCTCCCTCAGCGAGACCCTCAACATTGAGTTTCATACCTACGAGGACCAGGATTTCCTTATCCACACCACGCTCTCCTCGGCCAAGCACCCCAAGATGGCACAGCTCGTCAGCCACCTGAAGAACTCGAAGAAGCTGATCTCCAGTTTCCTCGGAATCAAGGGCAAGAATGCTCTTCCCTGGCCTGCCAAGGTCCAGTTTGTTCTCCTGCGCTCCGAGCAGCAATATCAGCAATTCGCAGAGATTGTCGACCAGGTTGACTACGCGAAAAACGCGGAGTACGGCTATACGAACGAGGAACACACGACGCTCTGGCAACCCGAAAGCGCGGCCGCGACCAGGATTCTTGCAACCGATGCGATCACCTATCTCAACGGAACCGACCGCCGGGTTGGCTGGTGGCTGCAGGACGGGATCGCCGAGCAGATCATCGGCATGGCCAAGATGAGCCGCGGCAAGGATGCTCGAGACAAGGCCTATTTCTACCGGAACTTCAAGACTGCCGCGGACGTTCTCAGCGCGGAAAACAACGAAGACAACATCTACTACCTCCTCGAATCACAGGAAATCAAACGGCGGCAGGAAAAACGCAGTCGCGCAATGGCGATGACCCTCGTCGATTTTCTCTACAGGGTTCGCAAGAGCCCGCGCTACCTGCAGGCTCTTCTTCGCGACCTGAAAGGTGAAGAGGCTCCCCTTGCTCCGCCCGAAGACGACGAAGATGCTCTCAAGACCTACTGGCTCAGCTACGTCAACTTCCAGGAGAAGGCTCTCACGACACACTTCAAAAAGGAAACCGAAGAGCTGGATCTGCTCTGGAAGCGGCACGTAATTGAAACAGCCAAGAAATACTCTGCCGCCGGCGGCGGGGAACAGAGAGCCCGGTACAACCCCAGGGGCAGAAACCGCTCCGACTGAGCTGCCAGCCGAACCTGGCTCCTGGACGGCTACTGACCCTCTCACCCAGCCGCTCCAGGGCGCCCAGTTGTTCCCAATATCCTGTGAGAGAGCGGCTTCCCCTCCCTGGCTCGACCCTACCGGCCCTTGAAAGCTTAGCTCTCTTATCAGAACGAGCCCTCCCACCCTGATGAGATCAAGGGAGGCTTCTCTCTCCGTCGATAAAACTGCATGAACGAGTATCTCAACGGGTCTGGTGAGAGAACACTTGTCAGCCTGGAAGCACCATTCTGCCTTCGCAGCCGCCTGCGCACCATGTCAATGGACAGGGTTGCCCGGTTCATCGAGAGCCGAACAGCCGCGGCGCTGTGGATCGATGCGCCACCGGGAACAGGTAAGACCACAACCGTCATCGACACCCTCTCGGCCTCGAAACGATTCAGGGCGATGAGGAGAATCATCTGCTACCGGGGTATGCGCATCGAGGAGGCTCTGTACTGGCTCAACGATTTCCTGCTGCAGGCTGGAATCGAAGACCTGGACAAGGTGCTCGGGCAGAGATCACGGCTCGAAGCAAAGCTCTCCGTTCTGGTCAACATACTCGCCATGCATCCGGTGGCTGTCTTTTTCGATGATTACCATCATCTCGCAATCGGCGAAGATGACGATTCCCGGGTGTCACTCAAGAACTTCGTCTCAGCCTGCTCGAGTCTTGAAAAAAGCGCCCCGGGAATGCTTATCTTCACCTCTTCCGAGCCCCCCCCGGCGGGAGCCGGAATAGAACGGGTCGAACTTCCGGGGCTCTCCCTGGCGGAGACACGGGAGTTCTGGACCCTGCTGGCGACCGGAAGCGCTGTCCCCCGCGACATCTCCAATCCACTCCTGCTTCGGCTCCTCGCGCGAATGAGCTCCAGCGCTACAGGCCGGACCGAGCTTGAACGGCAGAGAGAAAATGGACCAGATCTCGAGAGCGCCTACCTGAAAGCCATGGAGACGCTTCGCCCGGCGACCAGGGAACTGCTTGAAATCCTGGCTGAATTCGGACGTCCGCTGACTCGGGGCTTGCTCCGCGGCCTCTGCGATGGAATTGAAGAGGAGATCGAGCTGAGCCGGGAAAATACCGACGAGCGCCTGGTTGAGCTCGAAGAATACGGGCTGCTGCAGGTAAGCGGGAGGGATGGCTCCACCGGCATCAGCTGCCAGCTTCATCCCTTTGTAAACGACGCGGCCTGCCAGGGATTTCACTCCCCCGACGCCGAGCGGATTCGCGCTCTGCGCTCCTGTGCCGCGAACTACTACCTGCGCCTGCCCGGAAGCAGCACCAACACCTGGTCGATGTACAACGCCAGGGAGTTCCTCCTGCGTGCGGGGCACTACGAGGAGGCCAGCCAGCTCCAGAAATGCTTCATCGAGGATCTGCTGCGGCTGGGCTATCACGACCTGGCCAAGAAGGTTCTGCTGGAGACCATCGAGACGACCTCCGGCAACATACGGACGATCAGCCTCGGAAACCTTGCTATCATCTATAAGAACGACAATCGATACGATGAAGCCATCGAGCTCTACGAGCAGGTAAGACAGGAGCTCAAAAACAGCGGCGACCAGGCCAATCTCGCCCGCGTCCTGCACCAGATCGGAAATATACATTACCTGCGGGAAGATCTCGACGCGGCGGCGGCCCACTACGAGGAAGGTGGAGAACTGGCACGCGAGTTGGGTGAAGAAGCCATCTGGCTGGCAACAAGGGTCCAGTTCGCCAATGTCCTCTACCAATGCGGACGAGAGGACGAGGCCATGAAGAGCTACCGGGAAATCGTGGAAAAACTGCAGGAAAGCGACGGTGAAAAGGGAACGAGCCTGCTCGCTGCGATGAAGGTACAGATCGGCCAGCTCCATCAGAAGGCCGACCGTTTCCTGGAGGCCGAGACCGAATTCATGGATGCCGAGAAGCTGGTGCGCGCGGTTGACGACAAGAGGAGCCTGCTCAAGGTTCTGCGAGCCCGGGCAATGATCGCCAGGGAGAGACGAGCCTACGAAGAGGGGCTCTCTCTCTACGATGAGGCTGAAAAAACAGCCGTGGCTCTCGGCGATGTCCTGGAGCTCTCCACCTGCCATCTTCTCATGGGCGACCTCGAACGCGACCGGGTCCAACTGGGAGCCGCACTGAAGAAATACACCAGCGCGCTCTCCTTACTTGAGAGCAGCGCCCCCACAGCCCGGCTGCAGAGCGAGGATTTCTCAAGACCGGTGGCGTCGGTAATCGACAAGCGGCTCAAGGAGATGGAGCAGTTGATGGGCGCCGCAAGCTACCAGAGAGCGCTGGCCGCCCAGGCAAAGGATGGGATCTCCCCGGGGTGAAAAATGGAGGCGGCACCCGGATTCGAACCGGGGATGACGGTTTTGCAAACCGTTGCCTTACCACTTGGCCATGCCGCCTCTCGGTCCCCCCTGCACTTGAAACCCGTTTATAGCAGACGGCTCCAGTCTTGACAACGGGCAATGGCAACAGCCAGATGGGGGCAGGAAGAACCCTGGTTCTCCCAAGATGAATATGCAGACACCCACGGATCATCCCCAGGCTCTTATCTTCGACATGGATGGAGTCCTCGTCTCCTCGGAGCGGGTTCACTGGAAGGCCTACCGGGCGACCCTCGCAACCGCAGGAATAGATTATTCCTGGGAAGCCTATCGAGACACCGGACTGGGAATCTCCAGGGAGAACGTGCTGATGAACATCCTCGGCCCACTTGAAGAGCAACGGCTCCTGGAACTCATGCAGCTCAAGGAGGACCATGTTCGCATCGTATTGGGAGAGGAAGGCGTCCAGAGGGTTCCGGGAGCGCGCGGATTCGTTACCGCGGCTCGCGACCGGGGACTGAAAACGGCTGTCGCCACCTCCAGCCGCAATCCGGAGCTCTTCCTTGAGGCCGGCGGCTACGCCGAGCTATTTGAGTCCATCACCTGCCGCAGGGATGTCGAGCTACCCAAGCCGCATCCGCAGACCTACCTGGATGCCGCAACGGCCCTGGACCTCGCCCCGAACCGCTGCCTCGCCTTCGAGGACTCGCCGACCGGGATCGAGGCGGCCAACGCGGCGGGCATGGCTGTCTTTGCCCTGGTCACGACACATCCGGCCGATTCTCTCGGCGAGGCAACCGCCGTCTTTAATGGGTTCGAAGAGATCGAGCTCGACAGCCTCCTTGGCTGACCGCGGCGACCGGCGGCGGCAACCCGCTCAATCACGCTCATCGACCAGGAGCGGCTTGAAATCCAGGTAATCGCAACTCACCAGCCGGTAGCTCACCCCATTGGACTCGCCCTTGAAGACCCTCTCCCACTCGGGGCTGGTATGAAGATGCCCGAAGAGACAATGGCTGCAGTCCACCGACTCGATGATCCGGGTAAAGGCGCTCTCGCTGGAACCAATCCGGTAGGGAGGATAATGAAAGAGCGCGATCGGCCGCTGTTCTCCCTCGTAGATACCCGCAAGGTATTCGATGGACTGGAGCAATTCCCGGCGTTCCTTCTGAAGTGTCGCGAAGGCCTTCTCCAGGGCTTCCGCTCCAAGTTCCTCATCAGGAGGACACCACGGAATGAAGTCCCCCCCGCGCACGCCGATGATCGGAACGCCGTCCACGACCACAGCCCTCTTCTTGATCGCGTAGATTCCATCCGGAAGCAGTTCGTTGAGCTTTTTGTGCGAACCAGGCCACCAATAGTCATGGTTGCCCTTGATGAGCACCTTCTTACCGGGAAGCACTGAGAGCCACTCAAGCTCGACAGCGACATCGACCGCCTTCATGGCCCAGGAGAAATCCCCGGGAAGCAGCACAAGATCGTCCGGTTCAATCAGCTCCCTCCAGGCGGTCTCGACCTTCTCATGATGACCCTTCCAGTGCTCTCCGAACTGGTCCATCCACTTCCCGGTAGAAAAGCCGAGATGGAGATCACTGATTGCCCAGATTTTCATGAAGGAATACCAACGAGGTGATGAAAAGAATGCGACAGCTTTTGAAAGAATGGGTACCTTATCCGGTCAGGCAACCCATGACCAGTTTCAGAGTCCCGTAGAGATGAAGACATTTGATCTTTTCCTGGTACCTTCCCCTTCCGAAACCTTCGATGGTGAAGCCATCGGCAGGAAGCTGGCCGAATCCCCCTGGCTTATCCAGGACAGGTCGGATCCGACCCAACTGATCTATCACAACCAGGACAACAGCGTCCGCTTCTTTATCCTGCTCGATCCCGGGTTGCTTGAAAAAGAACCAGCGGTGGAACACGACGGGTATGAAGACGAGGAGGCCGCCGAAGCCACCTCAGTTTTACCCGATGCGGACGATCTCGAGCAGGCGAACCTCCCCGGCGCAGAAGAAGAAGAGGAGGAGAAAGAGCAGGATCCCGTCATCGACATGCCAACGGTGAGCATCAACATTCCCCTCTTTCAGCCTTCGGGGGTAGCGAGGGAAGCCATCTCCTTCCTGCTGTCCATCGCCCGGTCCGCCGGGCTCGATTCGATTGATCCCCAGGCGCCCGGAGGAGGCGAGGCCGGCAGCTACAGCTCTGAGGAGCTGTACGACAGCTGGCTGAAAACCCAGAAGTCCGTCTTCCTAGAGCTCAAGGGAGAGCTCGACTTCATTCGCTGGAGCGATGAGCGCTCCCGCAACTTCTTCGGCTACGCAGCCTCCTGCCCTGGGCTTCGTGAGAAATACCGGGAAGATGGGCTCGATGTACTGCAGGTTCAACCGGCCTCCTACAACGGCGATGTTCTCTCGCTCTGCGTCTGGCGCACGGATGTACCCGCGGTGATCCCGCACACAGACCTGGTCCTCCTCGAGAGAGTGCGCCAGAAGAGAAGCTTCTTTGGCTCCCGAAAGGTCACGGACGAATTGCTCGTCACCGGCGACGAACTCTGGAAAATCCTGGAGCCCTTCTCCCAGGCTATCGATGAGCCCGCGCCGATGTTGATCTTCCGGGAGGCTGAGCTGCCGCCATCCCAGGTAACCAATGACCTGGAGGAATTGAAGGGGGAGCCTGCCACGGCGAAGAGAACGGAGTTTGACGGGGTCATCGATTTTGACCTGCCGGATGCGGAGCCCGAACCGGAGAGCAGTCTTGAGTGAAGACACACAGGAGCTCCTGCTGAGCAGGGAAAGGCCTCGGGACAAGATTCTCCTGGGAGTGGTCCACCTCAGGCCGCTGCCGGGCAGTCCCGGCTGCAAGGATAGCGGTCGGCTGGACACCGTCATCGAGGCGGCGCGAGAGGATGCGAAAAACCTCCTCGAGGCAGGCTTCGACGGCTACGTCATCGAAAACTTCGGTGACCTCCCCTTCTTCCCCGAGACGGTGCCGCCGGTCACCACGGCGGTGATGACCCGGATCGCCTGCGAGCTTCCAACCAGCGAGGCCATCGTCATCGTCAATGTGCTGAGAAATGACCCGCTGGCGGCGCTCTCGATAGCGGCCGGCGCGGGGCTCG
>CBFHWB010000201.1:0-6538 GCA_965659285.1 Planctomycetota bacterium | reverse complement strand
ATAACCATCGAGTAGTGCGGGCATTCGATCATGCCTCCCTGGGGGTCAATCCAGTCTTCAACCTCCTGCTTGAGCCCCTTGAAACCCGCGTCGAACCAGCCTTTGGCCCTGGGGTGTGACGGGATCAGCGCGGCAAACGTGATGCGATAGCCATTGGCAGAGGTTGTCATATTGGGGTTGAGGCTGCACTTGCCCGTCTTCGGATCCCAGTAGCTGGGATGGTGAAGCATGGTGTTGACCTGCACGATTTTTTCAAGCATCTGCTTCCGCTGCCCGAGCGTGATTGTTTTGCCTGCCAGAGCCGCGTCTGCAAGGCTGGCCGCCAGTCCCGCCGGCCTAGAGTAAGCGTGGGGCCCCACACCTTTTTCGATAGTGGCAGGCATGGCCGCGATCAACTTGTCGAGCGCCTCGAATGCCACTTTGACCACGGCTTTTTCGGCATTGGTATTTCCAGCGACAAGCGCAGCAAACACCAACTCGTCTGGCTTGCCGGTGCCATCGAAATGGTCGGCAAATTTCATCATAGAGAGGGCAGCAAGCTCCCCTTCAGACAGCGCCGCTCGGATTTTCGCCACATCCTGCGCTGTGACATAGAGACAAGGATGCGGATCCTTATCAGCGCCGGGCCACGCAGGCGCCACCTCCGACCGGGCGGACCCACAGGCGATAAGCAGAGTGAACAAGGTGATTCGAAATATACCCCGGGCACTGCTGAAGTACATGGTTATTCGACCTGCTTGAAGATAAAGACGCCTTTGTGGTTTGAAGCAATGGTGTCGATCCGTTCGAAGCCGACGAAATTCTCAGCAGATGCAAGGTCAGAAACCCGACAAATAATCGCGATCGCTGTGGAAACAACTGATTTCATATTCATACCCTTACAGTGAACCCAGCCAATAGCCTATGCGAGGTCATGGCCGGGGGCAAGGAGAGGGTGGCCCCTGTGACAAGGGGCCCCATCCCCCTTGCCTCCATATTTACCTACAGCATATGATTAACAGCTGTCCTCTAGGGAGACATGGAATGGGCAATATCATGATGAATAAGTTACTCGCCATTTCCTTGAGTGCCGTGGTGGCGGTGGGCGCCGCCGTTGCCAAGGATGATCCACAGAAAATTCTCGAGCGTCTTCCCAAGGGAACGATTATCGAACGCGACATCGTTTACGCGACCAATGGTGAGCGCGAGATGCTGCTGGATGTCTATCGGCCCAAGTCCGACAAGCCCTTGCCGCTGGTGATCTGGTTTTATGGCGGGGCGTGGGATTGGGGCAATAAGGACCGCTCTCAACCCTTGATTCCTATGCTCTCACGTGGCTACGCCATCGCGGGTGTCACCCATACCAAGAGCAAGGAAGAGATATTTCCCGCCGTCATCAACGACTGCCGGGCAGCGGTGAGCTTTCTGCGCCTCAATGCCAAGCGCTTCAACCTGGACCCGAAACGTTTCGGGGCGGCGGGTGAATCGTCAGGGGGGCACCTGACCGCCCTGTTGGCGACCACCAGCGACACCAAGGAGTTCCAGAAACACCCAGTCACCCGGAAGGCGTCGTCAGCCATCCAGGCGGCCAGTCCCTGGTGCGGCCCCACCGATTTCCTGAAGCTCAATGACGTGAAGGCTTCCCAGGACTATTCCAGGAGGCAGTCCGCTCCCTCGCGCCTGATCGGTGCTCCCATCAAGAAGGCGCCGGAGAAGTGCAGACAGGCCAATCCGATCACCTATGTCAGCAAAGGCGATCCCCCGTGCTTCATCGTTCATGGTGACAGGGACTTTGTCGTGCCGCTCAACCAAAGCGAACTGCTCCACGCGGCACTGAAGAAGGCTGGCGTCCCCTCAACGCTTCATGTCGTCAAGGGCGGGGAGCACGGCTTTTCAAAGTTGACACCAGCCAACGATGAAATCGTCAAAAAGGTGATGAACTTCTTTGACCGGCAGTTCAAACCTGAGGGCGGCCGTTAGGGGCAGTGCTTAACCCCTGAGGTTTGTAATGCCATCAGAGGAACCTCCGCCCAACAACAACTATTAGAGGTGAAAATGAGTCAGGCGTTCTCTCTTACCTAGTCCGCGACATAACCCCCTGGCTGCCTATCGCCCGGGGCATCGCTTAGGGTGGTTGGGGTGATCAGGTTATGAGCGTATGCGGATCAGGGAACATGCTGGTCATTGCTCCCGGCCCTGTTATTGCGACCACCGCTCACCGTAGCGGCAAACCCCGAGGCCACGTTGCCCTGGCCACCGCTGACCGTGGCATAGCCCAATTCGGCCGCATTTCCAACACCACCGCTCACTGTAGAACCGTGCTCAGAAGCCACATTTTGACTCCCTCCGCCCACCGTGGCATAGGCTAATTCGGCCGTATTTCCAACACCGCCACTCACTGTAGAACCGTTATTAGAAGCCGTATTTTGACTCCCCCCGCCCACCGTGGCATAGGCCAATTCAACCCTATTTCCATCACCACCACCCACCGTGGAAAAGGTACCAGAAGCCGTATTTCCTCTTCCTCCACTCACCGCGGCATAGGCCGCTCCAGCTCCATTTCCATCACCACCGCTTACCGTGGAAAAGTTATCCGAAGCCGTATTCTGCCTCCCGCCGCTCACCGTGGCATAGGCCAATTCGGCCTCATTTCCATCACCGCCGCCCGCCGTGGAAAAGTTACCGGCAGCCGTGTTATTCCATCCGCCGCCCACCGCAGAAGAGTCACCAGGAGCCGTGTTCTGCCTCCCCCCGCTCACCGTGGAAAAACCACCTGAGGCCATGTTGCCCTCCCCCCCGCTCACCGTGGCCCCTTGTCCCGAGGCCGTGTTATTGCGACCACCGCTTACGGTTGAAAGGTAACCTGAAACCGTATTACGTCTGCCGACAACCTGGCCGCCCCAGATGCTGTAATTGTTCCGAGAGCCGACCACGAGATTGTGGGAACCGCTGCGGTCATTTGCGTCATCTGTCAACGGGTCCCCATCATCAGTGCGCAGTTCCTGATAGCCGATGATGAGATTACCAAGGCCACCTCCATCCTGGGTTGCGGTGGCCCCCCTGCCATTGATGACCTGCACATTCACGCCGCTGAAACGGATAGTCCTCGCCGTATTGCCGGCATCATCCACCGGCAATTGCTCGATCGACATATGGGTGAGAATCTCAGCCTGCTCAGCGGTCAGACCACCCTCTCCGGGGTTCGCCGGGACGTCCGCGGCAAGGTCCTCGATGGATGCGACGTTTGCGATGACCGCTGCCGTATTTGCTTCAATCGCTGCGGTGCCTGCATCTACATCGGCTCTGATCTCGGCCACCTGGTTTCGCAACTCAGCGATCTCCTCGGTGTGATCCGGACCTCCACCAAGCGCCCGAGCATTCAAATTTGACAGCGCCTCCGTTGTCTGTTGAGCGAAATTGTCCAGTGCCGCAAGCCTGGTGAAGATCTCGGGGATAGCCGTCGTCGATACCGCCTGAAGTTGACTCAATGTCTCGCTCAGCGAGCTGACACTTTCCTCCAGGGAGTTGACTCGGGCTGTAAGCCCGGAATTGTCCAGGGGGGAACGTTCCACCAACCCCAGGACTACCCCCTGGAGATCGACATAGCCATCCTCCAAAGCATCCACCCTCGCCAGCAACTCCGGCGAGTCGGCCTCGACTACACTCAAGTCACTGCTCGAGCTGCAGCGCATACCAAGGAAAGCCGCGTTGAGCAGCAGTGCAAACGCAATCAGACGCACCAGGGAATCTCTGTTCCGCTTCATGTCTATACCTCACAATGAACTAGTTGAACCCAGCCAACAGCCTATGCGAGGCCATGGGCGGGGGCAAGGAGAGGGTACCCCCTGGTTGCTTATCGCCCGGGGCATCGCTTAGGGTGGTTGGGGTGTTTTACAGGAAGGCAATACGCATGAGAGTTGGTCTTGCGGCGACGTTGGTTTGCTTCGCCTCAACCCTGGCCTACTGTGCCGGGACCGAAGAGGGAGAAACTCCTCGCGCAGAAGCGATCAAGGCCAACTTCGCCAAGCTCGTTTCAGAGAACAAGGCGGTGAAGAGGGAAGCGCTCCTTTACTTCGGCAAGGTCGACAAGACCTTCGCTGCTGAGGTCCCGCTCTTTACCGCCTCGCTCAAAGATGAACTCAACCAGGTACGGGCGATCTCGGCCTACGCGCTGGGAAAAATCGGCCAGGCGGCTGCTGGGTCGATCCCTGAAGTGGAGAAACTGCTGGCCGATCCGTCTGCCAGGGTGCAGAAGTATGCCAAGCGGGCGCTGGAGCGTTTGAAACCCTTCAAGCCAGTTCCAGAGAAAGTAACACCCGAGAAAGCGGAGCGGCTGCTGGCGGAAAACCGCAAATCCTCCGGCAAGAAGGACGAAGCGCCTGGGACTGCGAAGCGAACTGTCGTATGGAATACCAGGGAGCTGTTTAAGTCGCCCCGTGTTCACGCCACCAAGGAGCGTCCAGCGAATGGAATGAGGTCCTTTTTCTATGAGGGCGCTGACTACAAAGGCAAGCCGACCTGGGTGTTCACCTACTACGCGACGCCCGCAGGCAAGCCACCCAGAGGCGGCTGGCCTGCGATGGTTTGTGCCCACGGTGGCGGCGGCACGGCCTTTCCTGCCTGGGTGGCACATTGGAACAAGAAGGGCTACGCGGCGATCGCAATGGACCTGGAAGGTCACCTGCCGGGCGGGGGCCATTTCGGCGTACAGGGTGGCCATCCGGCGAACCAGCCCCACAAGAACGCCGGCCCCAGTCGTGACGGCTGGTTCGGCGACATTGGCCTGCCTGACAAAGAGCAGTGGTTTTATCATGCGGTGGCCGATGTGATTCGTGCGAATTCGCTGCTGCGCAGCAACCCTGAGATCAACAAGGAGAAGATCGGGCTGACGGGGATTTCCTGGGGCGGAACCATCGTGAGTGCGGTGGCGGGTATCGATTCACGGTTCGCTTTTGTGATTCCGGTCTACGGCGGCGGCTACATCCACCAACACAAAATGACCGCGAAGCAATTTCACGAGTACAACACCAAGTGGGATCCTGCGGCGCACTTGCCATACGCAAAGATGCCCATGCTGTGGGTCAATGGGTTCAACGAGCCGGTTTTCCCACTCGATCTATTCTGCAGGTCGGCAGGCACGGCGGCGGGGCCGAGCATCTTGTGCATTCGCCCGTTCCTGATCCACGGACATGGCTTCGGCTGGGAGGAAGTGTGGGAGATCGATGGCTTTGCCAACGGCGTCGTCAACGGCGGCAAGCCGATACCAACACTGGGGAAGCCAAGGGTGAACCGGAGGGATGGCCTGGTGCATGCAAAGTTCACTGGGGAACTTAAGAGTGCGGTGCTCGGGTACACTACGGCCGACAAATGGAAGAACGGTGCATTGCGTACAATCCCCTGCACA
Organism: Planctomycetota bacterium; assembly: GCA_965659285.1. Lineage (GTDB taxonomy): Bacteria > Planctomycetota > UBA8108 > UBA8108 > UBA8108 > UBA8108. The sequence goes on along the minus strand of CBFHWB010000201.1, from coordinate 1,155 downwards.
ATCGGCAAGGGCGAAGTCATCGCGAGCAAACCCCTGCCCGGGGAAGCCAGGGCATTTATGATCAACGCTCGTGGCGGCGGCGTCTGGACTGACGGCTGCGTTGGCTCAGTTCTGGTACCAGTAAGGCGATAAGCTGCCCCCCTGGTTGCTTATCGCCCGGGGCATCGCTTAGGGTGGTTGGGGTGTTTTACAGGAGGATGGGTGATATGAGAGCTGTACTTGGTGTGGCGCTGGTTTGTTTCGTCTCCAGCTTGGTCTACTGTGCCGAGCCCATTGAGGATAAAACTCCTCAAGCAGAAGCGATCAAGGCCAACTTCGACAAGCTCGTATCAGAGGATAAGGAGGTGAAGAGGGAGGCGCTCCTTTACTTCGGCAAGGTTGACAAGACCTTCGCGGCCGAGGTTCCTCTCTTTACAGCCTCGCTCAAAGATGAACGCAACCCGGTCCGGGCGATCTCGGCTTTCGCACTAGGGAAGATAGGGCAAGCGGCCGCAGGCGCGATCCCTGAAGTGGAGAAGCTGCTCACCGATTCGTCTGCTACGGTTCAGAAGTATGCCAATCGGGCGCTGGAACGATTGCGACCTTTCAGGCCCGTTCCAAAGAAACCGACACCAGAGAAAGCGGCGAAAGAGCAGAACCCTCCGGCTTTGCGCAGGGAGTCGGTTGACATTGATGCGGTATTCACTGAATTCGAATCTTTTTCTGCCGCTAATAAACCCGGAAAGCAAAAGGGGCCCTGGCCGACAATCAAGTCGGGGGCGGGAGGGGGAACTCAGAGGTTAAGTCTCTCAAAAAAGCAATTGGCCGGAATGTTTTCCCTCCTGGGCAAGCAGGAGTCTGTTGACCAGTTGATCCGGGAAGTTGCGCGGACCCGAGCCCTCGTTCTCCAGCAATCAGGAACCCGTATTTCCATTGTGCTTTCCGAACTGGAGTCGCAGGACTCCTCCGCCAGGTACCTGGCACTTGTTGACCAGTTGAATCGCATCAAGGATGAGAAGATGAAGACCGGTCGCACCCAGATCACGTCTGCAGAGTATGAGAAGATGCGGGGTAAGGGTTGGTATGGGGACTATGTCTCCAAGGTAGGAAAGAGGGGTGCCATGAGCACCCAACTCAGGGGGGCCACAATCGTCTGTGGGAAGTACGCGATGGAAC
>CBFHWB010000200.1:0-6605 GCA_965659285.1 Planctomycetota bacterium | reverse complement strand
CAGTGGGCGATGAAGGGGACGCGATGACCGCCCTCCCAGACCCTGCCCTTGATGCCGCGCAGGGAGCCGGAGGAGCGGTGGCCGAAGCGTTCGGTGTCCTTGTCGTACCAGACAGGGCCGTTGTCGCTTGAAAAGATGAGGAGGGTATTGTCACTCATGCCCGCCTTCTTCAGGCCACCCATCACCTGTCCGATCACATGGTCAACCTGCATCATGAAGTCGCCGTACATGCCCGCGCCGCTTTTGCCTATGAATTCCTTCGTTGGCAGCCAGGGCGTGTGGGGGGAGGGCAGGGCCAGGTAGAGAAAGAGCGGCTTCTTGCCGTCATGAGACTCGATCACCTTCACGGTCTCGGCCGCGAAGCGCGGCGTTACCTCGGCATGCTTGAAGTCCGGCCCGACCTTGCCGGCGCGCCAGAAGGCGCCCTGGATCCTGTTCCAGCCTTCCTTGCCGCCGACGCTGTCTTTGGCCGCCACGCTTTCAGTCGGAGCCATCGTCGGGGTGCGATTGCTGATGTAAAAATAGGGCGGGATGTCCAGCGAAGCGGGCATTCCGAAATAGGAATCGAATCCGCAATCGACGGGGCCGCCGGTCAGCGGTTTCTCGTAATCAAAGACGCCGGGGGATTTCATGGTGAAGCCCAGGTGCCATTTGCCGACCATGGCGGTGCGGTAGCCTTGAGCGCGCAGGACGCCGGCGAAGGTGAGCCGGCCGGGGGCAATGACCGGTCCGCCTCTCCAGTTCAGTTGCTTGCGCCGGGCGGCAAACCGGCCGGTGATCAGGGAATAGCGCGATGGAACACAGGTGGAGCCGCCGGAATGCGCGTCAGTGAAGACCATCCCGCCGGCAGCCAGCTGGTCGAGGTGCGGCGTGGAGATTTTGCTCGCGGGATTGTAGGCCTTGAGGTCGCCGTAGCCCATGTCGTCGGCGAGAATGAAGATAATGTTGGGGGACGCAGCCTGGAGCGCCAGGGAATGTGCGCAGCAGGTAATAGCCAGTGCCAATAGAAGTGTCTTCATTTGTTCATCACTTTTTCGATGTGCTTAATGGGAGCGAGCCTTACTTCAGGTTAGCCTTTGCGGCCTGCTTGATCCACGAACTGAACAACTGTTTTTTGAGATCCGTTTTTGCCCGGATTTTTACGTGCCGCATGGCTTTGCCCGTGCCTTCAAGTAACCCATCCGGATCCTCAAGGCTTGTCCCGATCGGACCAAACTGTAGCGCTACAAATCCTTTCCCGGAACGAATCGCGCAAATGGGCCCATCTTTTTCATAATTAGGGGTACCCCACTTGATGCACTCGGTTGCGTCCGGAACGGTTTTTCGAACGAGCGAGCGCAAATCTGCAGCCACAGGGGCGATTGAGTCGTCGAAGGCAGCGAACCACCCATCGGCCTTGTCTCCATAATCCACGCGCTTATTCAACTTGCTGTTTCCTTATCTTGAGGGTTGTTAAAAAGCGCAGGAGTATTCACATTTTCCCCTCGGTCTCTTTGCCATCCTTGCCTTTGGAATTAACAAGGAGACATTTTCCCCGGGGTTAATTCAAGTTTCCGTTTTAAAAACCCCATCCTTCTCCAATGGATGGTCCGAACGATAAGTCGCAGCGGCACCCTCTCCTTGCTCCCGTCCATGGCCTCGCATAGGCTATTGGCTGGTTCAACTGATACATAGAGAGGGTACAGAGATGAAACGCACTGTAGTGCTGGGGCTGGTTTTCAATGCGGCGCTCCTCGGGGTTATTGCTCATCTGCTGGCGGGGTCCGGCGCTCCGCGGATGCGTGCGCATGCGGCTGAAAACCGAGCGGTTTCCCAGGCTGATCTCGCCAAAGGCGAACTCTTGCGCGTTTTCGCGGCCGAGGGATTTGAATTCACACCGATGCTGAGACGGGCATTTCTTGCCTATGCCAGGCAGCAGGCGCTTCGAGGCCTGGAGATGAAGGGGAAAACCCTCCCGAAATCTTTCCTGGCATGGGTTGATTCAGATCCGGAAATTGCGGCCGGCGTCTACGCCGCTCATGACAAACCGGAGGACGTCTTGTTGTGGCTGTACTCCTTGCGGTTGGACCTGGGGAAGAAGAGGTTCGAGAAGTATCGCCAGCTGGCCCTGGCTGCAGCTCTTGTCAGCGCCAAGGAGGGGATGGAATCCGATATCAAACCCCGCAAACCGCTGAAGCTGGTCATTCCCGGCGATCCTCGCAAGCCGGTCGATACGAAAGAGCAGGGACGCACGCTCGACATGAACGACCACATCATCAATTTCCTCAACGAGAACACTATCGAAGAAGAGGTCCTGGTCGATTCAAAGGGTGTGCCCGAGTTGAGATACGACAAGAAGGGTATCGCCATTCCCTCTCCCGGGAAGCAGAAGCGTAAAAAGGGCCAGGCCACGACGAAACGCACTCGCACTCTTTACGCCGCGGATGTGCTGGCCAGCAAGAAAATCCAGGCGAAGTTCAACTCTTACATGAAGTCCCGGGGGTTCGATACCCGGGTCGATTGCGGTGAGCGGGTCGTCCACTGGAAAAGCAAGGACATGGTCCGCGGCGAGCAGTACAAGAAGGTCAACGAGGCCTACCTTCTGTTTCGCAGGGCTTACGAGGCCAAGGGTCTGATGCCAGCCAGGCGTGACCCCTTCCCCACGCCGGCGGAAAGATGCGCCTACCTGATCCGGAACCACGAATACAGATTTCCACCGAAGCTGCAGGCCAAGCGCAAGTGGCCCCGGTTTCCCCTGACCGCCCCCTGGCCGCTTCTGACCATGCTGGCAGCGGACCGCCAGCCTCTGCGCGAACGCGAGGAGCGGTGGGTGGCGTTTCGCGATAAGGGCGAGTTCCACCAGTATGGTGAATACATCGGTGGCATCGCCCAGCAACAGGCCATGCAATCGGCGCGGCGCCTGACGCCCTATCCCTTCACCTACGCCACGATCCAGATCATGTTGAAGGACGGGGGGGTGTGCGGAACGATGGGATCCATCTCAGCGCGCGGGCACAACACCCTCGGCATCCCCGCTTCCCAGGCTACCCAGCCAGGGCATTGCGCCATGGTGGCCTTCCGCTACGACCCGAAAACCAAGGCCTATCGTTGCCAGGGCGGGCAATACGCCACTGGAGGCGACGAAAAGACGGGACCTTTCACGCCCTGGCCCTTTGCAGGCAAGTTCAGGCGAATCAACAGAAGAAACGGCTATGAGATCGAGTTCCATAACCGAAAGCCCATGGTCTATCATCAGAGCCTGGCATGGGGGGTGAACTGCGGCCTGGGATCCTACCTCGATGGAATCATGGCCCATGCTGTCTTTAGCCTGCTGCCGAAGAATCAGCGCCAGGTCCAGGGGGTGAAACTCCTGAAGAGCGGCCTTGCCCTGAATGGCTACAACTTTCTGCTGGTTGACGCGGCCCAGGACGCGGCCGCCACGCCACAAGAACAGATCCTCATCTGGAAGACTTTTCTGGAGGCGCTGAAGTCCTCAGCCGACAAGCCGGGTTGTCCCACCGGGGGACTCTATAACACAACCGTGAAGAATCGGATGTTTGACAGGATCTCCAGGCTGCCCATCCCGAAGGATAAAAAATCGGCGCGTAGAGTCCTGTCGTTCCTCGAAGATGAGAAATGCAGTAATTCAAAGACGCTGGAGGCCTACCGCCGGGCGTTGAAAGACCAGTAAGTCGGCTTCGGGAAAAAGAGCCTGCGCCGGTTGGAACCTGGTTCGCGGATGGTGGAGTTGAAGTAAAAGCGGGAGAGGGATGGCATTAGACGCCAATGACCGGGAAGAACTGATCGGGACCTACCGCGATGGCTTGCTGGAGGATGTCCTGCCGTTCTGGTTGAAACACGGTGTCGACCGTGAGCATGGCGGTTTCATTACGTCCCTTGATCATGACGGCAGCATCGTCGACACGGACAAGGGCACCTGGCAACAGGGGCGGTTCACGTGGTTGCTGGGCGAATTGTATAATGAGGTCGAGGCGCGCGATGAGTGGCTCGAGCTGGCAAAACATGGAGCGAAGTTCCTCGACGAGCACTGTTTCGATCCGTCTGACGGCAGGATGTGGTTCCACGTGACTCGCGAAGGGGAGCCGATCCGCAAGCGACGCTACGGGTACTCCGAAAGCTTCGCTGCGGTTGCCTATGGCGAGCTCTTCAAGGCCACCGGCGAGGAACTCTATGCGGAAAAAGCCCGCCAGGCATTCAAGAGCTTCGTTGACCACAACCTGGACCCCAGGGGAGTCGAGCCGAAGTTCACCGGCGTCCGCTCCATGAAGAGCCTCGGTTTTCCTATGATCACGATTGTCACGGCACAGGAGCTTCGCGATTCCATCAATCTGCCGAATGCCGAAGAATGGATCGACCGAAGCATCGAGACCATTCGCCGCGATCATCTCAAGCCCGATATCCAGTGTGTGATGGAGACTGTCGGCTCCAGGGGTGAAATCATCGATCACTTCGATGGCCGCACCCTGAACCCCGGGCACGCGATCGAAGGCGCCTGGTTCATTCTGCAGGAGGCTAAGCTGCGTGGCGATAGTGACCTGGTGAAAACAGGCTGCCAGATGCTCGACTGGAGCTGGGCGCGGGGTTGGGACGATGAACACGGCGGCATCCTGTATTTCGTCGACCTGAAGGGCGGCCCGGTGCAGGAGTACTGGCACGACATGAAGTTCTGGTGGCCGCAGGCCGAGGCCATTATCGCCACCTTGTTCGCCTTCACCCTGACAGGCGATCCGAAGTACGCCACCTGGCATCGCCAGGCCCACGACTGGGCTCACCGGCACTTCCCCGATCCCGGGCATGGTGAGTGGTTCGGATATCTCCACCGCGATGGCAGTGCCAGCTCGACCTTGAAAGGCAACCTCTGGAAAGGCCCTTTCCATATTCCACGCATGCAGCTTATGTGCTGGAAGTTGCTGGAAGACTTGTCGCTATAGGATGGCTCTCTCGCGAAGGTGACGGGTATCCTTCATTCTCTGTCTCCTTGCGGAGCTGCTATTGTTTTTCAGCAAGGGAAGCTTCAATGAAGGGCCACATTATTTCAGGATAAAAGCGATGCCCGCTTTTACCCCACTTGAGCGCCGTGTGGCGGGGTGCTCCTGCCGCCTTGAAAATGGTTCCGAGATCTTCTCCCAGTTTGTCCACCGTGGGCCGGTGATGCAGGCCATCGCTCACCCCGTGAACGACCAGGAGGTGGCGTGGCGCTACCAGTCCGCCCAGTTCCTTCCAGTCACCCCAGTCGCGCAGTCCGGGCACCAGGCAGCAATCGCAGTGGAAGATGAATCCTTCCTTGCTCATGACCGAGGTGAAGGAGCAACTGGGGATGGCCACCCGGATTCGTGGGTCAATGGCCGCGGTGTAGGCGGTGAGGACCCCGCCGCCTGAATTGCCGGTCATCACGATACGTGCCGGGTCGACGAGCGGGTGCTTCTGAGCCCAGTCCAGCAGGCGTTGCATGTCCCAGACTCGCTCGGCTGTCGGGGTGCGGCCTCCCAGAAGGCAGTGCATGAGCTGGGCGCGGCAGGGGCGGTTGCCGTGGCGGTTTTTCGGATCAGGCACTGAAAGCTCAGCGGCCAGCCCGCGGGTGGCCGGGGCGATCACCACGAAGCCTCTGCGCGCCGCCTGAGCGCCGATATCACCCCCATTGGCGAGGATCTTCGCGCGGTGCTTTTCATCTTTAAAGGCGCCGGCGTAGGAGTGGAGCCCGAGCTTGTCGTGGCCGTGCGGGCAGAGCAGGAGCGGCCGCGGCCGGTCTTTTTTCGCAGCCTTCGGCACCAGGAGATAAAAGGGGATGACCACTCCCGGTTCGGTTTCGATCGAGCAGAGCGCGCGGGTGAAGGAGTCCGGAGTAGCGTCCGCTTTTCCCAGCTTGACCTCCGGTTTGAAGCCAGCCAGGTCTTTGCCCATTCGCTTGAGCCCGGTGAGCTCAATGAGCGCCTGCCGAGCGTGTTTTTGCCACTGATTGAAATCAGCGTCGGCCTTGAAGGCATGCTCCTGCCTGCCTTGCTGGATACGTTCGAGGTAGGTGCCGATCGGGTCCGGATAGTCTACGAAGGGCCTGGGCGCCTCCTGGGCTGAGAGATTTGCAGCGGCATAAATGGCCGGGATGGACAGGATGATTCGGATCTTCATGGGTAGGCTCGCTGGACCCTTTGTCGACGGCTGAACATTTTTACCACCCTAAGCGATGTCCCGGGCGCTCTGCAACCAGCGGCACTTTCCCCTTGCCTGCTGAGTCAATAGCCCAGCGGTCTGGAATCGTCGCTTGACACCTCGTGCAAAGCTGCCAAAGCTAATGGAAATCACTAGGAGATGGGCGAGTCGGACACCAGGGCCTTGAACCCACTCGGGACAGGGATTTTCAGGAGTCCAGCCGGATTGCGGGCAGTGCCTAAGGTGGCTCAACCAGTTATCTGAAAGTGTTGGGGCAAACGGTATGAGTATGGTTATTAATCTTCTTGTAGGCCTTACGGGATTGGCTTTTATGTGCGCGCATCTGTCGAGCGTCGTTGCCTATTATTGCCTCGGAGACCTGACGATCGGGGGAGCGATTGCGGCGGGGGTTCTGTTTCTTATTTTTGCCGGGGCGTCCTACCTGGCCATCAAGTTCA
>CBFHWB010000199.1:0-6677 GCA_965659285.1 Planctomycetota bacterium | reverse complement strand
CCGCGACTCGCCTCTTCCCAAGGATGACGCTGTCTGTATAGCCCTCGACCCCTTCCTCGACCGGCGCAACGGCTATTGGTTCATGATCAACCCGAACGGCGCCCAGAGCGACGCCCTGATCACCAACAATACCGACATCAACGACGACTGGGATGGGGTGTGGAGCGTGGTCGCCCGGATCGACGAGGAGGGCTGGAAGGCCGAGATCGAGCTGCCCTTCAACAGCCTCAGCTTCAATCCGAACGTCGAGGCCTGGGGAATCAACATCTCCCGCCACATCCGGCGTCGGCAGGAATGGAACCGCTGGTCCCGCCCGCTGCAGGACTTCGACACCTACCAGGTCTCCGAGGCCGGCTACCTGAGAGGCCTGAGCGGCATCGAGCAGGGGCTCGGCATCGAGTTCGCGCCCTACGCGATCACGAAATTTCGAGACCAGCGCGAGCTCGACGACACCGACCTCCTCATGGACATCGGCGGCGACCTGCGCTACCGGGTCACCCCCAACCTGTCGCTGAGCATGAGCTACAACACCGACTTCGCCGAGACCGAAATCGACCGCCCACAGATCAACCTGACCCGGTTCAAGATCAAGTACCCTGAAAAGCGCGACTTCTTCCTCCAGGACGCGGGGATCTTCAACTTCGGTCGCAACAGCGGCGGCCGAAGACGCGGACCCCGGCGCCCCGGAAGCGCCACCGAACCCATCCCCTTCTTCAGCCGCACAGTCGGGCTGACCCCCGACAGGCGTCCCCGGTCGATCGTCGGGGCGACCAAGCTCACCGGGCGGATGGGAGAATACAACATCGGCCTGCTCGACGCCTATGTCGATGACTACGACGACCTCCCCGGAAGCAATGTCTTCGCCGGACGGATCTCGCGCAACATCCTCGAGCAATCCTCCGTCGGCATCATCACGACCCACGGAGACCCCAACTCCAGCAACGAAGATTTTCTCGTCGGTGCCGATCTCGGCCTGCGAACCTCAGAATTCCTCGGCAGCCAGGTGCTGCAGAGCAACCTCTGGGTCCTCAGCAGCTGGAGCGAAGAAACCCCGGACGAAGACAACCCGCCCGCTGAAACGACCATCGATGAAAACAGCCTGTCCTTTGGCGGCAACATCGAATTGCCGAACGACCGCTACAGCGCCAACGTCCAGTTCTTCCAGGTAGGCGAGGATTTTGACCCGGCCCTGGGCTTCGTACGACGTGAGAGCGTGAGAGCCTATTTCAGCGAGTTCAGCTACAAGCCTCGCCCGAAAAACTTCTACGACATCCGCCAGCTGTTTTTCTTTTACTCGAATTCCTTTGAAACTGACCTCGACAACAAACTGGAAACCGCCAGCCACTCGCTCTTCCCCTTGTACATCTACACTAACAACGGTGACAAATTCTGGAGCAAGGTCAGCTATGAACATGATGCTCTTACCGAACCCTTCGAGGTATCCCAAAGCGAAGGTATCGAGATCCCGGTTGGGGAATACTGGTGGCCGAGCTACAAGGTCGGCATCGACACCTCGAGCCATCGACTGGTCGAGTTCGAGCTCTCCTATGGATTCGGCAAGTACTACGATGGCAGCCGGAGCGCCTGGGAGACCGAGATCTCTGTCAGGCCCTCCAGCTTCTTCAGCATCCGCGCCGACTACGAGCTGCAATCGATCAGCCTGCCGCAGGGAGACTTCAAGGAACGGCTCGCCTCGATCAAGACCCGGTTCAGCCTCTCGCCGCAGCTCAACTGGTCCAACCTCCTGCAATACTACAGTGACGGCGACCAGATCGGCTTCCAGAGCAGGATCCACTGGGAATACAACCCCGGCTCCAACCTCTACCTCGTCCTGAACCAGGGGATCGACCGGAACGAGAGCCGCCTGCGATGGACCGAGTCGGAGCTGGCCTTCAAGATCGGGCTCAGCCTGCGCTTCTGAGAAGAAGCCACGGAGACATCTGGAACCGGCCCGCGATCTGTTGGATACTCAGCGGTCGACGAAGAACTATCTTCCTGAACACAACCAGTCCGATTTCAATACGGGGAATAAACGTGTACCTGAATAGCAAACGCCTTGTCCTCTCGCTCCTCCTCCTGCTGGCCCCCTGCCTGGTCGCCACGGCGCAGAACGAAACCAGGAAACAGGCCCAGAAAAAAAACGCCCCCAGGAAGAAGCAGCAGCGCAGGAAACCGCTGCTGAGCATCCCGGAGGTCGAGCGTAAAGATGTCATCTGCTTCGCCCTCTACACGGTCGAAGACAAGATCCTGAAGCTCAACGCCCAGCTCTACCCCCTCAAGGAAGGCGAGCCGAGAAAGGTCCGGCTGGAGGTCAAAAAGGCCGGTGACTGGAAGGTCGTCGCCGAGACGAATGTCATCGAGCGCGGCTGGACCGCTCCCTTCCGGGTTACCGGCTGGGATTCCACTCGCGATACCGCCTACCGCGTCGCCCACGGCAAGACGGCCTTTTACGAGGGGCTCATCCGCAGGGATCCGGCAGAAAAGAAGGAAATCGTCATCGCCGCCTTTACCGGCAACTCGATCAACCCGGCCCATGGCGGCGACATCTCCCGGGATGACATCGTCGCGAACATCAAGAAGATCCAACCGGACCTGCTCTTCTTCTCAGGCGACCAGGTCTACGACCATCGGCGCCACTACGCCGCCTGGCTCAAGTTCGGCCGCGACTTCGGCGAGATCATCCGAAGCATCCCGACCATCACCATTCCCGACGACCACGATGTCGGGCAGGCCAACATCTGGGGAGCCAGCGGCAAGAAGGCCTCGACCGGCGCCGGCCCCGACGGCGGCTTCTTCATGCCGGTGGAATACGTCAACGAGGTCCAGCGCGCGCAGACCAGCCACCTGCCCGACCCCTACGACCCGACCCCGATCCAGCGCGGCATCACGGTCTACTATACCGACCTGAAGGTCGGCGGCATCAGCTTCGCCATCATCGAGGACCGGAAGTTCAAGTCCGGCCCCAAGGGACTCATCCCCCAGCAGGGCCCGCGCCCCGACCATGTCCGCAACCCGAACTACGATCCGAAGACCATCGATGTTCCCCAGGCCGTGCTGCTGGGAGAAAGACAGCTGAAATTCCTCAGGGAATGGGGACAGGACTGGAAGGGAGCGGAGATGAAGGCGGTCCTGTCGCAGACGATCTTCTGCGGCGGCGCCCACATCCACGGCAAGATCGGCGGGCGCCTGCACGCTGACCTCGACTCCAACGGCTGGCCCCAGACCGGCCGCAACAAGGCCATCGACGCCATGCGCCGCAGCTTCTCGGTCCACATCGCCGGCGACCAGCACCTGGGGACGATCTTCCAACACGGCATCGACGACTGGGATGACTCTGTTTTCTCCTTCTGCGTTCCCTCGATCGCCAACCTCTACCTGCGCTGGTGGTCGCCCCTCGAACCCGGCGCCAACCGTCTGCAGGGAATGCCCGACTACACCGGCCGCCACCTCGACGGATTCCACAATAAGGTCACCTGCTGGGCGGCCGCCAACCCGAAGATGAAGGCTGAAGACTTCAAGAAGGGCGGCAAGCTCACCACCCGCGCCGCCGGCTTTGGCGTGATCCGCTTCAACAAGCCCAGCCGGGAGATCACCTTTCAGTGCTGGCCGCGAAACCTGGACATCACCGACCCCGAATCGAAGCAATACCTTGGCTGGCCGAAAACCATCCGCCAGGAAGACAATTATTCCCGCAAGGCGGCGGCCTGGCTGCCTGAATTGAAGATCACCGGGCAGGCCGATCCGGTCGTCTCGGTCATCAACGAGAAATCCGGCGAGGTGGTCTACACCCTGAGAATCAAGGGGACAAGCTACCGGCCCAAGGTCTTCTCGAAGGGTGCCTATACGATCCGGGTCGGCGAGGGAAAACGGGTCAAGACGCTCAAGGGCATTCGCTCGCTCGAAAAGGGAAAGTCCGCGACCCTCAATATCGCCCTCTAGAGGATCCCGGGAAGGCTACCTGAGCCTGGGAGCCTTGATGGTCTTCCCGCCCTGCAGATGCTCGACACCGGTAACCTCTCCCCCGGCCCCCCGAACGAAGGTGATCTCGGCGTTGACCACCTTGAAGAAGAAATCCTTCTTCGAGCGCGGCAGGAGCCGCAGCTTCGGCTGGGCCGTCATCTTCGCCATCAGCTTATCGCCATCGCGGGTGACGGTGAGCGTCTGCCCGCTTCCGTAGTCGTACCTGCCGACATAGGCATCGTAGATGGCCGGGTCGACCTTCACCACCACCTGGCGGGTGAGCCTGGGCGCCTTGATGACGGCGCCGCCCTGGGTGTGCAGGATCCTCGTGACCTTGCCTGAGCTGTCGCGCTCGAACTTCACCCGCGCCTCCACCACCTTCCAGAAGAACTCATCATTCCCGGCGGGAAAGACCTCGAAACGCGGCTGCAGGCCCAGCTGGGCGAAGAGACGGTCTCCCTCGCGCTCGATTGTCATCACCCCGCTGCCGTAATCGTAGCGCCCGGCGTAGTCATCGTAGCCCTTGCCGGCGAGGCCGGTCTTCTCCTCCCGGAGAGGACGGGGTTCCATCACCGCCGTGAGCCAGAACTCGGCCAGCACCTGGGCCTTGGCGGCGGGCGAAAATTCTGCGTTGGCGAGCACCGCCACCGTCAGGTTCTGCTCCGGGTACCGAGCCAGGTAGGACTGGAAGCCGTGCAGGCCGCCGCTGTGGCCGACCAGGCGAAGGCCACGGTACCTGGAGATCGCCCAGCCGCAGGCGTAGAAGGTCTTGCCGCTCTCATCCAGAAGCTTGTTCGGGGTAAACGCCAGGTCGAGGCTTTTCCTCTCAAGCACCTTGAAAGCGAAGAGACCCTCGTTCCAGAGGCCGAGATCCCGCACCGTAGAATAGAGCGCTCCGGCGCCGCCGGCCCAGCTCATGTCCCAGTCAACGGCCCGCTTGTAGCCCTTCCCGGAGTGAGTATAGCCCAGCGCCTCACCGGCGGGTTCGAAGCCGCGGCGATGCAGCCCGGTGTTCTTCATGCCCAGGGGTCTGAAGAACTTCTCGCGCAGGTACTCCCCGTAGGGCTTTCCGGAGGCTTTCTCCACGATGAGCCCGAGCAGGAAGTAGCCCGAGTTGGAATACTTGAACCGCTGGCCCGGCTCAAAATCGAAAGGCTCCTTCCTGATCTTCTCGACCAGGACGGTCGTCTTGACGGGCGAGGTAACCTCCTTGATGAAGCCGGGGGTATCGGTGTAGCTGTGAATCCCGGAGGTGTGCGAGAGCAGGTGATGGAGCGTGACCTCGTCGCCGCGGGGAAAGCCCGGGAAAAACTTCGAGAGCTTGTCGCTGACGTCGAGCTTGCCATCCTCCCGAAGCTTCAGGATGGCCGCGCTGGTGAACTGCTTGGTGACCGAGCCGATCCGGAAAGGGGTGTCGGGGCCCGCGGTGAGCTTCTCCTTCACACGGGCGAGCCCGTAGCCGCGACAGAAGAGCTCCTTCCCATCGCGGCTGACGAGCACCGAGAAACCCGGCGAATCCGCTGAAATACCGCTGGCGAGATAGAGGTCAGCCAGATCCGGAGCCAATGTCCCCGGGGGAAAAATCTTCGCGTTCGCTTTCTTCGCGCCGCTGGCGATCAGCAGCTTCTCGATGCTCTTCCTGCCGCGAATCCTCGCCACATCGAGAGGCCAGAGCCCCTCGGCCAGGGCCGCGTTCACATCCGTCCCCTCAGCTATCAGCCGCTCCACGGCCTCGATGTTGCCCTCGATGATCGCCGCAGCGAGTTGGCGCTCTCTCCCACCTTCTCCCGCCAGGGACAGAGAGCAAGCCAGGCAGGTGAACGCAAGAATCCCTGCAAACACCCGGTGCCTCATTTTGACGCGGTCTCGCCGGGCTTCGCTATGCAATAGAGCGCGCTGTCGCCCCGCAACAGGAGGCGCCCGGCGACGGGGACAGGGGATGCGATCATCCGTTCGCCCATATCGTTCTCGCTCAACACCTTGAAATCCTTACCCAGGCGGGCGACGACGACAACGCCATCTTCACGAGCGGCGTACATATTCCCGCCGGCCACCAGCGGAGATGAATAGTACTTCGCGCGATGCTTCGGCATACGGCCGCTCCACTTGGTCTTGCCCGTCTTCGAATCCAGGCAGACGACCTGTCCCTTGTCACGCAGGATATAGACCTCGTCGCCGGAGACGGCCGGCGTCGGAACGAAGGTGCCGTTGCCCTTGACCGTCCAGAGGCGGTGGGTCCCGGTGACGTCTCCCTTGCCCCCGAGCTTAACTCCGGCAAGCCGCTCACCCCGTCCATAGGGAACCACGACGACCCCGTCGGAGATGACCGGTGAGGCCACGGTGACCCAGAAGCGCTTCTCTTCGGGGTTGAACCCGGCGCAGCTCCAGATAATCTTCCCATCGGCGGCGGAATGCAGGGTCAGCCTCTCAGCACCCCAGACCAGGATCGCCTCTTTGCCCTCATGGCGCACGACAATCGGCGTGGTGTAGCTGTGATCGCCCTCGGTCGGACATTCGTAATTCCTCGCGACCTTCCAGGCAAGCTCTCCGCTCTTCTTGTCGAAGGCCGCCAGGAAGGAGCCGCGCTCCTGGATAACGGCGATCACCGCGTGGCTCTCCGTCACCACCGGAGAGGGGCCAATGTCCCAGTTCAGCGTATCCTGGCCGAAGCGCTTCTGCAGGTTCGTCGTCCAGAGAACCTTGCCCTTGATATCCAG
>CBFHWB010000198.1:0-6806 GCA_965659285.1 Planctomycetota bacterium | reverse complement strand
AAGAGAGCGGAGGCTGGAGCGCCATCAATGAAACGTTGCAGGTAGTGTCCCTCTCTATTTTTCACCTGTGAGGCGGTTTCTATTCCGATGCCGCCACCGCCCCTGGTGGGCTTCGAGAGCCAGTCGTCTTCTCCGGAAGATCCGTCTCCAGCCCTTCGGATCTCAGGCACTCTGAGTCCGGCGGCCGTGAGGCAGCGGCTGAGAACGAAGGGGTCGAGGGCCCGCTCGAGAACCTCAGCGTCATTACCGATGATCTCGTGACGGTCCTGCAGGCGGCGAACGAGCTCGGGGTGGTTTTCGAGGCCGCCTGAATAGATGACCGGCAGGGGGGGCAGCCGCTCGAGGGTGGACAGGATGTCCTCCGGCCAGGAGCCGGCGTCGATTTTTACCCCCGGGCAGCGGGCGGCGAGGTCGGAGTCGTAGAACAGGTCACAGGTCACCGGCCGCAATCCGGCGCGCAGGCAGGAGAAGGCCAGCGCGCGCGCGCTGGCCCCTGCGCAGATCACATCTGCTTCTTCGCCCTTATAAAGCGTTGCCATGAAGACCGATTTTCTGGTAGAAACTTTGATTCGTACAGAGTCTGAAACAACTCATCTGAAGATTTATCTTAGTTTCCCAGGAGGGTCTTATGTCCATGTTTGTTGGTGAAGCGTTGGTTGGTGATGGTAATGAGATTGCCCATATCGATCTCCTTATCGGTTCAAAAGATGGTCCTGTCGGCACGGCTTTCGCCAATGCCCTGGCCAACCAGAGTGCCGGTCACTCGAACCTTCTCGCAGTTCTGACTCCGAATATCGCCGTCAAGCCCGCCACGGTCATGATCACCAAGGTCACGATCAAGGGCGCGACCCAGGCTGTTCAGATGTTTGGCCCCGCCCAGTACGCGGTCGCCAAGGCCGTCGCGGATTCCGTCGCTGATGGTGTGATCCCCGCTGACCAGGCCGAAGATCTCTGTATCGTCTGCGGCGTGTTCATTCACTGGGAAGCCGCCGAGGATGCCAAGATCTACGAGTACAACTACCAGGCCACCAAGGATGCCATCGCTAACGCGATGAACGCCTCTCCGAGCGTCGACGAGGTCGTCGCTGCCAGGGAAACGGCTGAGCACCCCTTTGCCGGCCTTGATAGCTGAGACTGTTTTTTCGGGAGCCTTAACGAGGGCTCTCGTCAGCGACAACTCCCGGGCGGGCGCCGCGGCTGCGGCCTCCGCCGGGGAGTTTCTTTTCTTGAGTGGTTTTCATGTCCGAGAAACAAAAAATCCTGCTCCAGCTCGACACCGACTCCCGCGCGAGTTCCTTTGACAGCGTGGTGGCGGTGGATTCAGGTGTCGACGTCCTTCTCTGTCACCACGATGTGAATCCAGAGAACGTTGTCGACATCGTCTACGGAGCGATCTTCACCAGGCCGGCGAAGCATCTGCAATCGACGGCGATCTTCGTTGGCGGCAGCAAGGTCGACGCGGGGGAGGCGGTCATGGACAAGATCCAGAAGACCTTCTTCGGCAACCACCGGGTGTCCGTCATGCTCGATTCAAGCGGCGCCAACACGACGGCCGCCGCGGCCGTGGTCGCCGCGATGCGGCACGCAGGTGAAGGCGACGAGCCGCTTGCCGGAAAATCCGCCGTGGTGCTTGGCGCTACCGGTCCGGTTGGGCGGAGGGTCGTGCGCCTGCTGGCCTCGGCGGGAGCCGAGGTGGTGGTTGGCTCGAGGTCCCAGGATAGAGCCGACGAGGTGGCTGCCGAAATCAGCGCCGCGGTCGAGGGCGCCAGGTCCATCACCGGGGCCGCCACGGGTGAGCCCTCCGAGCTCGCCGCCGCCATGGAGGGCGCCGAGCTGGTGTTCGCCACCGGAGGTCCCGGGGTCTGTCTGCTGAGCGAAGATGCCCGCAAGGCCTGTTCAAGCCTGAAGGTCGCCATCGACCTCAACGCGGTTCCTCCCGAGGGAATCGAGGGAGTCGGCAGCACGGTCGCGGGAGATGAGCTTGACGGTGTGGTCTCTTACGGCGCGATCGGGGTTGGCGGGATCAAGATGAAGATCCACCGCTCCTGCGTTGCCAGCCTGTTCGAGGCGAACGATCGGGTGCTCGATGCAGATGAGATGCTGGCTGTCGGCAGGAGCTTCTGAGGCTTCTCAGGCTTCAGCCGCAAGCCGGGCGAGCGCGAAGGCGCAGGCCGCCTCGCTGGCCGCGGAGTCGTAGAGCCGGCTCATCGAGGTGACCCGGTCATCATCGAGCCCGAGAGACCGAAGAGCCCGCAGGGCGAGAAATTCGCCCTCGCCCGAGATGAAGGCGCCCGCCGGCTTTTCCATTTCGATGAGCCTGCCGATCGCCCGGCAGATCTTGTCCTCCTGGGCGCGGGCGACCTGCTCCGCCAACTCGAGGGCGTCCTCTTTACTGAGCTCTCCGGGGTCCAGGCAGAGCATGCGCGCGAGCCGGTCGCGGGCCAGTTGGCGTGTGGCCGGTCGGCCATCTGCTGTCGACAGGCAGGCCGGGTCTTCGCTGATTTCATCGAGCAGGAGCCAGGTATCGAGGGTTGTTGCGAAGTGTTCGGCGGCGAGTGGGCTGGCCACGCCGTTGAGGTCGGCCTCCTCGAGGATGGCGCAGACCGGGGTACGACGCACGCCCGTGTAGACCAGTTCACCGGCGCGCAGGCGTTCAGTGTCGCTTCGGCCTGAGCAGCGTACCTCGTTTTCCCTGAGCCGGATAATATCGGTCGTGGTAGAGCCGATGTCGACCAGCAGTGAGTCCTCGTTGTTCTCGAGTCCGGCCGCCCAGGTCGCCAGTGCCTGCCAGTTGGCCGCCGCGGCTCGCAGGGGCTCTGAGCGCGCGCTCTGGATTGAGCGGAGCCCTCCATCGAGGAGCCAGACGCTTGCGCTGGATCCTCCCGCTTCCTCGACAGAGTCCAGGATATGGAGTACGCCCTCCTCCTTGTCGGCGTAGCAATCACAGAGCTCCCCGGTCATGGTGACCGCGAGCTGGTCAAATGGCTCGAGTGAGTTCAGCAACTCGCCAATGGTCCGCGCCAGGCCGTCGCGTTCGCGCCAGAGAGGAAAGGGTCGGGTCACGATCATCCCGTCGTCGCGGGCTCCCTTGAGGTTCGCGCCTCCTATGTCGATTCCGGCGGCGCTCAAGAGACCCGCTCCAGGTCGTTCGCCGGATGGTTCAGCTTTTCGGCCTGTCCTTCACTGTCGAAGCATTCGGTATTCGCGGGCCAGGCAGGCTTCCCCGGCCGGTTTCCATCGAGCAGCTCGAGGCTCAGCCGCGCGAGGTTGACCGGGCTTCGCCTGCGCAGGGCGCAGTAGGAGGTAGTCGGTCGTGGGTTGATCTCTACAACCCGGTCGTCCTTCGCCCTTTCACCGAGAAGGAGGTCGACTCCGACGAATCCCCTGGCCTGGGCGAAGCTGCCGACAGCCCTGCCCGCCAACTCGCTGGCGCGTTCGACGAGCTCTCGGCCAGGCAGGGGTACACTGCCGCCGAGGTAGCTGAAAGCTCCATCGCTGGAGAGACGCTGTCCGCAGGGCTGCAGGGGAAGGATGGTTCCTTCGCCCGCAAGACAGAGGACGCTCGCGGCCATTCCCTCGAGGAACGGGGTGGCGATCAGTTCTTCGCGACCGATCGGCTCAGGAGAGCCGGGGGCCAGGGTCGAGATCTCCAGGGAGCCGGCGCCGAAGCGCGGCTTGAGCACGATCGGTTTGCCAGAGAGCCTGCCGGGCTCGATTCTCCGGCATGGAATGGTCGGAACGTCGGCCGCATCGAGGTGGCGGCAGAGCCTGAGCTTGTCGGAGGCCGTCTCGACCAGGGCGATGTCGCCGCCGTGGGTCGAGCCGCCGACATCGGCCACCCGTCTCGATAGCCTGGCCAGTCGTCCACCGAGTTCGGGGGCGAGGATGAGGCTGAGGTCGCATTCTGCCGCGAGGGAATCAAATGTTTCGGCGAGCTCCGCAGCGGAGCCGACGGTCATGGGCCTGACCGGCAGGTCCTCGGGGTTGAGTCGTTCATCGAGCGTCGTGACCGGCTCGATGTTCTCGAGCTCGGCGAAGTCCTCGCAGAGGGCGCAGAGCATTGCCATTCCCTCCCCTCGCAATTGCAGGGGCAGGGGATCTTCACAGCCCCCTCCGCAGGTGTCTTCGTAGATAAAGATGCGTCGGGTCACGGCGCTCATTTTTTCGCGATGCACCAGAGGTGCTGATAGGAGCGGATGAAGAGCGCCCCGTTTGAGACCGCGATCGAGGCCCGGATTCGTTCTCCCAGCTCGTTTCTTGCCAGCACCTTGAAGCTGGGAGATGCCTCGACCACGAAGCAGCTCCCGCCGTCATCTGCGGTATAGAGACGGTTGCCGCTGAGCACCACCGAGCTCCAGGACTTCGCCGCCAGACGGTTTTTCCAGAGGCTCTCGCCGGTCTTCAACTGGATGCATTCGAGAACCCCGGGGTCATTGAGGATGTAGATATGTCCCTTGTGGATCACTCCTGAGCCGATCCTCTGCTGGGCACGCTCCTGTCGCCAGAGCCGTCGGCTTTCGGCCACCTCGCCTCTTCCCCCCAGTCGAACCGCCAGCGGCGGCCCCATGAAGCCGGACATCGAAACAGCGACACCCTCGCGGGCGAGTGGCGAGGTGTAGACGAGCTTTCCGAGTCCCGCGCAGCTCCAGAGCTCCTTGCCGGTGTCGGCCGCGAAGGCGACCAGGCGTCCCGGGTAGCTCACGAGGAGCCTGTCGTCGAGAACCAGCGGTGTACTCCAGGAGCCGGTCCAGTTCTCACGTCCGCCGTTCCCTTCGTGTCCGCCGGGGATGGGTACCTTCCAGCTCTCCTTGCCGGTCTTTTTGTCAAGACAGAGCAACTGGGTACGGATACCGGGACCGCAGTTGATATAGCAGGAACCTCCTGAGATGACCGGGGTATTGGCGTTCCCCCAGATGTGGCGAAATTCCCCGAGGTTCCGCCGCCAGAGCTCCTTTCCGGTGAGATCGTAGCAGAACAGCCCCGCCGAGCCGTGGGAGACGATCACCCGCTCTCCATCGGTGACGGGCGAGGCCGAGCAGAAGGGATTGGTCGCGTGGGTCGGTTCGCTGCCGCTATAGGCGACCGATTTTTTCCAGAGAACCTTTCCACTTTTGCTGTCTACACACCAGGTCCAGCGCATGGCGCCGCCAGCTGTCGCCTGGGTCAGGAATAGTTTTCCTTTCCAGACGATCGGGGTTGAGTTGCCCGGCCCGGGGAGGGGAAGCTTCCACCTGACCTGCTCCGTCGCGCTCCAGCTGAGCGGCAGGTCTGTTTCTTCGCAGATCCCCTGTCCTGTCGGTCCGCGCCAGGCGGGCCAGTTGTCGGCCAGGATCGGTGGTCCGTATGCCAGGAGGCAGACGATAGCCACCGGCAGGAGCGTTCTTGTCACTGGGTTTTCTCCACGAGCTGAATTTTATTGTCAGTAGCGAGATGGTGCCATTTCACGGCTCGAAAGAAAAGAGCCAAGCCCGGGTGGCCCGGGTGGATTAGAAGGGGTGGTGTGAAAATTCGTGATATCCTTCCTCCTGATGAAGTTCAGAGCTGTAATCATAACCACGGCGGTCATTCTGGCCGTCGCCGCGGCCGGGTCTTACTTTCTGGGGCGCAAGCCGGCCCCTGGGCCCGCGGCATCCCCCGGCAGGATTTTTCTCAGTGATGCGACCGGGACGGCGGGAATCGCGTTTCGACACGAATCCGGCGCCCGGGGGAAGATGCTCAACCCGGAGACCTTCGGTCCGGGTGGAGGGTGGTTTGACCACGATGGAGATGGGCTTCTCGACCTGCTCCTCGTTAACGGCAACCTGCTCGATTCCTCCCCGGACCAGTCGATTCAGCCGGTCCTCTATCGAAACGCCGGAGCTGGCGGGTTCAAGGATGTGAGCGATCGCCTGGGGCTCGAGGGCGCGTTCTACGCCATGGGTTTCAGCGCGGCGGATGTCGATAACGATGGCGACCAGGATGTTCTCATCTACGGGCTGCACGAATCGAGGCTCCTCCTCAATGATGGGGCCGGGCGCTTCACCGACGAGAGCTCATCGAGCGGTCTCGCCGGCCTGCGTGGCTGGGTCTGCGCCGCGGCCTTCTTCGACTACGACCGTGATGGAAAGCTGGATCTCTTCGTCGGAAACTACGTCGACTGGAAGCCCGGATACGAGGTCGGCCTCGAGTGCGATTTCGGGACGGCGGCCAAGAAATACTGTCCGGTGGCGATGTTCAAGCCGAGTTCGCCGCAGCTGTTCCGGGGAGATGGACGCGGCGGCTTCAGCGAGGTGACGAGCCGGGCGGGCCTGGATAAGCTCAAGGGCAAGGTTCTTGGTGTGGCGATCGAGGACTGCAATCGTGACGGCTGGCCCGACCTGCTCGTGGCCAACGACTCGGTGCCGAATTTTCTGCTCCTGAACGGGCGGGATGGGACCTTCAGCGATCACGGGCTGGATTCAGGCTTCGCCACCGATGGAGCCGGCGCATCGCTCGCGGGCATGGGCATCGATACAGCCTGGACCTTCACCGGCACCTCGACGGCCGACCAGGATCAAGGCAGGCTGGTTGTTGGGATCGGGAACTTCTCCGACGAGCCGACGACCCTCCACGTGCAGGAGGATCGGGATTATTTCATCGAACGAAGCATCGGGCTTGGAGTCGGCCGGGAGAGCATGCCGAGGGTGACCTTTGGCCTGGTGTTCTGCGACCTGGACCTCGATGGCGAGCAGGATCTCGTCACGGCCAATGGCCACGTTTTTGATGTTGAGAGCATCTCAGGCGCCCGCTACCGCCAGCCCCTGCAGATTTTCCAGGGACTTCCAGGC
>CBFHWB010000197.1:0-6819 GCA_965659285.1 Planctomycetota bacterium | reverse complement strand
AGCATCTGCATGCAGGGGTTCATGTCCTCGATCTCCAGGAAAACCGAGCGTCCATCTTTTGAGACGACGGCCGATTTGACGGCGACCTTGTCGCGGCCGATCTTGCCATCGGAGAGCTTGTAGTCCTTGGAGCCATATTGCTGGCGCCAGAGGTAATTCCATCTCTCGATGGAATAGCGGTCGGCGCTCGCGGCGCGTTTCCGCTCCAAGGGGTCTGAGAAGGTGAGAACGAGACCCCTGGTGGTGGCGTGGAGTTTGAGCGGGGTGTGCATGGGCTTGCCGGTATGGCGTATGCGATAGAGGCCGCCCGCCCGGGTCCGGTTGCCGGCCCAGCCAAAGAGCCCACAGAGATACAGGTGCTTGTCGCCGGGGTGAAAGCGTCCGCGCATGATACCGGTGGGAAAGATCGGGATTTTGAGCTTGGTAGCGCCGCCCTGCATCAGGTCGCCGGCCTGTTCATGGAGGATGTGCGAGATCGCTCCGGTCCCATAGGACAGAGAGATCAGGTGTCCGCCCAGCGGCCCCCAGCTGCCTTTGGGAACCCAGAGCTGTTCAGCCGGAGAGCGGTCATAGCGCGGGTGGAGCCAGCAAAGCGGCGGATCGTACGAGGTGGGCTTCTTGCCCTTGTGGAAGGACCACATGTAGCCATAGAAACCGCCCTTCTTGACCCAGTTGATCCGGTTGGCGGGGGTCCAGTGGCCCTCCTGGTCGCTGGTGAAAAAAGTTCCATCCGGATTTACGCAGAGGCCGTTCGGGGCGCGAAAACCGTTGGCGAGAATCTCTGTTTTTGACCCATCCTTGCTGACGCGGAGAATGCTGCCGTGCTGAGGAACGACCGAATCCTTCGCATGGCGCCCGCCCTTGGCGTAGTAGAAATTGCCAGCGGCATCGGTCTGGAGGTCCATGGCGAATTCATGGAAGTGCTCGGTAACCTCCGCGTCATTGTTGAAATTCTCATAATGGTCAGCTTCGCCATCGCCGTTCAGATCCCGGAGAATGGTGATCTGGTCGCGGCCCAGAACATAGATGGTTTCATCGACGATCTTGAGGCCGAGAGGCTGGAACAGACCGGCTGCGATTCTTTGCCAGGAAAGCTTCCCGGATTTTGTTCCCAGGCCGCCAACCAGCCACACATCTCCCATCCAGGTGCAGGCAGCGGCGCGGCGGCCATCGGCAAAGAAGTCAAAGCCGCCCAGGCGCATCCAGGATTTCCAGGGGTTCTCCATGGGCGTGGTCAGGATGTCGACCGCGAAGGCGCCGTTGTCGGCGCCGAGCCGGGTCTCGGTCTCGAGTTTTTCTTCCCAGCGAGGCGGTCCGCCTTTCGTCAGCGGCGAGAGGTCGGCCGGTTCGCCCGCATCGAGGGACGCGGCGTATTTTTCAAGATTCGCGGCCGGACCCTTCCAGATCGAGAGCTTGAGCCGCCCCCCGGCCTTGCCGCCTGAGGGAAGGAGCTTCAGCCGGAGCTGCGAATCTTCCGGTTGCCAGCGTGAGGAGAGACCCTTGCCGCCGCCGGAGAGGCTTACAAGTGTAACCAGGCCCGCGTCGCCCTTGGCGCGGTCCCCCAGGAGGACAAGGGTTGAAGCGGCAGGGCTGTCGTCCTTTCCCTGTTTGAGGTCGTCACGGTTCAACAGAGACAGGGGCTCTCCGCCGAGGGCACAGGCCAGCATGGTCAGGGCGCTGCCGGCATTCTTGATGTTCAGGGTCCGGTTCATTTCCTGGCCACCGGCAGTTTTGCGGTAAGATGCAAGCTCGAGCAGGTTGGCGTTGCCAACGGAATAGGAAAGAACGACCTGGTCTTTGTTCAGGTAGAGGCCCTTGAAATGGGCCCACTTTCTGGGAAGGGGGCCGTAGGGTAGCGCCCTTGGATCCTTGAACGAGCCGTCCTCGGGTCGGGCCCAGCCCGGAGCCTGCGGATTGAGGAAGACCGGGGTTCCCGAGATCGTCGAATGCGTGCCATGCGAGCCATCCCATGAGATGTTGCGCATATTGAGGAGCCCGCCTGTCCAGCCTGCCGAGAAGCGCAAGAGGTCGGTGTCGAACAGCATCGTGGCGCTGTCGGCCGATCCCGCGGCCGATGTCCATTTGCCATCGACCCGGAGGACCAGCCCTTTATAGGTCAGGTTTTTGCCGGGGCCGGGAGCCTGAACAGAGCCTGAAAAGAAGGGCCCATAATTCATATCAAGCCACTTCTTGCCGGTTTGCGCGCTGGTTTGCGGCGAGAGGAAGAGCAGGATGACGAGCAAAGCCAGGGTCGTGAGGACGCGAGAGTTCATCTTTAACCTCGTTAAAAACAGGCGGGATGTTGAAGCCCGCATTGTAGGCGATGGGGAGTCTTTATGGGGCTGGATTCCTGCTTGTGCCGGGGCCTCTTGAGCAGGAGAGGGTCTTCAGGCGGCGCAAGGGGGCCGTGGGGACATCAGCGGAGGCGGACAGGTTGCTCTCATCGGTTCGATCGGCCTTCCTGGATATCTCTTCGGTGAGGGGGGGCCGCTGATTTGTCTTCCAGTCGCTGATTGCAACCGGGGCGGTAATATCGATATAACAGATCCTGTTACAGTGCTGGTTTATCTTTTCCAGGGGGGCGTAGAGCTTGAGCCCCTCAGTGAAAAGGAGCTGGAAGAGTGCTCTTCGGCAGCTTGAGTTCTTTGACGGCATGTTTCGGAAGCAAGGAGAACGGGATGAAGAAACTACGACAACTCAGCGGGATCCTGGCCTTAGCCGGGCTTCTGTCTGTTCAGTCTGGCTGTTGCACCTTGGAACACCTTATGGATCCGGAGCAGAAGCTTTCCATGTATGGCGGCACGGCCGACTGTGTTCGGGACATGGAGGATCCAAGAGCTACCTTTTGGGAGGTGGCCTTCAGGCTGATTGATATTTTCCCCACCATAGCGGCAGACACCCTAATGCTCCCGGTTACAGCTCCCTGGGAGTTGACACACTGAAGCTTTAATGGGGGCGCTCTTCAGCGGGGCTTGAGCCGTCGGATGCGGATGTTCCGGTAGTGGCATTCTGCCGGTGGGCCGCCGTGGATTTGCAGGCCGAGTCGGCCGCGTGGCTCCACCGACGGGTCGGTTTCGGTATAGTCGACCGTCGGAAAGTCGTTAACCCAGATTCGGACTCGCGGTCCAGTTGTCAGTACACGAAGCCGGTTCCAGCCGGCCGGCTTGACGGCCTTTATCAGGGGCTCCTGCTCCGGTTCGTCAAGCATTCTTGCGCGGCGCGATTCGTCATAGAGCAGACCCCAGATGAGACCCGCGCTCCATTCTCCGATGTCGCATTGGTAGCCGATCATCTCACGGCTGCCGGCGACCCTTTCGCTTCGGAACTGGACCCCGGCGTTGCGGCCCGTTCCGAGGAGGCGGGCCTCGAAGCGGAGATCAAAGTCTTCGAAAGATTCTTTCGAGGCGAGGAATTCGTTCCGGGGGATGGGCGAGTCGAGGCGCCCGGCGATGATGGCTCCATCTTCCACCCGGAAGAAGCGAGTGTCACCTTCCCATCCGGCGAGACTCTTTCCATCGAAGAGAGGCTCGAAAGCCGGTGGTTCCGAGGGCGTTGGCAGGAGGTTGCAGGAAGATCCCGCGGTCAGCGTGATGACGAAAAGAAGGAGAAAGAACGAGCGAATCATATTCCAGGCTCTTTTCAGGGCACACCGCGGCTTCAGGGAAAGACCCAGCCTTCGGACTCATCGTAGCGTAGCTGGTTGCGTTCGACCTTTTCCTGGGCTTCCAGGCTTAGGCGGATCCAGGGAATATATTTAAGACGAGGGAGCCCGATGGGCTCGCCGGTAGCCTCGCAGATTCCGTAGCTGCCATCGCCGAGCTTGCCGAGGGCCACATCAATTTCCTGGACCTCGCGGGCGCCGGTTTCCGCCAGCCGTAAGGAAATATCGGCGGTCTGGGCGTTGTTGGCCTGGTCGGCTTCGTCTCCGCCGGCGGTCGTACGGTTTTCGTGCGTTCCAATGTGTTCGTCTTCGATCGCCCCGAGAGTGCCGGCGAGCTCGCTTCTTCGCTCCAGCAACTTTTTGCGAATCAGGCGGCGGTCGGTTTTGTTGATTCTTTTCGCAAGCGGCGGGAGCCGCTTCATCGCCTCCTCGATGATGGTTCTTTCATCCGGAGGGGGGGCGGCCGGCGCCTTCTTCTTTTTCGCCGCAACCTTCTTCTTGGCGGGCGCTTCTTTCTCTGGGATCGTTTTCTTTTTTACCGGCGTTTTCTTCTTCGGGATCGTTTTCTTTTTTACCGGCGCCTTCTTCTTCGGGGCCGTTTTCTTTTTTGCCGGGGTTTTCTTCTTTGAAGAGGTTTTACCGGTCTTCTTCTTGGCTTGAGCCATCTCGCTCACTCCTGGGCTGTCCTGTGAACCGTATTTTTCAGGGGCTTCGCATCATGTCCAGATCACTGAAAGGCCACCCTGAAATTTGGCGCCGAAGTGTACGAACCTGTCACCGATGCGTCAAGGCAAAAATCCTGCCGTGCGGCATGCGGGGTTTTACGAAAACTCTTGTTAAAAAACAGCTTACGAAGGATAGGCCATGACACACCCTCTCCTCTGCCTGGACAGAAAAAAGGCCTGGCCGCTTCCGGGGCATCGCTTATTCCCTGGGATTAATAACCGGTCCGGCGGGGTTTCGCTGGCAGTCCCCCCCCGCGGCGACGTTGACCCCCTGGGCTGCCGCCACGCAGGCGTTTGCATAGGTCTGTCCGTCGCAACCGCAGACCGGATCAAAAATAAAGGGGCAGATCTGGGGCCGTACACGGCACTCTCCAACGCTGTCACAGTCGCCGTCATCTTTGGCGCAATAGCTGACCGCATCGCAGTCCCTGTTGGTTTCGCAGCCTTCTTCAGCGACGTCATCGCATTCGCCGACATAGTCTATGGTGGCGCCCCGGGAGGCCGCGACGCAGGCGTTCGAATAGGTCACACCATCGCAGCCGCAGACCGGGCGGAACTCACGGGTACACGCCGCGGGCCGGTCAACGCACTCTCCGACACCATCACAATCACCCTGGTCTTTCGAGCAATAGCTGGTCCGGTCGCAATCCCGGTTTGTTTCACAGCCTTCTTTAGCCACGTCTTCACATTCGCCGACATGGTCTATGCTGATGCCGGCGGCGCCGGCCTCACAGGCGTTCGGGTAGGTCTGCCCATCGCAGCCGCAGACTGGATCGAAGATTCGAGGGCAGCGCGTTGGCCGGACCGTGCACTCCCCGACGGCATCGCAGGCACCCTCTCTTTTCTGGCAGTAGGTTCCGCGCGGGCAGCCAGCGTTGTCGTCACAGCCCTCGTCGGGTTCGTCTTCACATTCGCCGACATAGTCCACACTGACCCCAACGCTGGCGGCCATACAGGCGTTCGAATAGGTTTGCCCATCGCAGCCGCAGACCGGGTCGAACAAGGCGACGCAGGCTTCGGGGCGGTCGGCGCACTCCCCGACGGCATCGCATTCGCCCTCTTGCTTCTCGCAGAAGGTTCCTCGGGGGCAGTCGGCGTTGTCCGCGCAGCCCTCGGCCGGCTCGTCTTCGCACGCGCCGACATGGTCCACGCTGACTCCAGCGCTGGCGGCATCACAGGCATTGCCGTAGGTCTGTCCATCACACCCGCAGACCGGGTCAAAAATCTCGGGACAGAAGTCGGGTCGATCAATGCACTCCCCGACCGCATCGCAGGCTCCCTCTTCTTTGCGGCAAAAGGTGCCGCGAGGGCAATCGGCGTTGTCATCACAGCCCTCGACGGGCTCGTCATCGCAGGAGCCCATGCGGGAGATGTTGGCTCCATTCGCCGCGGCGATGCACGGGTTGGAGTAGGTCTCTCCGTCACAGCCGCAGACCGGATTCAGCTCCCGGGTACACATCTCCGGGATCGCCGTGCAGACGCCGGGCCCGTCGCAATTCCCAAGGGGCTTGGCGCAGTAGTAGCCGGGCGGACAGCAATCGCCATCCTCACAGGCCTCTCCAGGGGCGACCCCTGAGGGGCAACCGTCATAGGCCTGGCAGTCAAGAACGTCATCGGTTGGGTCGGCCCCGCATTCGCCCGGGCCGGGCGCCGGCGGCGCGTCGCCGCCAATGAAGAGATATTGAAAGATAAAGATCGGGTCCGCGATATCCATGGCGCCATCATCGTTGATGTCGGAGGCGTCCATGCAGCTGGGCATGGCCATTCCCTGGAAGAGCGCTGCAAGAAGAACGACTCCGTCGGTGATGTCAACCGTGCCATCGGCGTTGCTGTCACCCCTGCGGAAAGTGGCTTCACAGGCCGGGCTCCCGACCACGACACCTTCTCCAAGAGCCTCTCCTTCTTCCGCGGTAAACGGGCGGGTTCGCGTGCAGGAGTTGGTGTTGAGGTCGTCGCCCTGGTTGGAATCAAAGGCGTAGACCACGTAATCTTCGCCAACGATGAAGTTGACACCGCAGGCGGCGCTGGAGCTGGCCGTTCTAACGATCAGCCCGGGGCGGGCGGAACCTTTCCATACTTCATGCACCTCGAACTCAACGAAATGCTCAAACCCTTCATCTTCGACAGCGATGGCGGCTACTGTGCCGTGGAAGACATGGTCCGCTTCGGCCAGAGCCTCCAGCGGCGGCGGTGGCGGAGCGATACATCTGCAGGCCCAGGCCGCGCCTGTAGAGATCGTTGCCAGGGAAGTACAGAGTATCAGCAGGAAGGCTGGCAGGGAAGTTTTGTCCCGTTTTGAGAGGAGGGTCATAAATAGGCCTTTATGAAAGAAGGGGTCCGGTCGCTTAGTTACGGCAAGGCCGCTACTTGCGGTGAGCCGCTCGAGAACACGAAGCGCACAGGTCCGACATATCGAGTTTAGGAGTCCTGGAG
>CBFHWB010000196.1:0-6854 GCA_965659285.1 Planctomycetota bacterium | reverse complement strand
AGGCAGCACGGATCTTCCTGCCCTGCTCCGTTCTTACGGGAATGTTCTGGAGGTTGGGGTCGGACGAGCTGAGACGGCCCGTGGCGGCGACGGCCTGGTGGAAGGAGGCGTGCACCCGGCCGGTCTTCTCTGAGATCAGCTCCGGCAGCGGAGCGACATAGGTGCCCAGCAGCTTGTTCACCGCCCTGTACTTGAGGATCAGCCCGGGAAGCGGGTGGGCAGTTTCGGCGGCGAGGGTCTCCAGCACCGAGGCATCGGTGCTGCGCCCGGTCTTGGTCTTTTTCACGACCCGCAGGTTCATCTCGTCGAAGAGGATCTCAGAGAGCTGTTTGGGAGAGTCGATGTTGAACTCCCTGCCGGCCCCACTATGGATCTCGCCCTTCAGCTCTTCGACCTTCGCGGCCAGGCTGACCCGGGTCTGTTCGAGCTTGTCGAGATCGAGGGCCACCCCTTCGTTTTCCATATCGGCCAGCACGCTCAGCAGCGGCATCTCGAGCTCGTCAAAGAGCTTCCTGAGACCCTCAGTTTCTAGCTTCGGTGCCAGCAGCTCATAGAGTCGCCAGGTGATGTCCGCATCCTCTCCCGCGTACTCCGCGACCTTGTCGAGCTCGACCTCCAGCATGGTGACCTGTTTCTTGCCCTTGCCGATCAGGTCGCTGATGGGGATGGTCTGCAGGCTGAGGAGATCACGGGCGAGAGCATCCATCGCCTGGGTCCGGCGCTCGGGAGCCAGCAGGTACGAGGCGATCATGGTGTCGAAGGCAATTCCCTGCAGCTCGATACCCGCCTGGCGCAAGACGATGAGGTCGTACTTGATGTTCTGGCCGCATTTGCCGATCGCAGGATCCTCGAGGATCGGCCTGAGGGCCTCGAGCGTGGTATCCGGATCGAGAGTCTCTCCCTTGTTCGAGCGCAGGGCGAGGTACCAGCCCTTGCCCTGCTCCCAGGAGAAGGAAAGCCCCACCAGCTCGCAGTCGACGGCATGTACCGAGGTTGTCTCGGTGTCGATTGCGAAGAAATCGGTCTTCTTCAGTTCTGCGAGGAACTCTTCGAGCTCTTTGCCGGTGGCTACCAGGCGGTAATCTCCCGAGGCGGACTTGCGCACGGGCTCCTCTTCAGCCGGGGCGGGCTCCGCCCCGGGACCGTCGAGCCTCGCGAGCAGCCGCCGGAAGCCCAGCTCTTCGAAGACCGGTTTCAGCTCCGGGAGAGTTACCCGGCCTGTCTCGCAGGCATCGAGGTTGAATTCAAAATCCACCTCTCGGTTGAGGGTCACCAGCCGGCGGGTGAGGTCGAAGAGGTCGCCCTGGTTGGCGACGTTTTCGCTCATCTTCGGTGTCAGCTCATCGACATGCTCGCGGACTCCCTCCACCGAGCCGTATTTTTTGATGAGGTCGACAGCCTTCTTGGGCCCGATGCCCGGAACCCCGGGAATATTGTCGGTTGAGTCCCCGGTCAGGGTCTGGATCTCGACGGCCTGTTCAGGAGTGTAGCCCTTGTCCTCGAGAAGGTTCTCCGGATTGGTGATGAAGTCTTTCTGGGGATCCCACATCTTGACCTTGTGGGTCAGGAGCTGGTGGAGGTCCTTGTCCTTGCTCACGATCCTGAGCTCGATCTCTTCCTCCTCGAGGAGCCTTCCGATCGTGGCGATGATGTCGTCAGCTTCCTGCCCCTTCACCTTGAAGGTGGGAATGCTCATGATTCCCAGCAGCTCCTCGATGCGCCGGACCTGGGGTCCGAAATCTTCAGGCGCCGCGTCGCGGTTGGCCTTGTACTCGGGATAGAACTCCTTGCGCTCGGTGCTCGAGTCGCCGTAGTCGAGCGCCACGGCAAGGTAGTCGGGCTGCTGCCTCTCGAGAATCCCCAGCATCATCTGGCTGAAGATATAGGTCGCCTTGGTGGGCTCACCATCAGGCGCGTTCAGCTGCGCCCCGAAGGGAGCGTAATAGGCCCTGAAGATCTGGGCGTGACCGTCGATGAGATAGAATGTTTTCAAGGGAACCGGGTCGCCGGGGGGTGGTTGCTTCAGAAGAGAGAGCATAGCCTAAGAAAAGGGTTTTCTTTTCTCCACAGCTATTGTGGCGAGGTTCTCGCTTCCGCCGGCCGGGCAAAGGTTTTCTCCCGGGCAGAGTAGATGAGCGCCCGGGCGGTTTCGGTTAGCATGTCAGCGCAGTCGTACAGAGATTTCCAGTCAACCTCGGTCACAACAATAGAATCCATGTTCCCGCGCGCCGCGTACCAGCCCGCCTTTCTTTTTGCCGTTTTCCTGCTTTCCGCCGGACCTGTGACGGTTGCGGATGTCCGTCCGGAGGGTCACGGTATTCGAACCGGCCTGGAGGTCGCCTCTGCCGGCGGCTTCAAGGAGCTCAAGGGAAAGAAGGTCGGTGTGGTTACCAATCCAACGGGGGTAGACCGTCACCTCGTCAGCCTCATCGATCTGCTCGCCGGGGCGAAGGGGGTTGAGCTGAAGGCGATCTTCGGGCCGGAGCACGGAGCCCGGGGGGCCGCGGCAGCGGGGGCGAAGGTGGCAGATGCGAAGGATGCCGCCACCGGCGCCCCGGTCTACAGCCTGTTTGGCGCGAGCCGAAGTCCGGCGGACGAGGTTCTCAAGCGGCTGGATGTCATCATTTTCGACATCCAGGACATTGGGGTTCGAACCTATACCTACCTTGCGACCCTGATCAAGGTCATGGAGGCTGCGGCGAAGAATAAGGTCGAGGTCTGGGTGCTGGATCGTCCGGTTCCTATCGGCGGTGAAACGGTCGAGGGACCGCTGCTCTCAAAGAGCTTCGAGTCCTTCGTCGGTCCGCACCCCCTGCCCCTCCGCCATGGCTTGACGGCCGGCGAGTTCGCGCGCCTGGTGAACGGGGAGAGGAAGATCGGCGCCCGGCTGAAGGTGATCAAGATGGAGGGCTATACCCGCCGCGGCTGGTATGGCGACAGCGGTCTCATCTGGGTCGCTCCCTCGCCCAACATACCCTCAGTGGACACCGCCCTGGTCTATGCCGGCATGGTACTGGTCGAGGGGGTGGAGACCCTGAGCGAGGGGAGGGGTACGACGCGTCCGTTCAGGCTGGTCGGCGCTCCCTGGCTCGATGGCCGCCGCCTTGCGAAGACCCTCAACAGCCTGCGCTTGCCCGGAGTTCTCTTCAGGGCGGCCTGGTTCAAGCCCTCCTTCAGCAAGTTCTCGGGCGAGGAATGTTCCGGTGTGGAGCTTCACGTTACCGACTTGAGAGCCTACCGTTCGGTTACGGTCGCGGTTCATCTACTCAGCGCGATCGGCAGGCAGCACCCGGGGAAGCTCAAGTTTCGCGAGCGCGCTTTCGACCGGCTTGCCGGAACCGACTCCCTGCGAAAGGCGCTCAAGGCGGGTAAGCGGCCGGCGGCGATCATCTCCGGCTGGAAGAAGGAGTTGGCAGCCTTCCTGAAGCGGCGCGCGCCTTACCTGCTCTATCGCTGAGCCGCCGGCTATTCCTTCAGAGCGATATTGTCGCGAGTGATGAACTCGGGAAAATCGGCATCGGCGATCTCATCGAGCTCCTTGCCGAGCAAAGCCTCGGCCTGGCGGGAATCGTAGTTGCTGATGCCCCGGGCGAATTCCTGGCCATCGTCGTCGATGATGCTGATGACATCGCCCCTCTTGAAATCTCCCTCGATCCTGACGGTTCCCGTGAACAGGAGACTTGAGCCCCGCTCGGCGAGGGCCTCCCTGGCTCCCGGGTTGATCTCCGCGAGGCCAGTGGTGGAGCTTGCGTAGGCAATCCAGTGCTTCCTGCTCTTGAGGCGTTTTCCGGGCAGGAAGAGGGTCCCTACATCCTCCCCGGCAAGCGCGTCACGGACAACATCCGCCGTCAATCCATTGACGATGATCGCGGGAATCCCGCTCTGGACCGCGATCGTGATGGCCTGGAGCTTCGAGCCCATGCCGCCGCGGCTGCGTTCATCTCTGCTGTCTTCCGCCATGGCCGTGATCTCGCTCGTGATCTCCCGGACAATCGAGAGGGGCTTTTCGCCGTTCCCCGGGTCCGGACTGCTGGCATAGAGGCCGTTGACATCGGTCAACAACAGCAGGAGGTCCGCATCGAGCTTCGATGCCACGAGCGCAGAGAGCTCATCGTTGTCTCCGAAGACGGCGCCTTTGCCGGTCCCGGGCTCCTCGATCTCGCTGGTGGAGATCGAGTCGTTTTCATTCACAATCGGCAGGACGCCCATCTCGAGCAGCCTGAACATCGTGTTGCGCAGGTTCAGGTAGCGGGTTCTCGAGGCGAAATCATCCTCTGTGAGAAGGAGCTGGGCGGTTGGCAACTGGTAGCGGTCAAAGCCCTGCTGGTAGACCGCCATGAGCTGGATCTGGCCGATCGCGGCGCAGGCCTGCTTGTCCTGCAGGGAGGTCGGTCGCTTGTCGAACTCCAGGCGGTTCATTCCCATGCTGATCGCGCCCGAGCTTACCAGGATGACCTTGATTCCCCGGCGTCTCAGGTCCGCCAGGTTCTCTATCAGGCCATGGATTCTTCCCAGTGCCATGTCGCCATCGGGCCGAGAGAGGACGTTGGTTCCTACCTTGACCACCACGGTTCTGACGTCCTTCAGGGCATCGCCGCGCTCGGGGGTGCCAGATTCAGATCGGGTTGAATTTTCGGTGTTCATGATCAGGTCCAGGCTTGCTGCCGTGGTTATATCCTCGATAGTCCGGGCTTACGAGTCAGTAATGCCGGACGTCAGCTCTCCGAGTCCCGGCTGTCGACGGCGTTCTCAGGATAGCCGGGCCCCAGCAGGGTCGGGGGGCGTCCTACCGCCGAGTAGCTGAAGCCGAGCGCGAGCAGAACCTCGGGGTCGAACAGTCCGCGTCCATCGAGCACCAGCTTATTGCTGACGAGGCCGCCGAGGGTCTGGAAATCGAGTTCCCGGAGCGAATCCCACTCGGTGAGG
Organism: Planctomycetota bacterium; assembly: GCA_965659285.1. Classification (GTDB taxonomy): domain Bacteria; phylum Planctomycetota; class UBA8108; order UBA8108; family UBA8108; genus UBA8108. The sequence goes on along the minus strand of CBFHWB010000196.1, from coordinate 1,928 downwards.
ATGACAATGGCCGAGGCGCCTCGCGAGGCCTCGTAGGGGTCTTTCGAATATTCGATACCGGGAAAGACCCGGCGCATGTTTTCCATCGCCGCCGGGTCCCAGGCGGCGACCTCCGCGCCCTCCTCGATCAGCTGGCCGATGAGCCTGACGGCGGCCGAGTTGGCGGTGTCGGCGCTGCCGGCCTTGAAGCTGAGGCCGAGGACGGCGATCCGCCGGTCGCCCAGGTCGCCGAGGAACGAGCGCAGCCTCTCGATATGGGAGGCCTTCTGGAACTCGTTCACGCTGTCAATCGCCTCGAATAATCTCGCGTCGAGACCATGCTCCTTGAGAGTGTCGATCAGGGCGCGGATATCTTTGGGCAGGCACGAGCCGCCGTAGCCGGGGGAGGCGGCGAGAGCCCCGGGACCGATTCTTGAATCCAGCCCGACGCCGCGGGCAAGCTCGCCCGCGTCGGCTCCGAGCTGTTCGCAGAGGCCCGCCAGGGAGTTCATGAAGGAAATCCTGCACGCCAGCATGGCGTTGGAGGCGTACTTGATGAGCTCGGCAGTCCTGGTGTCGACCTTGAGAAGGGGGCCGCTCCCGGTGAAATCCCGGTAGAGCTCGCGCAGCAGCTCGAATGAACGTTCGTCGTCACAGCCGGCCACCACCCGGTCGGGCTCGCGAAAGTCTTCGACCGCGCTTCCCGCCTTGAGAAACTCGGGGTTGCAGGCGATGGTGAAGGGCTCCTCGGTGGAGGACGAGATCAGCTTCCGAAGAGTCTCGGTGGTTCCTACCGGCACGGTGCTCTTGACCACGATGAGGGTGAAGCCCTTGATGCTCTCGGCGATGGTCTGCGCCGCCGCGCGGATGCGTTCCAGGTCCGGTTTTCCGTCTTCACCCTGCGGGGTCTCAACACAGAGGATGACCACCTCTGAGCAGGCGACGGCCGCGGGCGTATCCGTGGTGAAGCTGAGCCGTCCGGCTTCGACGTTCCGGGCGACCAGGTCCGTGAGGCCGGGCTCTTCCGAGTGGAACTCGAGACGCTGGAGCCGCTCGATCTTCTCGGCGTCAATGTCCGCGCAGCGAACCTCGTGCCCCTGCGCGCTGAAACAGGCGCCGGTAACGAGGCCGACATTTCCGGTTCCGATGATCGAGAGTTTCATTGACGGTCTCCTGGGCGGCAGGTCAGACGTAACGGGCTTTACCCGGCGACTATATTAGAGTTTCCCCCTCCTGCGGTGGAATCTCCAACCAGAAAAATCTCCGGGGCTGTCCGTTCCGAGCTCTCCCCGCGGTCTGTCCGTCTTGCGAAGTACCGAGTGATCGTTCCGGGAGCGAACCCGGATGAAAAAACGGACGAGGCCAGGACTCCTTTGGGGAAGTCCTGGCCCGCGCCTGAAACGGTATCGACAGGCCCGGGGAAGCGGAATCACGTCCAGCGGAGGTTGGCTGTAAAGCCATGGGTGGGACATGAATGTCCGCCCAGATTGTTAGCTTGGGTCTTGCTTCAATTACGGAAGGGCGTACAGCCCCGAACCAGTCATGAGGAACTTTATCGGTTTTATGTCACCGGTATGTCATCACCAGGAAGTATTTTCATATGAGCGGGAAGAAGAAACAGGCCGGATGTTCGGCATTTGGCAGGTTCCCACGTCCGATTTCGTTATTTTCAGCGGCGCCTGGAGTCCCTGCGAACCTTACCGGTCTTTCACATGAGAGGCCTCTTCCATTTTGGTGTTTGTGGGTACCGGGGGATGTCCTACAATCCCTCCCTTTTGCACAGAACAGCTAAACAGAAAACAGCAGAACGAGGATTGGAAGAGATGGCGAAGACCAAGTACGTCTACTTCTTCGGCGCCGGCAAGGCGGAGGGCAACGGTTCGCAGAAGAATTTACTCGGCGGCAAGGGCGCGAACCTGGCCGAGATGGCGGGGCATCCGAAGCTCAAG
>CBFHWB010000195.1:0-6856 GCA_965659285.1 Planctomycetota bacterium | reverse complement strand
GTTGGACGGGATCGCCATCCTCGTCGGTGGTCACTACCGCCGGGGTGATCTTCTCCCGGATGCTGAAGCTGTCGATAGATTTGAAGACCGCCCCCTTGCGCTTCTCCAGGCTGCAATCAAGCCGACAGGTATACCGGCTCCCGGTCTTTACGCCGTTGAACTCGATGTCGCCATCGAAGGTCGAGGTTGCGTGAATGACCAGGCGATGCCCGGGATCTTTCCTGCTGGCGGGAGAAGGGTAGCCTTCGGGAATGCCGCTTCCCTTCTTTTTCTTTTCACCGGGCCTCCTGATGACCTTCACCTTGCCATCGGAGAACTCGAGCCAGTGCTGCTCTGACGCTTCGTGCTGAAGGAAAAAACCTATCCGGGACCAGGCGCGAGGATCGTCGGAAGGAAGATTCTCACCTCCCAGCTTACCGGTCAGCAGCATCTTGAAGACCGTGTTCGTCCCGGCCGCGGCTGGTTTAGCGACGGGCTTCGACGGCGGTTTGATCACGGGAGGCTTGAGCTCCGGGGGCGCAGCGGCAGGCTCCGCTGGCGGCGGAGGACTTTCTTCCTCGGCCGGTTCGGGTTCAGCGGGCGGCGCGGGCTCTTCCTCCGGCTCGGGAGCCTCGCGAACACGGGACACGGGAGCTGAACCAGGCTCTTCTTCGGGAGGATCGAGTCGGCGAAAAACAGGTCTTTTTGTTCGCCCTGCGCCGGCAAGCCGCTCTTGCGGACGGGGGGCGGGGCTGTTCGTTCCGACCACGACGAAGATAACGAGAACGAAAACGAAAACCACGGCCCCAACCAGGCACAGGACAAGGGTCTTGTCTCCGGATGACCTGCCCGGCCGGCCGTAGGCGCGGCCGCGGCGGTTCGAGCTGATGCGTCTTCTACCGGCCATGTCTTTCGGTTATCACCGCAAAAAGGAGCTGTTTCATTACCCGAAGCGGGCTTAACGCCATTATGACGCAAAGTAACCCTACCTCCAAACCACGCAATGCAAATACCCGGAATTGTCCCCCTGGCGCCCTCAGGGTGAATCAGGCCGCAATTCTTTCCCTGCCGGCGACTAGAAAAAAGTTTTCAGCTTTGTTTTTCGATTTTCAGGCCGGAAAATGAGGAGGTTGGGAAGAATGGAAATACCGCCTGCGGACAAATCGGAAGCACCAGGAGCCCCGGTTCGGTTCGTGCTGTCGACTTATTCGAGACTGATCATGAAACATCCCGCCTCACCCCGCGCAATGCCCGGCCAGCGGTTCCATCGACTTTCCTCCCTGGTTCTTTGTGTCCTGTCGCTCTGCACGCTGCCCGCGGGCGCTCAGCATTTCGACTGCATCGAGCTGAACGATGGGAACACCAACATCTTCATGACCCCGGATGTCTGCTTCAACGAGGAGAACCTCGACTGGTGCAATTGCGTAGACTCGGCCCTGACCCATCCCGTGCGAGGTGAGACCAGCGGCTTCAGGCAGGCCATCCAATGGCTGAGCGGACAGCCCGGGATCGGCAATGCCCGCATCGAGATCGAGGGCGGCTCCCTCGACCTCTCCACTCTTTCTCCCGGCCAGCTGATAGGTACCGGCGAAGCGATGGAGTTGATTCCCCTCGGCTTCCCTTTTGTCGGAGGAGACTTCTTCGGTGTCCAGTTTGAAGTTCGAGTGGTCTCCGCGCGCGACAACACCGCCGATTTCCACGTCTCCATCACCTCGGTCACCCCCGCGGTCGAGGAGGCGATCGGCTACAACCCGACCGACCGGGAGCATTCCGATGGGCACCTGCTCACCGGGCGGCTCACAAGCAACGCCGGCGGCGGAGCGGTGATCGACTACCGCTATGCTACGGAAAACTTCACGGGCACCACGGTTCCCGCGCTGCTGCCCACCGAGGCGGCCATGCCGACCTTCACGGTACCGTTCGTGCTCGAGTTTTTCTCCCGCGAGAGCGGCATCTACACGGTCCCCGATGATAGAAACGTCCAGGTGCTGAGCACGATCCGCAGCTTCCTCGAAGACACGGTCGACGAGATCCTTCCCCTGGATGCCGAGGATCTCTGTGAAGGGGTCGACGATTTCACCCATTGCAAGATGATCGAGGAAGACATCGAGATAAAAGCTTCGGCGGATGACAACAACCCGCCCACGGCAATCATCACCGCGATCGACGCGGGAATCTTCCTGATGCTGGAGGATCCCGTCACCCTCGACACCTTCTGCGGCCGGGCCTATGTTCTTCTGCGAGGCAGGAACTCCGATGACGGAGATGGAGGCCACCAGGGTCTGACCTATAGATGGTCCATCCTGGAGGGGCCCGAGGAAGGCGCGGAAATACCAGCGAACACCCATGATTTCATGGACACCCATGTGATCTTCACTGAGGGCGGAGTCTACGAAATCGGCCTCACCGTCGATGATGGACAAGACGCCGACAGCTCATCGGAGGCTACCATCTCGGTGGTCGTCTCAACCGAGCTGGACTTCAACGCTCCACCGCTGATCGGGCTGCGGACCTCGCCGGCGCCGCCAGACGTCCAGCTCGCCGGGGGCTCAGCCAGCGTGACCCTGGACGCAAGCAATTCCGATGGCGGCGGAGAAGGCTGCGAACAGGAGATCTCCTTCCTCTGGCGACAGCTTGGCGGCCCCGTCGACGCGGTCATCAGGAATCCACGGGAGGCTGTCACGCAAGTCGTCTTTGATACCGCTGGAGCCTATCTCTTCGAGATCGAGGTTGACGACGGCGGCTTCCAGGACAACATCTCGGTTGAGGAGGTGGAGGTCATCGTCACGGCCGCCGCCGTAACCGGCGGCTTCCGGCGCGGCGATGCCGACGACAGCGGCCGACTCAACATCACCGACGCCATCACCGTCCTCAACTGGCTCTTCCTCGGCAGCGCCACGCCGAGCTGCACCGATGCGGCGGACGCCGATGACAACGGGCGAAACAATATCACCGACGCGATCCAACTGCTCCAGTTTCTCTTCCTCGGCGGCCCTCCCCCGCCGGCTCCCGGCCGGGACGACTGCGGAGTCGATCCGACCGCCGACGCCCTCTCGGACTGCGACTACCAGTCCTGCGGAGACTGACACCTTCCTTCCCCCCTCGGAACGGATTGGCTATACTCCGCTCTGGAACCTCCCGCAAGACGCCGCCTGAAAGCATGCCCCGCAGATGAAAGAATCCTTCCTGTTTCTCTACAACTTCATCCGCTACCCGTTTGCAACGGGAGCGGTCCTCCCCAGCTCCCGCAGGCTCGCGGCCAGGATGGTCGACGGCTCCGGTATTGACGCAGCGAAGACCGTTGTTGAGCTCGGCCCGGGGACGGGAGTCTTCACCCGGGCCATCTCCGAACGCATCGACTCCGAAACCGTCTACCTGGGAATCGAGCTGCGGGAAAAATTCGCGGCGCTGGTAAGCGAAAAGTTCCCGGACCTCTGCATCGTGAACGACTCGGCCGAGAACATCGTCGAGAATCTCGCGAAACTCGACAGGACGGAGGCGGATACCATCATCTCTGGCCTGCCCTGGGCGGCCTTCGATACGGACCTGCAGAGACGAATCATGACATCGGTAACCGCGGCTCTTCCCCCCGGCGGGAGATTCGCCACCTTCACCTACCTCCATGCCGTACGTCTGCCGGCCGCCCGGCGCTTCCGCGCCCTGCTGGATGAAAACTTCTCGGAGGTAAGAGAATCGAAAACTGTCTGGCGCAACATGCCGCCCGCCTTCGTCTACCATTGCACGAAGTAGCGGAAAACTCCCCCTCGCCGGCGCCTGCCTTTACCTCGGGGAAATTTGCAGGCACTGCTGGATTGTCAGGAATTGTCATCCGTACAATAGGATTCGTGCCTCGCCGCCGAGGGTCGAATCTAATCTTATCAGGGCGGGGAGGGGACGAATCTTGAATTCCAATCGATCGGCTCAACCCTCCCCGAGGGTCACGGGAGTATTCCATGTCCATCACAAAGCTCGTCTTCTATTGCATTCCAGTCTGCGTGTTGTTGCTTGTCCCGGACTCCAGCCTCAACGCGCAGAGCCCCCTGGTCCGGGAAGGAGACACCTGGCGCTTCTTCAGGGCCGTCTCCGCGCCGCCTGAGACCTGGGTCGACCTTGAATTCAACGCGGAGGAGGCCGGCTGGGAGAGCGGCCCGGGCGGCATTGGCTACGGAGATGAAGATGATGCCACCGTTCTCGATGACATGGCCGACAACTACATCGCCGTCTACATGCGCATCGAATTCGATGTCCCCGCTGAGCTGGCCGAGGCCTGGCTGCAGCTTCGAGTGCGCTACGATGATTCCTTCGTGGCCTACATCGATGGTGAAGAGGTCGCTCGCCGGGGCATCGACGGATCCCCCCCACTCTTTGACCAGGGAGCCTCTGTCGAACATGAGATCACCAGCGCCGATGGCTTTGATGAAGAGTTCCTGCTCGAGCAGACCGAGCTCGACATCGGCCGACACGTGCTTGCCGTCGAGGTGCACAATATCAACCTCGGCTCCAGCGACCTGTCGTTCTCCGCCGAGTTGGTCGGCTCACAGCTGCTCGTGACCTCCGTAGACCCGGCCTTCGGCCCGCTGGAGGGTGGAAATACGGTGAGAGTCTACGCGCTTGGAATTTTCCCGGGGCTCAATCCGGATGTCATCTTCGGCAACCTGGAGTCGCCCTCCGTCACCGTCGAAGACGATTACATCGAGGCCGAGGTGCCCGCGGCGAAAGTCCCCGGAGCCGTGGATATCATCATCGATACGGTAAACGCCACGACCGTCATCCCCGCCGGCTACATCTACGCCAACCCGGATGGGGGCCTGGGAGGGCTCGATTTCACCGGCGGCCCCTACGCGACCGCGGAGGGCTTCAGCGGCATGCTCGGAGAAGGAACCCTCCAGGCCTGGTTCCGACGTGGAGCGGGGCAGGGCCAGTTCGCCGACTTCATCTACAGCCCTCTTGCCTCCATCGAGGCCGCGGACGGCTCCGACGCCTTCATCCTCGAGGTGCGACCCGGCAATATCCGCGCGCGGACCGCCGCAGATGGAGACTTCAACGATCTTACCGCCGCCGCCGACCTGCCCGAGGGAGAGTGGCACAACATCTGCTGCACCTTCTCCGAGCGAGGCCGGGCGATCTACCTCGATGGCCGGCAGATAGCCGCCGATAACTTCTCAACCAATCTCAGCGACTGCGACCGGATCCGCCTGGGCTCCCGTTTTGAACAAGGCGGAGGCTTCTTTTCCGGAGATCTCACCGGCACCATCCACTCCGCCGCCGTCTGGGGCTTCGAGCGGTTCGAGGAGGAGATTCAACAGGAGCTCTTCATGTCCCCGTCCGAAGACCCCTACATTGGAGCGAGCTGGGAGCTGAATGAAGGCGTTGGGGGCCGCGCGAGCGATTCCGGCGACCTCGGAGCCGATCTCATCTTCGGCACCGGACCCGGCGCGGACGTGAATGATCCCGACTGGGTCACCATCGACGATTTTCCCACCTTCATGGTCACCGGGGTCCAGCCCGCATCAGGGCCGCTCACCGGAGGCGAGCTGGTCAGGATCTTCGGCGGCGGCTTCCCGCTTGAGGGAGAGGTGACCGTCAGCTTCGTCGACCGGCTGGCCCCTTTCCTGGCGACGCCCTCGCCCACGGTCAGCGTCCTCAGCAATTGGGAGATCACCGCCGAGGTTCCCGCGGCGGAAGATTTCCAGGTGGTCGACGTCCTGGTGGAAACCCCGGCCGGGAGCGGTCTCCTGGAAGCCGCCTATACCTACGCCCCCGACCCGGCCAGCATCTTCACGACCATCGAAGAGGGCGACATCTGGGACTACATCATCGCCAACGAGGCGATGCCGGAGAGCTGGAACCTGCCTGAGTTCAGGCCGCAGGAAAACGGCTGGGAGAGAGGGCCGACCGGAATCGGCTACGGAGACGGTGACGATGCGACCATCGTCACCGGTGTCCAGGACCAGGTCCCGGCGGTCTACGCCCGCCACGAATGGCTGCTCAGCGGCGGAGGCGAGAACATGAGCTTCCTGCGATTCAGAATCCGCTATGACGATGGCTTCGTCGCCTATCTCAACGGCACCGAGGTCGCCCGCGCCAATCTCGACGGAGTTCCGCCGGCCTTTGACGAGCTGGCGACCGCCACCCACGAAATCACCGGCGGCGAGGGCGTCTTCGATGAGGTCATCGATCTCACCGATTTCCGTGACAGCCTCCGCAACGGCCTCAACGTGCTGGCCATCGAGGTCCACAACAACACCCTCGGCTCCAGCGATATGTCTCTCTCCGCCGAGCTCGAATTCTCCGCGCCCGGCGAGACCTTCATCCGCGGAGATGTCGACAACAACCAGAGCTGGAACGTCACCGACGCGGTCAAGATCCTGCTGCACGCCTTTACGGGCGCTGAGCTGCCCTGCCTCGAGGCGGCAGATGTCGACGACAGCGGCCGCATCGACCTGGAAGACGGCCTCGGGTTGCTGAACTTCGTCTTCAGACAGGGCGAGGCGCCGCCGCCGCCGCTGTACGAGGCGCTGCCGGATCTCGACAGCGACGAGCTGGGCTGTGAGAACGCCGGGGAATAACAACCGGACGGCTCAGGTCAGGTCACGGTACTCGCGCCTGGAGAACCAGTACATTCCCAGCGCCAGAAAACCGGCAGCTGTTGCGGCCAGGACGAGGGCAGCATCGCTGCCTTCAATCAGTTCAAGCTGGAAGATTCCCCTCCCCTCCCTGGGAGCGACTCCAAGCTCCCCGGCCGCATCGTAGAGCATGGAACGGATGTAGAAACTGATCGAGACCTGCTTGAGGACACCCGGCACGCTCCCCATAAAAAACTCCACGAGGAAGACATAGGCAACTCCGATCAGGGTTGAATTGCGGAAGACGACCC
>CBFHWB010000194.1:0-6859 GCA_965659285.1 Planctomycetota bacterium | reverse complement strand
CAATCCCTGGAGGAACTTTCCACAGACATCGCCGATCCGCTTGCCGGCCTTTTGACCCTCTTCCAGGTCCTCTGCATTGTTGCAGACCAGGCTGATCCTTCCGTAACCCTTCCCCCTATACACGGTCTTGATGGTCGTGTACGCATCCATAATGGCGGACGGCTCGGGGGTCGTCACCACAATAAGCTCGTCGGCGGTCGCCGCGAAGTGGATCACGTTGCCCGTAATGCCGGCGCCGGTATCAATGATGATGAAGTCGGCGAGGGCAGCCAGTCTCCTGTAGCACCTGATGAGAGCTTTTCTCTTGCTCACGTCCAGATCCGAAACCGTCTCGACACCCTGTGTCCCGGCCAGCAGCTCGATCCCGCCCGGAGCGGGAGTCAGCGCGTCCTCCACCTCGCAATCTCCGACCAGGACATCTTTCAGATTACGGCGGTGGTTGACCCCGAGAATCACGTCGGCATTGGCAAGCCCGATGTCCACATCAACGAGGATCACCCGCTGGCCAAGTTCACTGAGGGCGATGGCGAGATTGGCGCTGATGTTGGTCTTGCCCACACCACCCTTGCCGCTGGAGACGGCGATGACCCGGGCGCATTTCGACTGCTCAACCATCTTTCTCAGATCGTAGGCCTGGTCTCTTGGCTTTTCTGCGCTCATGCCTGCTGCTTATTCATCACAAAGTCGACAAGTCTCTCCGGATCCGCCGGGAAGATATCCTTGGGAACATTCTGTCCATCCGTCACATACGAAACCGGCTTCCCTATATCCAGGAGGCACCCTACAAGCGAACCCAGGGCCACACTCTCATCGAGCTTGGTCAGGATCACCCGGTCGAAAGACATCGGTGCGAACCGCTCGGCGATGTTCGCGATCGTCTGGGGCTGGGTCGTTGTGCTCAGCACCAGGTGGATCTCCGCCTCCGGCAGGACGTCGATGAACTTCCTGAGCTCAGACATCTTTGGTTCGTCCCTGGGGCTGCGGCCGGCCGAGTCGATATATATGATTTCATCTCCCGCCGTCGAACACTTCTCAACCATCTCGACAAGCTCGGGAGGCTGCTCAACGACGTGAACGGGAACCTTGAAAATATCCGCGTACTGCTTCAACTGGTCGACGGCTCCGATACGGAAGGTGTCAAGCGTAATCAGGCCGACCTTTCTTCGCTGGTTCACCTTGGCTCGAGAGGCGAGCTTGGCTATCGTTGTCGTCTTTCCCACCCCGGTCGGGCCGATGAGAAAAATGATCCGCGGCCCATCCCCTGAAGCCATGGGAGGATTGGACTCGAAAAGTCTGGCCAGGTGAGACCGGACGATCAGGTCCACGCTATCCTTGGCGGGAAAGCCGCTTGGAAGCTTCTGCTCCTCGATCTGCGAGACAATCGCCTCGGCGATCCTCGGCTCGATCTCGCAGCTCACCAGCAGATCGTAACACTCCCGCAAAAAAGGATGCGCTATGGAACATCCCTCGCCCGGGCGCATCAGCAATTCGTTCAGCTTGCTGTGGAACCTGCCGAGATCAGCCTGCAGCTTCTCCAACTGTCCCTGTTCACGTATGGGAGGCCGGCTGATCAAGGTCTCATCCACTCCCCGGGCAGGCTCCGGAGAGCGTGCGGAAGAGGAAAAAGCTCCGCTGCCGGATTTCAGGCTTTCAACCTGGACCGTGGTATCGGCCACATAGACCTCCACCATCTCCCTGCTGCCAAAGCCGAGAAATCCGCCTGTGCGGAATTTACGGGATCCCATGATCATGGCCTCATGGCCAAACTTCCTGCGGATATTCTCCAGCACTTCACCCATGGTCCGTCCCTGGAAGCGCTCGAATTGTTCACTCATTCCACTCACTCCTGAAGAGCTGCTGAACTCACCGGAACAGTACCTATGTTCACGCTACGATGAATCTCGATCTTTATATCTTCACCGACTTCTTCATACGCAAGCACCGAAAGCCTCGCTACCCGCGTTCCCAATAATTCCCACAGATGTCTTCGAATTTTCGAACTGCATACCAGGATGGGCTTGTGACCCTCGGACCTCAGCTCGACAAGCTTCTCGTAGGTCCGCACGCGAATCTGTTCACGAGCCTCGGTACCGAGGTCGAGCACCTCCCCATCAACGGTTTCCGTAACACAGTTTTCAATCAGTCTCTCGAGCTCGGGATCGAGCTTGATGGCATGAAGCTTTCCGTTGATATCCAGCTTGGAAGTGGCTAGCGCTCTCGCGAGGCTTCTCCTCACCTCGCAGAGCACCTGCTCATGCCGAAGATCCTCCGCAAAGCTGCTTCCGATCCTCTCAAGAATAGTCTCTGTGTCCCTGATGGAAACTCCCTCCAGCAGCAGGTCCTGGAGAACCTTCTGGAGCTGTCCGATCTTTACCGTTTGCGGCACGAACTCGTCAACCAGCGAGGGCGACTTCTCCTTGAGGTCCGCCAGTATCTGCGAAACCCTCTCGTAGGTCAGCAACTCGGCCGCGTGCGCTGTAATACAATCCTCAAGGTGGAGAGCGATGGCGGTGGACGGGCTCACCAGCTGGCAACCCGCCTCATGGGCCTGTTCCTCCATGGAGTCCGAAATCCAGAAACCCGAGCCATCGGCGAGGTCAATGGAGGACTCAAAATCAAAGGGCAGCTCTCCTGAGACGGCCGGACGCTCCTCATCCTTCTGCAGTGCGAGACTGCCTCCGGGAATGATCCTCCAGGTTCCAAGCCTGGTTCCGCGAAGCCTGAAACAGTATTCCCGGGAGCCGATCTCTTTTGAATCCGACACCTTCACCGACGGCACATGCAGCCCAAGCTCCAGCGCAAGCTTCTGGCGCATCGAGGCGAGACGCTCCAGCAGGTCACCGCCGCGGTCTCGATCCTGGAGGCTGACCAGGTGAAAGCCGATCAGCAGCTCGAGCGTCTCGACCTTCATCAATGTTTTCACATCGACCACGGGCACACGCGCCTGGTCCAGCTCCTCGCTCTGGAGCACGGTGCGTTCCCTGGCCTCCTTCTCTATCCGTTCCCTGCGAAGAATGAAGCCGCAGCAACCGCAAGCCGCCGAGGTCATCAGCAGCATCGGAACCGGAAGACCGGAAGGAAGCAGCAACCAGAGAAAGCCCGCCACGGTGAAGAGGATCCAGTCACTCGAAAAGACCTGCCTGCCGAGGTCGGTGCTGAGCTGCTCGCTGGCGGCGCTTCGTGTCACCAGGAGCGCCGCCGCGATCGAGACCATCAGGGCGGGAACCTGGCTCACCAGCCCGTCGCCAATGGTCAACCGCCCGAAGACCTCGAGGGCGCCGGCGGCGCTCATGCCGTGATAGATCATACCGATCCCGAGACCGCCGATGATGTTTACCAGCATGATGACGATTCCGGCCACCGCGTCTCCACGGACGAACTTACTGGCTCCGTCCATCGAACCGTAGAAATCCGCCTCGCGGCCGACCTCCTGCCTGCGCTCACTGGCCGATTCCTGGTCGATGAGACCGGCGGCAAGATCTCCATCGATGCTCATCTGTTTCCCGGGCATGGCATCGAGCTGGAACCGAGCCGCCACCTCCGAAACCCTCGTCGCTCCGCGGGTAATAACAACAAACTGGACCAGCACGATGACTGTAAAAATGACGAATCCGACCACCAGGTTGTCACCGCCGACAAAGCTGCCGAAGGTCTGAACCACCTTGCCCGCCGCCAGCGGACCCTCGGCGGCATTGCCGAGAATCAGGCGGGTGGTCGCAATATTCAGCGACAGGCGGGCGAACGTCACCACCAGCAACAGAGATGGAAAGACACTGAAATCCAGGGGCCGCGTGACGGAGGCGGCCCTCATCAGAACCAGCAGTGAGATCGTGACATTGATAATCAACAACGAATCAACGAGCACCGGGGCCAGCGGCACCAGGATGACCATGAGAATACAGATCAGGATCACGCCGAAGAAGAGATCGGGCTGCGACTTGATTCGCCCCCAGATACTGTAGGCGCCTGAATTCCTCAGAACATCCTGTGTGCTCATTCAACACCCCCTCGACCCGCGGCTGCCGCGGTCACCAGGCGCTTCGCCAGGCCGCGGCGCTTCCGGCGTATGATCTCGGGCGTCTCCTGCCGGGCGAGCTCTTCCTTGAGTTCTTCCTTCGTCATCATCAGCTCTCGTTCGAGTCTCCACCAGCGGTAGAACCAGTCGAGAGCCCCAAGCGCGATGAGGCCGGCAACAAGGACGGCCGCGGAACTGAGAAGATACTCCGATCCGAGCCGCACGCCGGCGACACCCGGACTGCTCATCAGAATTTGCGGGCTGACGGCACCCCCGCCGGCAAGCAGCGGGGCGACCGCCCAATAGAGTCCACCGGCAAGCCAGGCGCACTTCGCCAGCGCGAAGAAACCCGAGGCTAAGGAACTCGAAGAAAAAAATCTTCCCCAGCCGGCAGACGGAGACAGACGCCCGAGGTCGGGAGAGACCGCGGTGGGCCTGAAAACCCAGCCGCTCTGAACGAGACTCGAGATCAGCACCAGCGCGAGCATCGCCAGGAGGGCCGGCATCAGGAAGCCCGCCGCCTCCAGCAGGATGTCCCGGAGAAAGGGAGGCGCTGTAAGCGAGGTGAGCTTCTGCCCGGCAAAGGCTTCCCGCAGCAGCCCACCAACTCTGGCCGTGGCGCTCTCGAGGAACGGACCTCCGAACTGGCGAAACGCCAGGAGAATCCAGAGCAGGGAAAAGGCCGCGACGAGATCACGGCTTACCGCGACGCGTCCCTGCTCCCGGGCAAGACGACGCCTTGCCTCGGTAGGCTTCTCAGTTTTCTGATCCCAATGCGACGACATCTTTTTTAACCATTACCTCCGGAAACCATCAGCCGCTCCAGCTCGAAAGAAAACCTTCGCCATCCCTTACCGCCGAACGCAGCATCCCGCCCACATACCTTACCGAGACCGGCAACGACGCGTAGAGCGCCGCCATTCCGACCAGCAGTCTTACCGGCAAACCCAGGGTAAACAGCTCGGCCTGGGGAAGCGCCCTTCCCAACGCGGCCTGGGCCAGTGTTACCAGCGCAAGAGAAAGGAGGATGGGCAGGGCAAGCACCAGGGCCGCCAGGAAGAGCTCTCCACCAATCTCGAGCCCCAGGCGCCCCAGGGCGGCCGGCACCGAGGCCGCCGTAAGGGAGCCCGGCGGAACCCAGGAGAAGCTCTCGAGCACAGACCTGATCAGGCTGTGATGAAGATTCAAGGCCAGCAGGAGATAGACCGCCAGTCCATGATAGAAAATTCCCAAAGGGGAGCCTCCTCCCCCGGACTGGGGGTCGGCGATGAGCCTCGCCGTAAGTCCGGCCTGCTGTGAGATCAGGTCGGCCGCGCCCTGGGCACAGGCCAGCACCACGAGCACGCTCCAGCCAAGGGCTACGCCGACGAGCAGCTCTCCAGCCAGGATCAGCCAGCACCGCGACGGATCCCGCAGGCTCTCGAGTACGCCCTCTTCCACTCCAGCCAGGCTCTCCCGCAGCACAGGCGAGACTACGACGCCCAGGCTCAGCACGGCCACCACGGCGATCTTCAACCGCCAGGGAAGCATTCCGCTGCGAAAAAACGGAGCGGGAATGAACAGCCCCACCAGGCGGCAGCCGATGAGAATCGCCGCCGGGGGCAGGGACTCGAACACCCATTGCTCTATCGTCACCTCTTGCATTTATCTCAATCACTTCTTATTCCGGGATTCGCTTGCGGACATCATCTCAGGGAAAAAAACCATCTCCCAGCTGTTCAAAAACGGTCCGGGTATAACCTTCCATCACCTTGAGAAACCAGGGCACCAGCAAAAGAATCACCGCCACCATGGCCAGGATCTTCGGGATAAAAGACAGGGTCTGGTCATGCACCTGGGTCATCGCCTGGAACACGCTTACGATCACCCCAACCGCCAGGCCCACCACCATCACCGGCAAGGCAAGCTCGATGGCCGTTGCGAGGGCGCCGCGTGAGAGTTCGATAGCTGTCTCCATCAGTTCTCCTCTCCCGGGGAGCCTGGAAGACTCCCGCCTGCCGCAACCATCACCTTGTTCTTCATCACCGATTGCATCTCCTGTTTATCCTCTAACCTCCCTGGATACCGGCGAGCAGTTGACCCACCACCAGGCTCCATCCATCCACCAGCACGAAGATCAGGATCTTCAGAGGCAGCGAAACGAGGGTGGGAGGAAGCATGATCATTCCCATCGATACGAGCACCGCGGAGACCACCAGGTCAATCAGCAGAAATGGAAGAAAGAGCAGGAAGCCCAGCTGAAAGGCCGTCTTCAACTCGCTCAATACAAAGGCGGGAAGAATCGTGAAAAAACTGAGTTCTTCCAGCTGCTGGCCGACGGAGCTCTCCGACTTCTTTCCGGAAGGCCCGTCGGCAGCGGACGATGGAAAGGCCGGCTTCCCCGCTCCCTGGACGGAGACTCCGAGCATCAACCTGAGATCATCCCGCAAGGTGTGCCGAAGCATAAATCTCTTCACCGGCAGCTCTGCCCTCTGAAGAGCCACCTCCGCGTTGATCTCCTTTGTTTCCACCAGGGGCACATAAGCCTCCTGGTGAATCTCCTGCCAGGTGGGAAACATCACGGCTCCCGTCAACAGGAAGGAGAGTCCAAAAACGAGCATATTGGGCGGCAGATCCTGGGTGCCGAGAGCCTTCCTGAGAAAAAAGAGCACCACCAGGATTCTCGGAAAACAGGTCGTCAGCAGAACGATCGATGGAACGACACCGAAGACCGTAACCAGAGCCAGAGCCCGGAGAGGAACGCCGAGATTTTCGCTATCGAGCCCGGTAAGAGTTTTGAGAGTATCGCCCGCGCCTGCGGCCTCCGCCTCCTCAGCGACAGCCTCCTGGGCGAAGAGCCCAGCT
>CBFHWB010000193.1:0-6905 GCA_965659285.1 Planctomycetota bacterium | reverse complement strand
GCTGAAGAGCGCCCCCTGAGGTTGGTGATTCCAGCATCCAGATCCATGTAGAGCCCTGAATCGAAGATCGGCTCCTGGTACCAGAGCAGCTTCAGCTCTGGAAGCCTCTCGACGGTCTCATCGAAATCATTGACCTCGTATTTGTAGAGCGCGCTCAAATGCAGGTTGTCTCCGACATTTTTCCGCCATGAGACGAGGCTCTCCTGCTCCTTCTCCTGCTTGGCTACCCTCTCGAAATACTCGTTCAGAAAATTCTGGTCCGATTGTGATGAATACTCCAGGTCCAGCGTCCCAAACCCGGACAGCTCATGGCGATGAACCAAGGAGCCCCAGTAACGATCAGGATCGGGAGGCGCGAAGCCGCCGGCTGAGCGATCGACCCCATCATCGTGAATCGAAAAATAACGGCCGGTCCCATAGTAGCCAATGCCGCTGACCGGCAGTTGCCAGGGCTGCCGGCTTCCCGACTGCCTGCCGTACTCGGCAACCGGCCCCCAGCCCAGGCCGCGTTTCGCCATATGGGTGGTCTCGAACCCAACCCTCGAATTCTCCACCACCCGCCGCAGACTCGGAATCGACTCGAGAGGAAGCTGGTCCAGGAAGAAGTTCAGGTTCCACTCCGCGGAGCTGAAGAATCCGAACTTGGAGGAACTGCCGAGATCGATGGATCTCAGGGGAAGATAATCCTGCCAACGAGTATCCCAGCGCGTGAGAGGCAGCGGGAGGATCTCCCGGCCAAGAACCTCAAGCCGGGCTCCGCTGAGGACTACCTCGTAGTGGCCCTGGTTCTCAGGAATCATTCCGGCCGCGGTATCTATCGGCTGAATGTCGGCGCTGTCCGCGGCCAACGCGATATGAGGCTCGGCGTAGTCGCAGTTACTCAGCCTGATATCTTCACCTGAGAAGTTCGCGAAATTCCGCGTACGCAGAACCCCAATGGAGAGTATGACCTCCGCCTCGGCGACGGCATCCCGCCCCCCTGCAGGCGAAGTCCCCCGCAGGTCGCGCAGTTCGAGGCTGTTCATGATCCCCTTCAGGCCGGTGGTTGAGCTCCTGATCCGGGCCTGCCTGATCACCCCCTCGCCCCGGCGATGATCATAATAGACCGAGGCCGCCTCGATGGTGCTGCCCTGCGCGGACAGGTCAAGGCGCACATTCCCATCAGCGTAAAAATAGAACTGGAGCTCATCCTCTTCTTTGGAATCTCCGGAGGCCGAAACATCCTTACCCTTGAAAACGCCGAGCCCGTGAATGTAGAGCCGGTCGCACATCAGGCGAACGCGGTTGGAGCCTATGATGATCTCACGCTTCACATTCCCGAGAATGTAGCGGGAAACATCCCCTGTCTTCTGATTGATATAGGTCTTTGTCCCGCTATCGGCCGCCCCGGAAAAATCCGTCAGCTGCGGCCAGACCTCATCCAGGAGGGTTGAATCATCTTGCGCCCGCAAGGGACACACGAAGAGAACCGCAGCCAGCAATAGCGGCTGAACGGCTGTGAACGATAAGCTGAAGGATCCTGGTCTCAGCTTGAATCTCCTGCTGGCTCCTCAATCAGTTGGGGCATAGTCTTATGACCTCGGGCAGATTATACTCTTGTTAGGTAAAAGAAAAAGTACGATAGGCTCCTGGCTGCAAGGACGCTTTATTCTCTCAGAAGCCGAAATGAGCCGCTGCGGCAGGCTTCTTGCAATATGTCACATGCCAGTATGCGGAAAAACCAGAGTCCTCAGCTTACATTGAAGGAATATAAGTTGTTTATTTGTAATATTTTACAGCTACTTAGACGGGTTTCAGGCTGCGCAGGAAACGGAATCCGAAATACGGCGGCTATTGCCGTTTTAGCCTTCCTCGCTTGCTCCTGCGTAAAACAGAATACGCCCGTTGAGCCCGGAGAAGACGAAACCGGCCGGACAACTGGGACAGGAAGTAATACCGCACCAGGAATTGACACTTCCACACCAAATACCGCCTCGAATGGAAGCAATGAAGCTGAGAACCCGGCAGAGAGTTGCGAATCCTACCTGAAAAAAATCACCCCGATATACGAGAGTATTCCTGAAGATCTCAGAGCCCTGAAACCAGCCGCGGCCGATCAGCTTGCCGTTAATATCGAGAAGGCCATCGTCGATTGCGAAAAGTATCTCTCGAACTGCGCGTACGGTCCCATCTCAACCGAGCTCCGTTTCTACCAGTCAAAATTCCTCCAGCTCATCAGCTCGCGTGTTCGAACACAGGTCATCAATGACATGTCGAAAGACGGAGCGAAGTTCACCACCGAAGATCTCGACAGAAAAATGGCCCCCTTTTATAACCGGGTGATTGGTCATGCGAGCATGGCTGTCGACGGCCTTGAGAACTCATCCGAACTGAAGCCCTCCGCGATCGAGATCTGCGCATGGGCTCATACGAGCCTGAAGGAACCCCGGAAAGCCAGGGACGATTACCTCAACTATCTCAAGATCTACCCCAACAGCCCCCGCATCACCGTGCTGACCGCCGCCCTTGGACGGGTTCTCTCCGATCTCGGGGAATACGACACGGGCATCAAGCTGGTCGAAGAAAAGATGGCGACTGAGCAAGCGCGGAAAAGCCCTGACTTCCCCACCCTCGGCGAGACCCGGTGGAAACTCTACGAAGCCAAGGGCGACATCTCAGGTCTCCTGCGATCAGCTGAGAGCGTGCTCCAGGACTACCCGGCACGAACCAAGAGCGATCAATATCCCCTCAAGACAAAAGAAGCGTACTCGCGCTACCTTGCCTTCAACGGCTTCCGCAAGGGTTACTCCCTGATGGCCCTGGGCCGGATAGACGAGGCCCAGGATGCCTTTGACTCGCACGTCAAGGAAATCAACAAGTTGCAGGCGGCGCTCGAAAAACGAGGGCACGCCCTGAAGCCGGCCATCAACATCTACCGTCAGCGCTCGGAAAACGCCCTGGGCTTCATCAAGGAAACCGCCCTGCGTCCGGCCCCGGCTGATTTCGAGCTTGGAGAAATGTGGGTTACACAGAAGCGCACCCGGCTTCAGAACTCAACCGGCAAGGTTGTCGGACTCATCTTCCGCGGCGCTGAAGACACCCGCTCTGCCACCTTCCTGGCTGACATTGGAGAATTTGCCGAGGCCCGCGATGAGATGGAAATGGTGGCGGTTCACTTCTTCAAGAGTGCGAAAAACATAGATGAACAGCTCGAAAGCCTGCGACAGGAGCTCGCCGGAACAGGCTATACCGGGGCGGCGGGATTTGATCCGGACCTTACCGGCAGGAAACTCTTCCGCTCCTGGGGAGTTTTTGTCGGCAGCGCCACCTTCCTCATTATTGACAAGCAGGGGCGTCCCGTCTGGTTTCAGCAGGATCCCCGGACCCGGGACACCAACCTGGTCAAATCCATCCTGCTCAGGGTGGCCGAATCAGAGTAATTCTCTGCGAAACCCTCGCCGGGGCCTCATAATCACCACGCCGCCGCCCCAGCAAACACCGCCCGAGCCCTTCTCTCCAGATGGCCCCGGCCCCCAATCGGCATCTCATTTATCCAGAGCGCAACCTTCCTGAACAGGGGAATGAGCCTTCTGTTCAATCCAGCGCGATCCCTTCGGGGATTGAGGCTGGACTGGCATTCGCTTTTGGAACATCGCTCTCAGCCTGCTCGGTACAGGCCGGCCTTGCGGTCGCCGTCATCTGCCTGACTTACGGCGGCTGGATCGCGACCAGCCGGGTTCTCAAACCCCGGCTGGCTCATCCCGCAAGAAAGAAAATCTCGTGGCTCTACCTCATCTGTGGACTCGGGTTGTTCAGCCATGAATCGGCTCAGGCACCCTGGGTAAAAGACCATTCCCAGGCAGGCCATGTTTTACGGAAGAAAGCTTTCGCTGGAACCGTCAGAGGCACCGTTTCGGATCTGCCGATAGTGCGTCATCAACTATTCGCCAGCGATAGCGGAGATTCCATGTATGCCGAATTCAAATTGAAGACTTCTACCCCCGGACAGCTCTACCTGGTTCGGGCCGGGATAAAAGGAGACCGGCTTCCGACCGGACTCAGGCCGGGCGTCTCAGTAAAGGTCCAGGGGAAGATCTACCCTCAGTTCCCCCTATCCACCCCAACTCGAAAAAATACACCGACTGCCATCATCCAGTCCTTGCCTGGCTCACTCACCTTCGACCAGGAGCCGCCCTCTCGGCCCTCCCTGGGATTGCGTATTCGCTGGCCTGTAGTCAACCTCATCGGAAGACTGTATTCGGATAAAGAGCAGGGACTCTTCTGCGCTCTGATCACAGGCGAAAAACGATTGCTGGACCAGGAGTTGAGTCTCCTCTTTGTCGAAACGGGAACGGTCCATTTCCTTGCCATCAGCGGACTACACGTTGGCCTCATCATGGCATTCGCAATGCGAATACCCTTTCCGCAGAAGGGAAAAACCATGCTGCGTCTTATGGTGCTTGGCCTTTTCGTTCTTCTCAGCGGCGCCAACACCCCGGTGTTACGAGCCGCGATAATGATCGGACTGCACCTGCTTCTACAGGCGGCGGGTAGATTGCCGCGAGCCATCGACACGCTTGGATGGACACTCCTCGCCCTGCTCATCGCTGACCCCTTGAGCATCAGCAAGCCTGGCTTTCAGCTGTCCTTTATCGCGACAATCGCCATCCTCACCTGGAGCTCGATGCGGGCAAATGACTTACGCGAGAAAAGTCGCCTGCTGATCCCTTCAAAGCCGGCGGGCGCTTTTTCAAGGTTGGGTCCAGTTCTCTTCTCCCATATTCAAAACAGTCTCTGGGTTGCGGTAATATCCACAGCCGTGACAGCGCCCCTGATCGCGACATATTTCCACCGGGTCCATCCGGTTGCCCCCCTGCTTTCCGTCTGTCTCTACCCGCTGATAGCTGTGAGCCTGCTGCTCGGTCTTTTCAGCATCCTCCTGGGATTCATCTGGATAGAGGCCGGCTTCCTGGCCGCGGATGCGGCAACCGTATTTGCGCGAATGTTGAATAGCCTGCTTGTTTTTTCGCGAAACATCCCGGGACATTGCTTCAACCTGCCTCCGCCGGGATTGGCCATGGTCTCCATCTTCTACCTTCTGCTTGGCGCGGGAATATCAAAAAAAACGCGGGGAGCCGCCCTGCTGTTGTCCGCCCTGATTCTCCCCATTACCCTTATCGTAAGCCTGGCCACCGGTAACGAAAACAGCCCGAGGCTGATCCACCTGGATGCTGGAGCAGGGTCGGCCGCGTTGCTGGAACTCCCCGGGAGCAAGAGAGCCTTCCTGATTGATGCCTGCGGAAAAACCAGGGCGGGAAGCTGGCGTCTGGCCCGTTCCCTTCTCGACAAAGGTCATCGACGGCTTGATGGAATCATCCTGACCCATCCGCATGTCGACCATGCCGGAGCGCTGCCCGTACTTACGAGGTCACTGGATGTCGGAGAAGTCTTCTGCTCGGAACATTTCGATCGGGAAAAATACGGAGAAAAGCTTCTCGCCGATGCGCGAAAAGAAGGAGTCATCGTCAGCAAGGTTCGAAGAGGACAGTTGCTGCGGCTGCCCGGGCCGGAAGATATCATTCTGCGCATTATCTACCCGGATCAGGTTGAAAACCTGCCCCTGGCTCAACATGCCAACGAGATGTCCCTCTCTTTCTTCATCGAAATCGGACAAAAACGGATCCTCTGCCTTGGCGACCTTGAGGAAGACGGGCTGGCCAGGCTTTTTGAAACAGGAGAAGATCTCAATTCTGAGGTCCTCATCCTTCCCCACCATGGGAGAAGTAACTGTCTCTATGACACCTTGCTGGAAAAGGTCTCCCCCACGACCGTGGTAGTTTCCGGAGACGGTCAAGGACAAGCCGAAGAGACTTTGCTCCGGATTGAACTTTCGGGCATCAAAACCTACGCCACCTGGCGAGGCGGCAGCATTCAAAATGAATGGAATACCGCCGGCATTAAAACGAGCTATGTCGACAGATGATCAGTCCGCCGGGCTGTCGGATTGAATTTCACGACCTGTATCGGCGGCGTGCCGCACGAGCTTCCTCACAAGCAGCTTGTGGGTGGCGATCGCCCAACTCGAGGCGACTCTCTGCAGGGTACCCAGGATGACGTAGCAGAGAGTCACCCAGAAGATGACCGTGGAAGAAATCCCTTCGAGATACGCATAAACCAGCAACGCGGCTACAACCGCCCCGGTCAGGAGGTGCGACAGCGCCCCTCCGCGGCCGGACTCGGCAGCGCCGGCCTTCTCCATGAGAATCTTCTCCAGAGGACTGAATCTCACCTGGTTCATTCTTTTTACCTCTCGAGATAATCTTATCCGTGGGTGGCGGCAGTCCTGAACAGCCTGGAAATATTTCGTTTGAAGGGCCGCTCCAGGAGACCCTGCTCGGTAATAAAACCCGTTACGTACCGAGCCGGTGTAACGTCGAAGGCCGGGTTGTAAACATCGACCCCGGGAGGAGCCGTCTTCTTGCCGAATCCCGCCGTAACCTCAAGGTTCGATCGCTGCTCGATGGGGATGCCGGCTCCGCTGGCGGTGTGCGGATCAAAGGTCGAACTGGGGGCCGCAACGTAAAAAGGTATGTCGTGCTCGCGCGCAAGCACCGCGACTCCGTAGGTTCCGATCTTATTCGCCACATCTCCATTGGAGGCGATCCGATCGGCGCCAACGACGACGCATTGGACCTGCCCGGTGCCCATCAACGAGGCGGCCGCGTTATCGCAGGCCACCGTGACATCGACCCCCGCCCTGCGAAGCTCCCAGCTTGTCAGCCTGGCGCCCTGGAGCAGCGGGCGGGTTTCATCAGCGAAAACCCTGATCTTCTTTCCTTTTTCTACGGCGCTGTAAATCACCGCGAGCGCCGTACCCATGCCGCCGGTCGCCAGGGCGCCCGCGTTGCAATGCGTCAACACGCTCC
>CBFHWB010000192.1:0-7006 GCA_965659285.1 Planctomycetota bacterium | reverse complement strand
CCCAGCCGCGAGACCAAATTCCACCGCAGAGGATGGCTCTTTGCCCCGACTGAGATGATGATAAACCTCGTAGACCTCCTCGCCGGTAGCGATGGCCTCGCCGTTCCCCTCGCCGAGACGCCGCCTGTATTCCTCGCCAATTCGCTGATGAATGAGCGTCTTGACCTCAGGCTCAATCGTCGCCTCCACGACCTGGGTATAATCCCAGAGCCTGAAATAATACTTGCCTGGACTCGCGAGGGATGTAATTCCACGCTGCTCGAGAGCGCCCAGAATCGCCTCGACCTTCTCGGCTCCCTCGGCTTTTGAAAAACAATCGAGCTTGCCGGCCGCCGCGGCCATCTCTTCGGCGGCGCCGGGGACGGGCTCCCGCAACGCGAGGATGTGACCCACCAGGTCACTCCTCACGGGTCGACGAGCCAGGGCGAGAACCTGCAACACCCGGGCCTCATTGGACAAACGCGCTTCTTCGCCCGGAGGGAAATACTCTTCGAGCCGGCGCACCAGGATACGATGGCGCACGGGAGCATCTTCTAATAATTCAAGACCGCCCGCGCCGGTGGCGCTGTCGACGTATTCCTTGAAGCTCTCACCACTCCAGCAGGCAAGGTTTGACTTGCCCAGGAAAACTCCCCGGAACAGTTCCTGCTGAAAGCTCGGGAACCCTTCGGATAATTCAAACACCGCATCGGCCGCGTCGGCTGTGATCTCCAGTTCATCACCGCCCACCTGGACTCCCTCGATTGACTTCTCGAGAAAATGCCGCGCCTCCTGCCGATGCAGGGGCCGAAGCTCACCGTGAAAGCTGAAGTTTTCCCTCCCGAGGCTTTCGATGGCGCGGTCGCTCTCATCGCCTGAGTGTTCATCATGTGAGCGATAGTTCGCAAGCAGCATCAACCGGGACGGCCAGGTCTCGGGGGGGCTCTCTTCACCCCCCGGGCTCGCTTCCGCTTTTTCCAGTTGACTCGCCTCGGCAGCGGCAAGATCTGTGTGAGTCGAGAGCCTCTCCCAATCTTCGGTTACCTGCCCCGCATCGCCACCTTCCACCGAAGAGTGCTCCGCCGACAGAGCCTCGTTTCGCAGCTGAAGATTGCGCCCGATATACCGGAGCAGTTCGACCGTCGCCCTGTCAGCCCAATGCAGATCATGAACCAGAATCAGCAGGGGCTTGTGAACTGAAACCTCAAGGAGGAATTGGGTGATGCCATCAAAGATCCGAACCTTCTCGTCCTCCCAATTCTCTGAATTGAGAAAGCTATTCTCGGCGGAAGCGCCGGCATCCCCGAAAGCTTCGGGAATCAAGCTCTCGAGCGCATGGCGGTAGCGATTGATCAGTGACGAGCCGACTCGTTGATTCGCCTGGCCGAGACCCGACTTGCCGTCGAGGTCGCGCATGATCTGCCGAATCGTATGAAGGAAGGGCTTGAGCGGGATCCCCTCGACCTCGTAGTTGTGCGTTTCGTAAACCGAAACTTCTTTTTCCTGGGCGCGCTCGCGCAGGTGGCGAAAGATTCTCGTCTTCCCTATGCCATCCGCCCCGCGACAGAGCATGACATAACGAGTGGCCTCAGCCGGCAGCTCCTCAGCAGACGAAACATCCCCGGAAGATGCGTCCGGGGCGGCCTCCAGGCTCTCTTCGACGGCCTCATCCTCTTCAGCCGGCTCGGCCTTCCCAGGCCTCCAGCGCATGCGAGCGATGGCCTCGAGCTTCTCGTCAGTAAAGCACTGAGCGAAAAACACCTTCTCGAAAAAAGCTTCGAGCGTGGCCTTTTCAGTTTCGCGAAACTGGAAACTCGAAGGAAATGGAAATGGGCCTGTTACTTCGTGCCCGGTTCCTGACTTTATCACTTGTTTGTCTTCCCGGTTCTTTTCTGAAACCAAGATAGTAATTGGGCATTGAGTACCATGTCAAAATTAATCAGTCGGACTCCCTATCTTGTTCTGCAGAAGGGGCTTGGGAGCCTGTCTTTTTTCCTTCTAAAGGCAGCACATCAGCCAGGGTAAAAGACTCAAAGGAGCCTTCCCAGGAAGCGTTCGCCGAAACGATAAGCCGGTTGATGTCCGGCTCGTCACAGTCACTCCCAGACGACGATTCTACCGTGTTTTTCTCGCCGGGAAACTCAGCTTTTCGCAGTCCCGTCATGACTTCCTTGAGCCGTATATGGGCCGGATCCCGCGCCAGGGCATAGTTACCCTCGCCGGAACCCTCCCCTAATAATACATTCTCCTGAAGCAGCACAGACGCGGCCTCTGCAAGGCCTTCGCTGTTCTCAAGGCCAAGATCCTTCGCCACCGCCTCCAGCGATGGAGTCTTGCCGCCGGAGTTGAAGGCGACCCCGACCCTGTAAAGAAGATGCAAGCCTAACTGCGCGAGAGATCGTTTCCCACTGGCCGAACGAGCCCGCCTGGCCCTCGACAAGGCGGCAAGGTTCTGATGAACAAAGCTGAGCTGTGCCCCGCAGAGAACCACCATCCAGGTAACGTAGAGCCAGATGAGAAAGAGCGGCAGGGCGGCAATCTTATTATAAAACCTCGTGACGTTATTAATCTGGTCGAGGTAGTAGAGAAAACCATACTTGGCCAGTTGCCAGAGAATCGCGGCCACGATCCCCCCGATCACGGCGCTGCGGAAACGAACTTTCGTCGCCGGCATGAAGATGTACAACAAGGTAAAGGCGAGAAAGGCGAGAAAGGCCGCGAAGTATGGTGAATCCTGGAGAAAGGACTTCAGGCCGCCGGTGGGCAACATATCCTCAGCCCAGAGGGACGCTCCAAAAAGCAGGGGGCTCGTCGTCAGGATCACCCAGAAAACCAACAGCCGCTGTAGATAGTTCCTGCGCTTGTCCACCTGCCAGATGTGGTTGAAAACCCTCTCGGTGGCGATGAAGATTCCCAGTGAGATGATGACCAGTCCGCAAACAGCGGTGAAATCCATCAGCCAGCTGGCGTCCTCCGGCAATTGGAAAGCATTGCTGCCGATGTCTTCTTTGAGCCAGGCGCTCACTTTTTCTTCCTGCCCCGGCGCCAGCAGCTTCGGTATCTTGAGAATAAACCATTCCTTGATACGCTCCCGCTCTCCCATGAACTTGGTGGCGAAACTGAAAAACAGAACCGTCATGGGTATGAGCGAGATGATGGAATAGAAGGTCAGGCTGGCCGCCCGCTCAAGACAGAAATCCCGGCGAAATTTCCCCACCAGGAGATAGACCACCCGTCCGGCCTTGATCAGGACACCCCTGGAACCGGTGAGCTCTTCGGAAGGACCGGAAAAAAGGACGTCTTTGATGCGGCTCAATAACTGCATCCACCGGACTCCGCGGAGAGTTGGATTCGCAAGAATTCGACCACTTTTACGGGGCAATGACCCCGCTGGCCCACGACCGTATCGTATCATCTCCCCCTACGGAAACCGTCGGGAAAGAGGCGCATCTCGCGTTCACGACAACTCCGGGCGCAAAAACCCAGGCAATAAAAAACTCCTCATCGTCCCTACTCGATGAGGAGGTGTTTGGGTCTGAAATAAACGAGGAAAAAGGAGGAACCTACCGAGTGGGGTGTGTAGGGAAGGGTAGGTTGAATCGCTAATATCTAACTAACATTGATTAAGAACTAATACCTCGAGCCTACGCCCGTTCTCCGATACAACCGAAGATCAGGAACCGAGCCACCGACCACATCTCACAGGCTCTGACGGTAAAAACCGCCTCCGAGGGATACATCTCTTCTATTCTTCTTCTCTATCTTGGCCCGCATCCACCGCGGGCCTCTCTCTTCGTACGGGCTGTAAGCTCCTCTTAAGTAAAGCCCGCTCCTATCTAAAACCTGGCTGGCCCTCTCGGGCAGCGGTTTAATTAGAAGCAAATTAGAAGTCTGTACGCCTTCTGTCAATAAAAAAAGATCCGGACCGTCTCTTATCGGCCCCTTGATGGATTTTTCCCTCTCGAAAATCGAATAAATACCCACGGAAATCCGTCAGTACTCAATAAGAACTAATATTTCAAAAGATTAGAGATGATGAGAGCCCAACTCAGCCCCGCTACAATCAACGGCGCGTTGGTACGCCAACGAGGACCCATTGATTCCCCCTCGCACGTTGAGGTGAAGGTCCGCCATGAATCCCGTCGAGGTGGCGCCGTTGTCATCCCGATTCAACCCGCCCTGGATCGCCGGAAAAAGAAATTGCGAGACTCCTCCGACACCGAAGACATCCTCAAGGTGAAAGCCTTCCTTGACGGCGATGAAGCCGCGTTTGAATTCCTCTTCGAAAAATACCGGCAGCGGGTCTACGGAATCTCCTTCCGTTTTGTACGCAACAGGGAAGACGCGCTCGAGGTTGCGCAGGAAGTTTTTCTCCGCGTCTACCAGGCACTCGAAAAATTCAAGACCGACTCCAAGTTCTTCACCTGGCTCTACCGGATCACCGTCAACCGCTCGATCGATTTTACGCGCAGCCGCAAAAGCCGTCCCCTGCACGGCATGGAAGAGTCCGCCATGGAGGCTCTTGGAAAACCTACCGCTCGCAGAACTCCGGCCCAGGCTCCGGTTGAATATGCCCGCGAACAAGAGCTCCGGGAGAACCTGCAGCAGGCCATCTCCTCGCTCTCAGATAAGCACCAGGTTGTTTTCGTCCTCCACACATCTGAAGATCTCTCCTATAAAGACATTGCAGAGGTCGTGGGTTGCAATGTTGGAACCGTAATGTCTCGACTTTTTTACGCCCGGAAAAAGCTACAGGAATCACTCAGTTCCATGGGCTACAGACCCAGCTGAGCTCTCCCGGAAAAACCAGAGAAACAGAATTCAGGAAGAAACTATGTCGCGTGAAGAATTCACCAGATTGATCGGCCCTTACCTCGACGGAGAGCTCTCCGAAGAAGAGCGAAAAACTGTCGAGGGGCTCCTCGCAGACTCTGAAGAGTACCGGAAGCTGGCGGCCGAGGCGGAAGAGCTCACCAGGCTCGCAAAACACGACCGTCCACCCGAGATCAGCGATGAGCGCTGGAGGAAGATGCTCTCTGAAATCCGCGCTGGCGAAACGAACCCATCCTTCGCCGTTGTCAGCTCCCGGCCGCGCTGGCTGGCTCCCCTGGCCGGCCTCGCGGCAATCCTCGTCATTGGACTCTTCATCCTGAGCTCCGCCCCGGACTCTTCGCAGAAACCGGTCGCCCCGAGAAAGGACTATGCGGAGACCACGGCGGAGGAACCGATTCGCATCAAAACCCTCGATGACGATGACGAAGAGAAAGAGCGAGAACCGACCGACCCCCGATTCGACGAATAGGTCGATCCGCGAACGCTGATCTTCAGCTGTGCGCTACCGAGCTGAGCGAAAGCCAGACGCAAAAATAGGCGGTGAGAAAAACCAGGCTCCTGGTGAGATTCCTCCCGTGACCGCGACTGACACTTTGCCCTACGGAACTCCGAGCGGCTTGCGAAACCTGCCGCTGCGTCTTCCGGATATGAAAAAGCTGCGCTATCGACATACTTTCAGGCCCTCTGGATACCCGTCCACCGTGGCCCTCGGTCTACTAAAGAGTAACATCTCCTCGCAAATGCGCTACCGACCAGGAATGGACTCAATTCCCAGTCAATCTGCGGGTTTTCAGCCGGTTCGAAAGTCCGGATGACAGCTCCTGGGGAGTGGAGCGAGCTATTTGTCTTGCGACCGATAAAAAAAACACTAAAATCTGCCGCATACTTCCTAAGTGCTTTCAGCGTTAAGACTTTCCTGCCTGCAGGGGAGGACTCATTCCAGTCGGAATGGAGACTCCCTGAGACAGATCTTTCCAGGCGGGAAAAAGAGGAGTCCACCGCTGCTTGTAACACAATTGACGGGGGGAAGAACTAAACTAGCATTCCCATCAATGGGAGAGCATGGAGGGTATCAGAAGTGAAGAGTTTTCGTGGTTACTTGATGCGCCGCCTGGCGGCCAGCGTTCCGGTTTTCGTCGTATTAGCTTTCTGCCTCGGCTGCGCAGGCAGCCCGGC
This sequence comes from Planctomycetota bacterium, assembly GCA_965659285.1. GTDB lineage: Bacteria > Planctomycetota > UBA8108 > UBA8108 > UBA8108 > UBA8108. The sequence goes on along the minus strand of CBFHWB010000192.1, from coordinate 1,018 downwards.
TAAAGCCCCGACTCCTTACATTCCTGAAGAACTGGGGGACTTCCCTGTCCACCCGGAACTGGAATACAAGAAAGGCTATCGATACGCCCCCCAGGGCCTCGCAGGGACCGATTTCAAGCCTACCTGGACGGGTCACTACAAGGGACCTCAGCTTCCTGAGAACTACGTGGCCTATTACATCCGCGAGATGAAGGCACGAGAATGGAACCTGCGCAAAATCATTGAAAAAGTCAGCGGTGACAAGGTTCTCGAATTTGTGAAGGATACCGAGGGGGCAACCATCTACTTCAAACGCACCTTCGACCGCAAGACCGCGAGATACGCCTGCTCTCTGACAGCGGAGATCAGGATCCTCGGATTGCAGCATTTCACTCCGGAGGAAAATTACCGCCATCTCACCGGAAAAGCGGCGGCGAAAGCTACGACTGCCGCCTCGGCACCGGCCCCACCGTCTGATAAAGTCGAGGAGACCCCTTCAATTCAGCCTGTGAAGGGTACCCTGGAGCCGACGGACCCGAAAGAAGCGCGGCAGGAATTGATAATTGAGTAAGTCCTGACCTTGAGAGGCTTGCACCTTACGCTGGGGAATGTAGACTGGCGGGATATCTATTTTTAGTGTCCTAACAGAATGAGACCTCCCCACGGGGTGGTCTGCTGGAGCCAAGAGCCTTGTCGAAAAAACTTACTCATAACAAAATTCATCGCGGCGCCCCTGAGCCTCAGGAGGAAAAGTCCCAGGTTGTCGCGGCCGTTGAAGACCTCGCTTCCTCTACCAAGAGCAAGGTCAAGCGCATGCGAACTCCGCTGATCGTTCTCCTTGTCCTCGTACTCGTGGCAGTTCTGGCTTCCCAGATCTTCCAGGAGATCAAGGCGGGACAGGAAGATCAGCTCCAGGAGAACCTGTACCTGCTGACCTCGAGTCCTCCCGCCGCGGGCCAGGAGGAGACCCGGGTCAAAGAAATGAGGGAGCTTCTCCAGACGGTCAAGGGCCAGCCACAGGAGAAGAGCTTCTACCTCG
>CBFHWB010000191.1:0-7025 GCA_965659285.1 Planctomycetota bacterium | reverse complement strand
CCGGGACCGTCGGCCAGGGGCTCGTCGTCTCCGGGACCGTCAACTCTCCTGGCGGGTATCTTGAATCTTTCAGGAGCGATGACTCGTTCGACATCGTCTGCCGCGGGATCTTCGGCTGCATCTTCGGCATTGACGGCCTGGAGATCTCCTGCGGCCGGGGCAATCTGCGGTGCAATGTCCAGTGGTCTGAGGGGAGGCTCTTCGCCGGGGCCCAGAAGAAGAACGAAGGGTTCTTCCTGCACTATCGGCGCGCCGTTTTCGTCGTATTCGGCTTCTTCGCGAGCTCTCAATACTTCGATTTCGGGAAGATCGATGCCGGTGGTCTGGAGCGTTCCAAGTACCCAGGATCCAATGAGCCAGAGACCGATCAGGAGGCCTGCGGCCAGGCCGCTGAGGCCGGCTGTTCTGAGGGCGTAGCGGAATCGCGGGCCTGCAGAGCGTCCGGCGGCATTGGGTGCTTTGAAGCAACTCCAGAGCCTGCTGTTTTGCCCTTTTTTCCCGGTTCGCATAGAAGCCCCTGATTTCCCCTGAGGACGTTCTCTAAAACAGTCTCTAAGGCTGTCTCTGAACAGTTTAGGTATCAATATAATTTCAATCCTACGAGGCTAGATAGTAAGGGCAATTTTAGTAAGGTGCAACCTTTTCAGGATGCATGGACTTCGACTCGGGAACCCCTCTCTTTCCGGTTCTTATACCGGGGTTGCGATTCGGTTATCCATCCTGGCGTTCGATGGAGTGTTTTTTCATCAATCGATAGAACGATTCCCGTGACAATCCACTCAGCTTGGACGCCGTGGCAACATTACCGGCACATTCCTGCAGCGCCTTCTCGATATACATACGTTCAAAGAAGTTACGGGCGTTTCGGAAATCTTTTCCATCGGCCACCCCGAACAGGCCTTCCATTGTGTTTTCTTCCTCGTGCTTTCCCTTCACCGAGCGGTCGAGGATGAGATCCTGCGCCGCGATGGATTCGTTTTCAGCGATCAGAAGGGTTCTCTCGAGCAGGTGGCGGAGTTCCCTTACGTTTCCGGGCCAGTCATGAGACAGGAGCTTCCTGGTGGCATCCCTGGTAAATGACGGCTGTTTGATGCCGAGTTGGGAGGCGATCTCGCTGGAGAAGGTATCTACAAATTCCGGAATGTCTTCTTTGCGTTCACGAAGAGGCGGCAGGTCGATGCGTACGGTGTTCAGCCTGTAGAAGAGATCCTCCCGGAAGAGTCCATCCTCAACCAGCTTTCGCAGATCCTTATTGGAGGCGGAAATGATTCGCGGGGTGACCGTGATGTTGGAGGCGGCTCCGACGGGACGCACCTCGCCCTCCTCTAATACGCGCAGCAGCTTTTGCTGCATGCCCAGGCTCATGTCGCCGATTTCGTCAAGGAAGAGTGTCCCATCGTTAGCCTGCTCGAGCAGGCCGATTTTGTCTCTGATGGCTCCGGTAAAGGAGCCCTGGATATGACCGAAGAGCTCGGACTCGAGAAGGGTCTCTGTGAGCGCTCCGCAGTTCTCGGAGATGAAAGGTCCCTTTCCTCGCTCAGAGTTGAAGTGAAGAGACCGGGCGATGAGCTCTTTCCCCGTACCGCTCTCTCCCTGGATGCAGACGGTGAGGGTGGAGGAGGCTAACCGCTGAACCATCAGGAGCACCTTCTGCATCGCCTCGGATCGGGCGACAATGTTCTCCATCGTGTAGCGCGACTCGAGCAGGCTCTGTCGGTGTTCGATGTCCTTGCGCGCGACGGCCAGTTCTTCAGTCTGTTCCTCGATTCGCGAGCGCAGCCGATTGTTCTTGTTGTTCTGGGCCTCGATGATCCGGGCGGTGGTGATGGCGATGACGGCCTGGTCGCTGAAGGTCTGCAGGGTTTTCAGCTCCGCCTCCTGGAAGGCGTGGCGTCGATGCCTGTTGTCGAGGTAGATCACTCCGAGCACATCCTCGTGAAATTTCAGGGGAACGCAGAGCACCGAGCGCAGGCGGAGTTCGCGAACGCTTCTGAGCGTCTCGAAGGGCTCCTCCGACAGGGCGTTGCCCGCCAGGAGGGGCTCACCGTTTTCCATGACCTCCCGGGCGATCGAGGTGGAGAACTTGTGACTTGGATCCCTGATCTCCTCCTTGTCGAAATCTCTCGCGACGATATTCGGATCCTGTTCGGGATCTTCCGGCTGGAGGATGAGGAATCCTCGCTCGGCGTTCACCAGGTCGATCACGGCGTCCATGATGCGCTCAAGGATCTGGTCGAGTTTCTGGCCGCTTCCGCGCGCGACGATGATTTCATGCAGGCGCATGAGTTCGAGGTTCATGGTCGCGTGTTGACCCGGATCGTGGACGGGCTTCGCCGCCTTCTCCTGGCCCCATTCGAGGGGCTCGTCTACCGGGGTCTCTTCTTCACCGCCTGGGGGCTCAGGGAATGTCTCCAGTGGCTGTTCGCAGCAGCGAATCACCTGCTGGCGCTCGCGCAGAACGAAAAAGTTTTCCTGGTAGGGCATAGGGAGGCTCTCGTTGTGTTCCTCAAGACGAGTCCTGGCCTGTTGGAAATGAATTTTCGCAAGCCGGTAGTCTCCTCGCCTCTGCTCGAGCATTCCGAGTTGGAGGTGGAAACGCCAGTCGAGGTCTCGCAGCCGAGCCTCTCTTGATTCAACCAGCCCCCGTTGGAGGTATTTGTGAGAGGAGTCGAGATCGGCTTCAGGGAGCTCCATGTCGAGCCGGCTTCGAAGCAGGAAATACAGGGGGATCAGGTCTCGCGACCCGAGGTCTTCGAGCTGCGAGTAGGCCTCCTCGAGGTTGGCCTCGGCATTCTTCAACTCCGCCATCTCAATCCTCAGCGCCGCCAGTTGGAGGATCGCCTCGACCAGCTTTCTGCGGTAGCGGGCGCCCCTGAAGAGCTTCTCGGATTCCAGCAGTTGGCGCTCGGCATCGGCGAGCCGTCCCTTCTCAGCCAGCAGCATTCCCAGGCGGATCATGCTGTCGCCCGCGACGGTGGGCAGTTCCTTCGCGGTGGCCGCGGTGATGACCTCCCGCAGACCCTCCTCCGCCTCATCGAGCAGTCCGACGTGGAAGAAGGCCCGGGCTGTTGTCGCCCTGGCCATGATCTGTCCGATCCTGTTGCCGAGTTCTTCAAAGCCTCGCTGGCCCTGCTCGGCATAGTCGAAGATGTCGGCCAGGTTTTCCGTCTCCATGCGCAGCTCGGCGAGTTGAAGGTTGGAGTAGGCCAGGCCGACCTTGTCGTCGAGCTCCTCGCGAATCCGGATGCTTCTGCGAGCGTAGCTCAGAGCTTTTTCGAGCTCGCCCTTGGCCTGGTAGATCATCGCGATCCGGTAATAGGAAAAGCCGACGCCGGATTTGCCGCTGAATTTTTTACGCTTCTCGAGAGACCTGTAGGCGTAGTCGAGCGCTTCATCGTATTTTCCATCGCGTTCGAGGATGCCCGCGAGGTTGTTCATGCAGGCCGCCATGCCGTATTGGTTGTTCAGACGGCTGAAGATGGCGACCGCGAGCTTGTAGTATTCCGCGGCTTCGGCGGTCTGGTCGCGAAACTGCAGCACGTTGCCGAGGTTGTTGTAGATCCGCCCCGTTCCTTCCTCGTCGCCGATCTGCCGGCACAGCAGCAGGCTCTTCTGGTAGCTTTCGAGAGCCCGGTGGTAGTCGCCTCCGTTGTAGAGGACGTTTCCCAGGCTCTTGTAGGATTGCGCCAGGTCGTATTTGTCGGTCTCGTCTTCGGAGAGAGCGATTCCGCGCTTGATCGCTGCTGCGGCGCGATCGTGATCTCCCCGGGCGAGGTGGGTATCGCAGATGGCCCGAATCGCTATGGTCGCCCTGTGGCGGCTCCCGGCCTGTTCGGCGCATTCAAGGGCTTCCCTGCTGAGGGCGAGACCTTGCTCCAGGTCGTTTTTACGGTTGTGGATCTGTGCCATGAGGAGGTGGGCTTCCGAGAGCAATCCGTCCATTCCATCCCGGCCGGCGGCTTCCGAGTGACACTCGGAGACCTTCTCGCCTGCGAGATCAAGGTCTCCTCGTTCAAGCAGGAAATTTCCCAGCGAGAGCAGCGACCGGCAGAGTTCCCTGACGGCGCCATCAGCCCTGGGCCGGTCGCCTTCAGCCACGGTGGAAGGGGGCTTGAGCTCCCGGATACTTTTTTCGAGAAAGTGGATCGCATTGGTGCCCTCGTTTCTCTCCTGGTAGATCTCTCCCATGGCTCGATAGACTCGGCCTGCGTCAATGCCGCTGTGCTGGTCCCGCAGTAGTGAAAGCAGCACCGTGAGCTTGTCGAGCGCCTGGGGGAGGAGCTTCATTTTCCGGTACAGGTTGACCAGGTTCCAGTTGACCGACCAGATCAACCCGCTGTTTCTGGCGGCTCCCTCCGGCGTGTTCGAATCCGGCTCGGCGAGCTTCTCCAGGATGCTTTCGCAGAGTTCGGCCGCGCCAGGGTAGTCGTAGAAACGGTCCAGCCGCCGCGCAGCCGCGACGGCCTGCTGCAGGAAGCGGTTGGCGAAGCCTGCCCTCGAGGCGTGGTAGGCCAGGTGCTCAGGTACGCTGGCCGCCACGGTGTGGAGATTGAATTCACTCGAGAGTACCTCGTATAGCACCTCGTGGTATTGCTGGAGGCTTGTTTTTCCACAGCGTTTGTAGAGGAGCCGGCTGGCGGGTTCGCAACTCCACTGGACCTCGGTTCCGCGGATTCCTCGACGCAGCGCGACAAATCCCTCAGATTCGAGTTTTCGCAGCCGTTGTTCGAATTCAAGCCTGGCGGTGTCGTCGTTTACGGGTACGTCTTCCGGGGCATCCTCATTGAAGCGGCGGAGCTTGGTCTCAGCGACTCTGAGGGTCTCGGCGGGTACGGAAATCCTTCCGGCGCTGACGAGCAGTTCGAGGAGCGATCGGTCGCGAGTCAGCAGGAGGTCTTCTCTCTCGAGAATAGCTCCTTCAAGGTTCATCGGCAGGCCCGAGAGGAGGTTTGCCGATGTCTCGTCCTTCGGCAGGTCGTTGATGCCCTGTTCGTCGGAGATCTTGAGATGGCGTCCGTCCATTCTCCTGAGATATTCGTCAAGCAGTCTGGGCAGCCCCTCGGAGCGGTCGTAGAGCTTTTGCAGCAGCCCCGCCGGCACCTGCAGGTGCGGGGCTCGCTCGGCCACCCAGTCCCGCACGCGCTCAAGAGTCAGATTGCGAAGGCGCAGCCGGCGGCAATACGGCTCTTCAGCCAGAGCCTCAATCCGGTCATGGGTTGTTTCACGGGTCTCTTCGGCCTGCCCGGGAGCTTCGTTGTTCCAGGTTCCAAGCAGGAGCAGCTTGCTCGGGGCGGGGCGGTTTCCTTCCGTACCGGCGTCATCTCTCTCGCGCAGGATGGAGAGGTTGCGAGCGATGGATTGCAGCAGCGCGAGGCTCGACTTGCTGGCTCTCTGGAGATCCCTGAGACAGATCACCAGGGGGCGTTGCCTGCCCAACTCGAGAAACACGGCCGTCAGGTTGTCGACAAGCCGCACGCGTTCGGAGTCTTCCTCGCTTGAGGAGAGAGCCGGCGCTTCCTGCTCGGTGAGTTCCACCTCCTCGATGAACAGCGAGATGCTCTGTTTTAAAGTCCCCCAGGCGGGGGAGCCGAGGTCGAAGTTCTCTGCAAGTTTGCAGATGATTTCACGGAAGGGCGAGTAGCTGTTGCCGCGCGGAGAATGGCAGACGCCCTCAACGTATTCGAACCGTTCGGTCAGCACCATGGTCTCGACTTCTTCAAGGAAGGAGCCGGTGAATTGTCCAGGGTTGGTCTCGAAGAGAGCCAGCGAGGTGGTCGAGTCGTTGCGATGCAGTTGTTCCAGTTCATCTCGCACCAGGTTCAGTTCTCTTTCCCATCCTGTTATAGGAATCCGCGGGGAGGAGAAATTGAGGTTTCCCGGCAGGGTGAAATCGCCGGCCTCTTCGAGCGCCTCGATGAGTTCCCTGCAGCTTCCCGGGCGATCTTCCGGGTTGGCGGCCATGAGCCGGTGAACCAGTTCCGCCAGCCTCTCGGGGATCCCGGGTGCCTGGTCGCGCAGATTCTCGGTTCTTCCCTCGCGAGCGGCGGCGAGCCATTGGCCCGGATTGTCCCCAGGGAAGGGGGACCGGCCGCAGATGCTCCAGGCGATCGATGCTCCAAGCGAGAAGAGGTCGCTTCGCCTGTCGGCATGGGCCTGTTCGATGACCTCGGGGGCGACGAAGGGCACCGTGCCGCGGGCCCGGGTGCCGATGGGCGTCGTCTCCAGTTCGCACAGGCCGAAGTCGATGAGCTTGACCTCGAAGGAGCCCGGGATTCCATTGTTCCGGTTATGTGATGAAGAGGAGGGCGAGAGCAGCAGGTTCTCCGGCTTCAGGTCGTAGTGGATCAGACCCCTTGAGTGGACGTATTCAAGCCCGACGCAGATCTTGGCGAGCGCTTCAAGGTAGGTTTTCCAGGAGCCGGCGTCGCGGTCTCCGTTTTCTTTCCCGCTGCCATCCGGGAAGAGGCTGACAAAGGCTTCACGCAGGTTCAGGGCCTCTACATGTTCGAAGGTGATATAGGCCAGGGAGCACTCCGCCTGATCTTCCTGTTCCTGGAGGAAGGGGCCGAGGAGCTTGAGGTCATCGGCCGGAAGGCCCGCTTCCTTGAGGGCGTGCGCGCCGGGAAGCACCCCGAACTCGCCGACCTGGGCAAGGTAGGGGTGGCGCAGACGCCGCAGGGTGAGAAATTCCTGACGCGCAGCCTCCAGCGCGTTGTGGTCTTCAACCTTAAAGAGCTTGAAGGCTGTCGGGCGTACATCATGGCGGTGGTCCAGCACCTTGAGTACGCAGCCCTGCTCATGGCAGGACAGTGTCTGCTGGTATTCCCAGCGACTGAGAAAGAGTGAGGGGGGGCTTTTACCCATTGCAATCCTGAACAGCGTCAGAATCAGAGATCAGACCTTCGACCCCGGTAGGTTAGCCCAGGTTAAGTCACATTTCTACCCACATAGTGTCATTTTTATGACATCTATGTGGCGTAGTTGCCACAACGAGAGCATCGTTACAGCTTATATTTCTTTATCTT
>CBFHWB010000190.1:0-7026 GCA_965659285.1 Planctomycetota bacterium | reverse complement strand
GTGCATTTTGACGATGTGGTCGAAATACGCCTGTCGAGCGGTCTCGGACTGCCTGATGACTATTCTGAGCGCAAGCTCGATATCATCTACGAAGACGAATGGCTCGTGGTGGTCAACAAGCCGCCTGGAATGCTCGTGCATCCGGTTGGCCGCCATGTCTACGACACCTTGATCAACTATCTCCATCACCGCTATCACTCCACCGATGCAGGCCAGGAAGAGGTGATTCCAAAGCTCTGCCATCGGCTGGACCGGGACACCACGGGAGTGGTTGTCGTCGGGAAAAAAAACTATGTCCACCGGGACGTACAGCAGCAGTTTGAAAAACGGACCGTGTCAAAGAGCTACCTGGCTCTTGCCAATGGGCTCTTCCCGCCCGACCGCAACGAGATTGACATACCCATCGGCGAGGGACGCTGCCTGAAATCCGCCCTCGAGCAGGAACCTCTGAAAGATTCCAGGACACTCGTTACCGTGCTCGACAGCTATGGGGATCACACCCTGCTTCGCTGTGTTCCCTGCACGGGGCGACAGAACCAGATCCGCATTCACCTGGCGGCTGTCGGCCATCCGATCGCGGGAGACGAACGCTACGGAGGCGATTCTCCAGGGGAACGACAGGAACGCCGGGACTGGCCTCTTCGCTACCTGCTGCACTCTGAATCGATCCGGTTCTGGCATCCGCGCCTGAAACAGGACATCGAATTGGCCGCTCCCCTGCCGCCAGACTTCCAGGCGCTGCTCTGATGTAAGCTACCGAGGGGCCGGTAAACCGCCCCTGGAGCCCTGCTCAAGCCCTACAGACCCCCTTTTGCCCCGATATTCTCTGCATCGTAATCTTCTATGCAGGGAAATCGGGTGGATCGACCGGTCCCGGGGGAGCTTATGTCAAAACCTCTATCTTCTTTGTATGCATTGACATACAGGGGAAACAAGTCATGAAGGATAGAATATTAGCCCTGATCGATCCGGCCGGCCGGCTGCGATCGGCCAGCAGTCTGCTTCGCTCGCTGCAGGTACACGAATACAGCAGCATCGAAAGCCTGCTGGAAAGTCGCCGGCAAGTCTCGTCCTCGCTCTGTATCGTGCTCGATGCGGACCTCGTCAGGCTTGGAGACCTGGATAGCCTTCTTGAAAGAGATGGGCTCCCCCCCTTGACCCTGGCTGCGGTAAGCGACGAGAAAGAGGGCCGGCGCTGGATTGAAAACGGAGCCGCTGATTTTGTCGTACTCCCGGGAAGACGGGAAGAACTGGACTGCCGCATCCGGGCGATGACGAGATGGCAGTCTATCCTGCTTGATCCCTCGCACCAGGAGCTTCGTCACCGCGAGAGCATGAGGAGCCTTGCCCACAGCCTGAAAAATCCCCTCAACGCGGTCTTCTGCTACGCCGAACTGATCCTGATGGACGAACACCTCACGGCTGCTGTTCGCAAGGATGTCGAGCACATCATCACGAACTCCAACGTGCTGCTGGAAACCCTGGACTCGAATCTGAACTTCAACCGTGAAGAGACAGAATCTCAGCCGGCCGGAGATGAAAGCGCATGACCGAAACTGTAAGAGAAAACCAGGCCGCCGAACCGGGAAAGATCCTGATCGTTGACGACAACGAAGAGCTCCTCGGAGCGATCTCCCGTCTCCTCGAGCTGCAGGGCTACTCGACGCTGACAGCGATGAGCGGAGAGAAGGCCCTGGAGGTCGCTCGCCTGGAAAAACCGGACCTCATCCTGCTTGACTGGATTCTGCCCGGAGTGGATGGAATCGAGGTCTGCAGGAAACTGAAAAGCGACGAGGCCACGCGGGGAATGATGATTCTCCTGGTGACCGGGCAGGGCTCGGTCGACAACCGGATCGAAGGCCTCGACGCCGGTGCCGACGACTTCATCCCGAAACCGTTCAAGCACCCTGAGCTGCTGGCGAGAATCCGCTCCTCACTGCGCCTGAAGAGCGCCACAGATGAGCTCACCGAGCGCAACCGCCAGCTGGTCGAATCACAGTACGAGCTGGTACGAACCGAGAAGATCGCCACCATAGGACTCCTCGCATCGGGAATCGCCCATGAGTTCAACAATATCATGGCCGGGATCTCAGGGTACGCCCAGCTCGCCAAGAAAAACCCAAAATATATGCCGCAGCTGGTTGAGGTGGCTCTCACCCAGGCCCAGAGGGCGCAGGAGTTGACCGGAAGTCTCTCATCCTACAACCGCAAAGGAGAAGAAAACTCCGCCTGCGATGTACAGGATGTCATCCACGGCGCTCTCTGCCTGGTGAAGAAAGAGGCCGAATCCAATGGCATCGAGATCTCGCTCGATATCCAGAAGGTTCCCACCGCCGCCATCAGCGCCGGACAGTTGCAGGAGGTCATCCTGAATCTCCTCATCAATGGAATCCATGCGATTGAGGCCAGGGGGGAGATCACGCTGTCGGTAAAGAGATCCGGGCCTGAAAAAATGATAGAGATCACCGTTGGCGATACGGGATCCGGCATCCCGGAAGAGAACCTGAACAGGATCTTTGACCCCTTCTTCACCACGAAGGGAGCGCTCGGAGGCGGGCGGCAGGAAGGCACCGGGCTTGGACTGTCGGTCTGCTACAACATCATCCAGTCGCGGGGCGGCCGGATCACAGTGGAGAGCGCTCCGGGCATGGGCACGACCTTCTCGATCACGTTGCCGGTATCCGAACAGGCTGCCGGCGGAGCCGCTCCAACGGTTTCCGGCAACCCGGACGCGCTGGAAAACCGCGAGGGAAATCACCGCATCCTGGTCATCGACGATGAAGAACAGATCAGGCAGATGCTCAGCGACTTCCTCGGAACCGACAATGTCGTCTGCCGATCCACGGGCGAAGAGGCCATCGAGGTCTGCCGTACACAGGATTTCGACTTCATCATCCTCGACGTCTGCATGAAGAACTCCAGCGATGGAATCGACACCTTCCGCCGGCTCAAGCAGGCGGACCCCCGATCCAGGATCATCCTTTGTACAGGCAACCTGGCGGAGAGCATGCCCGAAGAGATCCTCGAAAGCTGCCACGCCCACCTGCTCAAGCCATTCAAGCTCGATGATCTCTCAACAATCCTCAACCTGGCGGTAGAGGCATGAAGCAGGGACCGGGAAAAAGCGCGTTGAACGGCGATGGAAAACCGCCCCACATTCTCCTGGTTGATGACGAGGCCTTTATCCGGGACGCCCTGGAGCTCTACTTTGAGAGCAATGGTTTTGAGGTTTCCGCCGCTGCGAGCGGCGGCGAGGCTCTGAATATATTCGCGCGGCAGGGCGATGACATCGACCTCGTACTGCTGGATCTCGTCATGCCCGGAATGCATGGACTCGAAGTCCTCCGTGAACTGAAGAGGACCGACCCGGCCGTCCAGGTCATTATAGCGACCGGCTGCAACAGCATGGACAACGCCTTCGAGGCTCTTCGCCTTGGCGCGATGGACTACATAACCAAACCCATCCTCGACTTTGAAGAGGATCTTCTGAAAACAGTCAGATCGGTAATGGCCGCTGGCGGAGCCGACGCCACTCCCGCCTGCGCGGAGCCGGAAGAATCAAAGCCCGAAGTACCTGAGAGAAGAGAGCTGTCCCGGAGCGAGCTTCTCGAAACACTTGCCGGTCTCGCCGGCAGCCGCTTGCAATCGCAGGAAGACCAGGAGCTGGCCTGGAAAACCCTCGGGCTGGGCTTCGGAGCGAATGCGGCGCTGGTCATCCGAAAAATGGACGGCGGCACCTGGCAATGCCTCCAGAGCTGGGGATCCATCGATATGGAAGCCCCCCGCAGCCTCTGGCGCTCCGACGGACAGGACCGATCACCGCGGGCTCCTGGCCCGGGCTGGTCAGGCGTGCTGAATGTCCCCTTCAACGGAGAGCCGGGTGAAGACCTGTTGCTGATGCTCTTCTACAAAGACCTGTCACTCCCGGGAAGAGGAGTTCAGCCCGTCGAGACCCTCTCAGCCGTATTCAGTCATGTCTACAACAGTCCCCGCAGAGAACCGCAGACGACCATCGACAATGCCGCCTCGCGCTCCCTGGACGTTGACCTCAGCACCTGAGGTATCCGGGAAACATACTTCCTGATCCACAGGCAGGACTTGACGACCGGGACAACGCTCCCTATAAAAAATGTGGGTTCTGATTCGGTTTGAAGCCGCAAATCGGCCACTTTTACCAGGAAGCTCCCGGGATTCATGCGAGTACCCAGCAATTCAGCCCTGACGCTCTGCGCGGCGCTCCTGGCCTTCGCTCCCGGCGGCCTGCTCAGATCCCAGCAGGATGAGTCATCGGGGCTCTTTCCACCCACCTCACAGGACTTCCAGGTGCTCTGGCAAGAGCTGCAGGAACGCTCGGCCGAGAAAGATTGGAAGAGTGTTACCGAAGGACTTGAAACCTGGATTGGACTGCTCGAAAAGCCCTCCATCAACCTGGTGGTCTCAAACGATGCGGGCGTCTCGCTGGGTGTCAGAAAGGCGCTTGAACGTTTCAGACGTCTCCTTCCGGCTCAATGGCGGCAGCGGCTGGACGAACGCGTTGACGCCGTCCTGGAGGGACTGTGGAGCCTCTATTCGGAGGACACCGAGGCGATTCTGACAGATCGTTCCCGCGCAGTGCTCAGGCACCGGATCCTGAGAGATTTCCCCGAAGCAAAGATCACCGACGCGGTCCTGCGGGAAGAGATCGGCTACAGAATACTTCAGGGAGACTGGCCTGCCGCAAGCCGCTGGAGCAGGCGCCTGCTCCAGCCTGGAGCGGGAAGCAACACACGGCTCTCTCCAGGGGAAAAATCCAGGGTCCTCATATCCGCCATGCAGGCGGACCTGGCGCTCGCGGATGCAGCCGCCTTCTCCCGCCACCAGGAACAGCTGAAGGACATCCTGGACGCCAGCTCCGCCGAGGCTCAAGCCCTGCCGCTCGAAACCACCATAACCGCCCTGCTGAAAATATCCCCCGCATCCATCGGACAGCCCCCCCGCGCGCCCGGCTCTGCCCTCAGTCCCTTCCTCGATCCGGTTTCCTACAGCCGCGCCATTCGCTCTCCACAGAAGAGCTTCAGGCCTGGCAGGATCCTGTGGCGGCAACAGTCAAGCGAAGAGGACTTCCGACGGTTCGTAGGCGAGCGAAGAACGGCCCGGGATGGAGCTGACCAGGGTGGGATCGATATTCCGATCCCCTACCATCCGACCCTCGCATCCGGAGTAGCTCTGCTGCAACATGAGCGGCAGTTGACCGCCTTAGACCTCTCCTCAGGAAGACCCCGCTGGCAGGCGACGCTGGGGGCGCGGACGACTGGCTACCTCCAGCCTGGCGCGCCCGTCAGCAACCGGAAGACCTGCTTCGCCGTTCATGGATACACTCTCCAGGCTCTGGATCTCGAAACGGGAGAGCTCGCATGGAGACGCGAATTCGCCTACGATCCCGAGACACAGGAACTCAACCTGTCGACAGGAGATCTTCAAAAACCCGGGGGCGACGACAAGAAGGCGACCCGGGGCGTAGCTCCCGCCGCCGGCACGCCCCATCGAGGCGGACTCATCCTGCCGATCAACGTCAGGGCTGAAAAACAGGTCCTCTGCTACCTGGCGAGGATTGATAAAGAAGGCGAGCTGCTGTGGAAAACCTACCTCGGAAGCAAAGATAACGCTGACTTCCTGGGACTGGGATCAACCCCCTCACCTCCCCTGGTCATCGAACAAAACGTTCTCTACCTGGCCAACCATGGATTTATCTCCAGCGTCGACGCTGAGGACGGAACGATCGCCTGGATTAAGGAATACGACTCTCTCTCCCCCAGCGGTCTCAAGGAGTCGATTCGAGATGAAAACCGCTGGCATCCGAACGCTCTCATCCCGGCCGGAAACGGCGATGTCATCGCGGCGCCGCAGGACTCGACCCGGCTTCTTTCAATTCGCGTCTCCGATGGAATGACCACCTGGAGCTGTTCGCGGGAAGAACACTCGAGTCTCATCGGCCGAAACACTACCGCCTGCTTTCTCGCTGGATCCAGGGTCAGCGCTGTCGGACTTTCGGGCGCCGTTGGTGGAAAGATCCTCTGGAGCTTCGAGCTTGACCCGGGCATCCACCCCCAGGGACGGGGTCTCCTTGCCGGCAACAGGATCCTGCTGAGCGGCAGACGCTCGCTGCTGCAACTCTCGGCCCTAGACGGAAAGCTGCTGTCACGTGATCTCTGGGATTTCCCCGAGGCCGGCGGAAATATGCTGCTGGCTGAAAATCGCCTCGTGGTGATCCACCCCGGAGGATTCGTAGCCTACAGCGACCTGCGAAGCGACCTTGACCGGCTCGAGAAAAAAGAAAAGAGAGACTCTCGTGACCTGCTGGAACTCGCCAGGCTGAGATTACGGTCAGGAGACCTGGAGGCGGGGATCGACACCCTTGAGTCCTGGGCCGAAACCAAGCCCAGTCCGCCCCCGGCCAATTCCGAGCTCGACGGAATCCAGCTGGCCACCGCCGAGACCCTGGAACAGCTGGCTCGAGAAGCCGAACCCGGGTGGGCTGAAAAGCTCCTGAAGATGCGCACTCGCGTTGAAAACAATCCTGCTCGAAAGGTCGGCGCGAATATCGCCCTTGGTCTCTTCCTCAAGAAAACTGGAGAATTAAAAGGGGCCCTGGCCGCCTTTCACGATGCGCTCAGCTTCGATGTCGAGCGCCCCGCAACACACAAATCCCGCCTGCCCGGTATACCCGGAAACAAGTCTGTTTACAGGGTCGATGGTTTCCTTCAGATACCCGCGGAAGAATTCATCCGGTCTGAAATCCGTTCCCTGCGAGAATCGGTTCCGAAACCCGGGGAGGTCTTCCAGGAAACCGAATCGAAAGCCGCCTCCCAGTTCAGCTCCGCCAGGAAATCCGGAGAGATCTATGGCCTCCGGGAGACCATCCGTCTCTATCCCTTCACCGAGGCCGCCGCGGCAGCCTACAAGGAGCTGGCCATCTCGTATCTTGACCGGGGCAACTCGATCCGGGCCGCCAGAACGCTTCTGGACTACGTGGATGACTACCCTCTG
>CBFHWB010000189.1:0-7060 GCA_965659285.1 Planctomycetota bacterium | reverse complement strand
GAAGCTGGTGAACTTCCCCCTGGATTCAAGCTCACCAGTCCGTCCGACCAGCCCGGAAGCAAGGCCAAGCCGCCGACAAAGGCGGACCTCGAAACCGCGGTCGCGCTGGCCGAGGAAAAGCTCGAGGTTGCGCGGCTGCGCCTCGCCACCGTCGAAGCTCAGCATCAATCTTTAGCCGCCCGCTACGCCGCGGAACGAACGAAATACGGTTTCGACCCCGGCGATGCTAAAAAGCTGGCGCTCGCGGCGAGCCGCTCCGAACGCCTGGTGGCTGTGAGGAAACTTGAAGAACAGCTCACACGCGACCGAATACAGATGATCGAGGCCAAACAAAAACAATCCTCGGGAGATGCGAAGGCCGCAAAGGCGATCACGGCCGCTGAGAAGAACCTCGCGAACCACAAGAAGCAGCTCATGGAGGCCCGGGCCGGACTCGAAGGTGATTCAGCCGAGTACAAATCAATCGGCTCGACCCACCCGAAGACCAGCACCGGCCGCCGCCTGGCTCTCGCTCGCTGGATCACCAACCGCGAGAACCCGCTCACCGCCCGCGTCGCGGTCAACCACATCTGGCTGCGCCACTTTAACGAGCCCCTGGTAGAGCGAATGTTTGACTTCGGCCTGCGTTCACCGAAGCCCGTTCACTCGGACCTGCTCGACTGGCTGGCTGTCCAATTCATCGAAGATGGCTGGAGCATGAAGAAGCTCCACCGGCTGATGATCACATCCGGCGCCTATCGACGCGCGTCCTCAGCCGGACAGGCCCCCAACCCTTCCAGCAAGCTCGATCCCGACAACCACTTCTTCTGGCGCATGAACGCCCGGCGAGCCGAAGCCGAGGCGGTGCGCGACAGCATACTCCACCTTGGCGGCAGCCTCGATCTTGCGACAGGGGGCCCGCCGATCGACAACAAGCAGGGCCAGAAGGTGCTTCGCCGCAGCATCTTCTTCCGTCATGACAAGGAGCGCCAGATGACCTTCCTGAGCCTGTTTGACGGAGCGAAAGTGAACGAATGCTACCGACGCCACCCGACTGTCGCGCCGCAACAGGCCCTGGCGATGTACAATAGCCCCATCGCGGCGGCCCAGTCTCAGAAGATCGCCAGCGCCTTCGCGCCCAATGGCAACCGGGAGTTTATCGATGCCTTGTTTGAACACATTCTCTGCCGCCCGCCAACACCGGGAGAGCGGGAAGAATGTGAGACCTTCCTGGCAGACATTCCGGACAGGGGCCGCGCGCGCCAGCAGCTGACGCTCGTACTGCTGAATCACAACGACTTTGTAACCATTCGATAAGAGACCTTCAAATGCAGGACGCACCACAACCACGCCGCCGATTTCTTTCGGACCTTGGAAGCGGCTTCGCCGGCGTCGCCCTCGCCGGGATGCTCCAGCGTGACGGCCTCCTGGGGGCTGAGAACGGCGAGTGGTCCCCGCCTGATGGCAAACCCCATTTCGCTCCGAAAGCAAAGAGCGTTATCTGGCTGTTCATGGCCGGCGGAGTCAGCCAGACGGAGACCTTCGACCCCAAGCCGGCGCTCAACAAGTACAACGGCAAGACCGTCGCCCAGATACCGATCCCCAACCCGCTCGAATCCGACCTGATCAAGAACCGCCTGGAGCTGGTCAAGGGCGACGCCAACGGCAAGATCTACGAGAAGCTCTACGGCATGCAGGTCGGCTACGGAAAACATGGCAAGAGTGGCATCGAGGTTTCCGACTGGTGGCCGCACCTGTCGAAACACATCGATGACATCTCGGTCATTCGCTCGATGTGGACCACGGCCAGCAACCACGATGCCCAGCTCCAATTCCACACCGGCCGTAACCGTTTTGACGGCTTCTTCCCGACGATCGGCGCCTGGGTTCATTACGGCCTCGGGTCGCTCAACGACAGCCTCCCGCAGTTCATCGTCATGGGAAACAAGATCGGCGACTGCTGCGGAGGCATAGCCACCGAGGCAGCAAACTACCTCGGCCCGCAGCATGACGGGGTCACCCTCTCGGTCGACCCGAAGAACCCGCTGCCCTTCGCGACCCCCGCTGCCGGGGTCAACGCCGAGCAGCGCCTGAAATCACAGCAACTGCTTCAGCGTCTCAACCGGCTGTCGGCGAAGGAGTACACCGACGACCCTGCGCTGGCCGCCCGGATCAAGTCCTACGAGCTCGCCTTCCGCATGCAGACCGCCGTCCCGGAGGTCGTCAACCTGAAAGACGAAGACAAGGCCACCCACGAACTCTACGGCATCGACAAGGGACCCTCAAAACCCTTCGGGCGGCTATGCATGACCGCCCGGCGACTGGTCGAGCGTGGAGTCCGCTTCGTACAGATCTACCACGGCGGAGGAGGCGCCGGCGCGTGGGACGCCCACAGCAACTTAAAGGGCAACCATGCATCCAATTGCGCCAAGGTGGACAAGCCCATCGCGGGCCTCCTCGCCGACCTGAAACAGCGCAACCTGCTCGATGAAACGCTGGTTGTCTGGGGCTCGGAGTTCGGCCGCACCCCGGGCCTGCAGGGCTCCAATGGCCGCGGCCATCACAACTTCGGATTCTCCGTCTGGATGGCCGGCGGCGGAATCAAGGGAGGCGTCGTTCACGGCGCCACCGACGAGCTCGGCTTTCACGCCGTTGAGAAACGCCACTACATCACCGATCTCCACGCCACCGTCATGCACCAGCTCGGCATCGACCCTCGACGCCTGGACGTGCCGGGCCGCAAACGCCTGGAGATTGATTACGGCCACCCGATCCGTGAGATCATCGCCTGAGCGGAGCCGGTTTCCGCCAGGTCGCCTCAGCGTTTCTGGAACAACTCCGACAGTACGAGCCCTCGAACCATGCTCTGCAGGCGATAGCCGTCCGCCTTCGCAGCCGCGACGATCGACCGGAGCTCCCGGGTGTCGTCAACGGTCATGACCCGCCTCAGGGCGTAGGTGGCCAACTGCTCGAGGAAGGCTTCGGCCAGGCGGCCGTCGTCTTCGGCGAGCAGTTTCTTGAACTCAGAGGAATCGGCGAAGGCCTTCCCTCCCGGCAGGACGCCTGATGCGTCAACCGGCGGATCGTCGCCGACTCCCCCTTCGACACGTTCGGTTTCCCTCCAGCGGCCAATGGCATCGAAATTTTCGAAGGCCAGCCCCAGGGGGTCGATCTTCGCATGGCAGGAAACGCAACTGGGGGTTGTCGCGTGGGCTTCCAGCTGGGAACGAATCGTTGTTTTCGGCTGGTCCTTTTCCACCGGCTCCAGCGGGTCCACGTTCGGCGGCGGCGGCAAGGGCGTGTGGGCCAGGATCGCCTCGGAGACCCAGGCACCCCGGTGAACGGGCCGATGGCGGGTACCGTCAGATGTCAGCGAGAGGATGGAGGCATGGGTCAGCACGCCTCCTCGCTGGGATCTCGGACCCAACCGCACCCGCGCGAGCTTCGCCTGCCCGGGCGTCGACAGGCCGTAGTGGATAGCAAGCCGGGAATTAAGCATCGTCCAGTTCGAGTCAACCACCTCTCGAATCGGCAGGTTCTTCCTGAACATCTCCTCGATGTAGGCCGTGGTCTCCATCACCATGCTCTCTTCCAGCCAGGGATCGTATCCAGGGTAGAGCTTGGGATCGGGCTGGAACATGCCAACCCGGTGCAATTGCAGCCACTGCCGGGGGAACGAATCGAGGAAGCGTTGAATCTTCGGGTCGGCGATCATCCTGTCCAACTCCGCGGCCAACCGATCGGGGGTGTTAAGTTCACCGCTCTGCGCCGCGGCGAAGAGCTTCTCATCCGGCATCGAGCTCCAGAGGAAATAGGAGAGCCGGCTGGCCAGCTCAAAGTCATTCACCTTCGGGCGAGACTTCCCGGGGGAACCTTCTTCGAGATTAAGGAAGCTGCGAGCGACCAGCATGCTCGACAAGGCTGATTTATAGGCTTTTCGAAACGTTTCGCCCGCCTCCTGCTCAGCGGAGATGAATTCAATATAGGGCTCGATCTCGGAATCAGACACCGGTCGGCGCCACGCCCGCTGCGCGAAACGCTTCAGGCTGCCCTGAGCCTCCTTCCGGCCAGCTTCATTTTCGGGAATCACCCCCATACGCCGAGCTTGAACGACCTCCGAAATTAACGGGCCTTCGGCCTCCACCCAATCCACGAGCAAGAGGGGCATCACCGGCCGGCCTTTCTCGTCGACGATCTTGGTTCGTGTCGACAGGAAGCCGCCTTTCAAAGAAGCCAGGGGCTTCCCGGCGGGAACCTCTTCGTTCCTGAACAGCCGGTAGGCGCCGTTGGGGTGTCTCTGCGATCGAGCGTGGTTGCGAACCTGGTAATGTCCCGCGGAGAACAAAGCCTCAATTTCGATTGTTTCCGGTTTATCCTCGGAGCCGGCCAGCTCGACTCCAGCGAACGATTTCTTGCGCTGGTGGTGCCAGATGGACAACCGCGGCGCCCGGCCCGTGAAAGCCGACAGCCCGCTTACGCGAATCCTGATCCGGTAGCGGCCCGGGTTGCGTATATCGAAGGCGCCCCAGCCTTCTCCCAGCTGAAGAAGTTGCCGTGTTCCTTTTTCAGGGGCTCTCCGGACAATTTTTGAGGGAAGCTCACGATCGGGAAACGCCAGGTCCACCACGGTATCGGCAGCCGTGAAATACCGGTCAATGTGCGAGGGCGCGGTAGAAAGCAGCGCGCCGATACGGTCGAACCCGTGCCAGAGCGGATCCTCGTTGAACGCCCCCGGCGCCTCAACATCAAACACCACGCCGAGCAGATCGTAGACAGTGTGGGCGTACTCCTGGCGGCTCAGGCGGTAGTGTTCCAGCAGCCCGCGTCTCGCCATGCGAGCCGCGGCGCCTTCACGAATCTTCTTCGTTATCATTTCGGCTGTCCTGCCGAGTTCAGCGGCGCCCGGCTGGGGCTCCTTCTTCGGCGGCATCTCCCCTGCGTTGATCCGGAACACCACCTCACCCCACTTCTGCGCGACCTGCGGATCCGAGAAATCAGTCGAGAGGTTATCGAGTCGAAACTTGGCCTTCTGTGCCTTGCTGCCATGGCACCGAAAGCAGTGCGATTCCAGAAATTGCCGGGTCTTGCTATCCACCGGCTCCAGCGCGGTCGCGGTATTAGCCAACAAGCAGAGTGAGCTCATGACGATGACACTTGCAAGTCGCGCCATGCCCTTCAACTCGGCGCCTGGCGAAGCCGTGCGCCTCCTGGTCATGGTAGAACCATTCTCCTGGATCGCTCCAGGTCTTCGGGAGCCATGATGCATTCATCGTGGGGCAACAGGACATAGGTCCAGGGCCCCTTGGCTCGAACAATCCGGCCTGGGCGGAACCCATCGAGCATCTGGCCGACCTTAAACCGGGCCTGGAAGCCGCTGCTGCCCGGCGGCGGATTCTCAGTCTCTTTCCACTCCAGTAGATTTCCGTGAGAAGAATACTCCTGGTGATAGCCCCAGGTTCGCAGGGTCGTCTCAGCGTTACAGATCTTCGTGGTCCTCTTCCCACCCTTCATGCCGCGGATGTCCGAGTAGAGAGATGGATCCATCCCCCCGAAAAAAGTGACCGTGATCTCACCGCCACCGGTATCGCCATTTTTCACAGCGTCGACCCAGCCGGGTAAGAACCGTGAGCGAATGAGCCGCAGATGACGCTGCCGCTGCACCTCCCTGAAGGCCGCCAGGCTCTCGTCATCGAGCCAGATATCCGTAGTGGCCAGGCTGTCGAAAGGTCCCCAGGTCAGGTTGACCTGGACCTGCTGGCCGGGCGCGACCTGATCCCTTCCCACCAACCGGCCGCCTTTCCATATCCGAGTGGATCCATCGATGTCGAAGAGCGCAGCCTTGTTGATGCCTCCCTCGATTTCCGGGCCGACCGGCTCGACTGAGAGCTTCAGCCGCGGCGCGGGGCCGGCCCCCTGCTCAAATCCGAGAACTTTCCAGGACCGGCCCTGCCGGGAATAGAAGCTGACATCGTCCTCGAGCAGGATCACATGATTATGGCGAGCGCTGGGATGCCGTTTTAATTGTTTTTCTGAAAGCGGAATAGCCTCCTCTTCGCCTTTCATCGGCAGCAGGAATCGACCGTGCATGTGCGTCCCTGGCGGAATATCTCGCACATCCGCCGGGGCTCCGTGATACCGAACCATTCCGTAAGGAAGCATGGCGAAATAGTGCCGCGGCACATTGCCTCCTTTGCGGATGGCGCCCCTGCGATTGATGGGATCGCTGAACACCAGGTCTCCATCCAGATGAACTCCCGCGCCTTTCGGCGGAAAAACTCCCGGTTCAGGGATGTGGTCCCGTAACGCGTCAGCTTTCTCATCGGCAATCGCCGGCGCGTTTCCCCACGCCAGGAAGACCGTAACGAGAAGCATCACAGCCGGCACCCGGCGAATCATGCCGGGGAAGACCTTGCCTGGCCCTCGTCTCCTCATGAAAGAACCTCGGAGAGCACACCGTTAGAATCCGCGAAAGCTTTGGTTTCAACACCCATCTTCTGGGCGATGGTCAGCAGCAGGTTGCTGAAATGCGCCTTGTTGTTGACCGGGCTGTGATAGACGCCCACACCCTGGCCATAACCCTTAAACCCCTTGACCTGCTGGTTGTAATCAACATGGGAACCATGCTTGAGGCCAAGCCCCGCGCCTCCCGCCAGCACCAGCGGCAAGCTGGTCGTCCCGTGGCTGTTTCCGTAGGACAGGCCGCTACCGTAAAGAGCCAGGGTCGTATCGAGCAGCGGTCCGTCACCATCACGAACCTCGGAGAGCCGCTGGAGGAAGTAGGCGAATTGAAGCACATTGAATTCGTCGCTTCGTGTGAGCTGTTCGAGAGCTTCCTTGTTGCCGTTGTGATGCGAAAGTGAGTGCCGGTCGCGCTTGACGCCGATCTCCGGCACCGCGGGTCCCGTTCCTTCATTCCCGGTATTGAAGGTCACAACACGGGTCATGTCGGTCTGAAAGGCCAGGACGATAATGTCATACATGGTGCGAAGGTACTCCCCCAGGCGCTCCAGCGGAACGTTGCGATTGAGCTTCCCGGCAACGCCGGAATCGATCTTCGGCCGCGGGGTTTCAAGCCACGCCT
>CBFHWB010000188.1:0-7060 GCA_965659285.1 Planctomycetota bacterium | reverse complement strand
CGGGATCGGAACTGGTGAGGGTGAGGGGGGTCTCCCCGAAGCCCGGCCCCTTCCAGCCGAGGTAGAGCTCGGCCTCGCCGGTCGCCTCGATGAAGCTGACGCTGATCGAGTGTTTGCCCGCCTCGAGGTCGACCTTGCCGGCCTTGCGCTCGTTGGAGTGCAGGCCATCGACATCGACGATCTTCTTGCCGTCGATGAAGAGGAGCGAGCCATCGTCGGAGGCCAGGATGAACTCATAGGAACCCTTCTTCTTCACCTCGAGGGTGCCCTCGAAGAGGAAGCCGTAGTAGTCGGCCCGGTCGGCCATGCCGATATCGATGAAGCCGTGGTCGAGCTCGCCGGACTTTACGGGTTTCAGCTTGCTCCAGTCGGGCACCTTCGGCCACTGGCCGTGGTAGAACTTCCAGGAGAGCTTGCTGATGGAGGGGTTGGGTTTGATGGCCTTCGCCTCCGCGATCTTCTTGACCGGCGCGGGATCGTGATAGACAGCTCCGTAGGCCAGGGTCTGGCCGGCCTCGAGCACGATCGGTGTGGTGACGCGGAAGCCGGGCGGCACCTCGGTGATGTCGACCCGGATCGGACCGTCGAAGTCGTCGAAGCGCTGACAGCTGACGCTGAACTCGCGGCCGCCGTTCTTCGGTATGCCGGCCGGTATGGTTCCGAGGTTGACCGAGAAGTCGCCCTTTCGAGGACGAACGTTCAGGGTGTATTTGTAGTTCTCGCCCTGCAGCCCGCGCA
The DNA here is from genome assembly GCA_965659285.1 of Planctomycetota bacterium. Lineage (GTDB taxonomy): Bacteria > Planctomycetota > UBA8108 > UBA8108 > UBA8108 > UBA8108. The sequence continues at coordinate 6,322 of CBFHWB010000188.1, read as the reverse complement.
CGTCGGAGACCCGTACGAGGTATTCTCCATCTGCGGGGGCGGTGAAGGTCAGCTTGGAGTCCCTGCCGAGGCGCCGGTAGCTCTCGTCGTCGTTCTCGTAGTAGATCGAGATGGCGGGCAGGCCGTTGGCGACCGGCTCGACTCCCCTGGGAAGAGGCTGGACGATGTAGGCGTTCTGGCCGCGCGGGTGGGCCAGCGGTGTCGTGTCGTAGAAGCCCTGGCGGTTGCCGCGTCCGGGGTAGACGATGTAGCCGCTGTCGGGGCCGCGCGGATAGTGCCAGAGCTTGACCACCTCGCCGTTGACGTAGAGCATCTGGTTGACTGTCATCTCGTCCCATTTGAAGAGCCTGAAGTCGCCGGTGGTATTCGAGTCTTTGCCGCGGAAGGTGAGCCAGCTTTTTTGCGTGGCCTGGAGCTTGAGCCGTTCGATGGGCCTGCCATCGGAATCAAGAACCTCGATCTTCGAATCCAGCATCGACTTGCTGCGCGCCGCGTTGATCTCGAGCACCCACTCTTCATCGGCCTTCGCCTTGAAGCGGAAGAGGTCGGAGTCCCGGCCGTCGGCATCCTCGATCACCCCGGTAACCATGGCCGGCAGCTGGATCGCGTTGGCTTGTTTCACGCTGTCGTTGGGTTCACTCTCGGCGGCGGCGGTCGCCTTTTCGCCGACGGGTCTCGCCGCGGAGGGAGCCGCCTTCACACGCTGGATCTCCCCGGCCACCGCGCGTTTCTCGAGCTTCAGCCTCTCCCTGGAACCGTCGAGGCGGCCGACAAAGAGGGAGCGTTCTCCCGGGGTGAAGGCCAGGGTGGCGACGACATCGCTCTGCTTGTCAAAGGTCTGCAGGGGATCGAGCCCCGGCAGGGACCAGGTCTTGACGGTGCGGTCGGCGGAGCTCGAAGCGAGGCGTGAACCGTCCTCGCTGATGACGAAGCTGGTGATCTCGTCTTCATGGGCGAAGCGAACCAGGACGAGTGGATTGACCCGCGGTTTCTCTTTGCTGATCCACTTCCAGAGACGAATCTGTTTGTCGGCGCCGCTGGCGACGATGAACCGGCCGTCGGGAGTGAAGGCGACGTTGAACTGCTCGCCGGTGGGCTGGCCCATGGTGTCGAGGCGGAGGCCGGTGGAAACCTGCCAGAGCTTGACCGAGGCATCGCCGCCGGCGCTGGCGAGCACCGAACCTTCGGGGCTGAAGGCTATGTCGTAGACAGCGCCGTTGTGTCCCTCGATGGTACGCAGCAGCTTGCCGCTGTCGGTCTCCCAGATCTTGATCGAACGGTCGTAGCCCGCGGTGGCGAGAATGGATCCATCGGGAGAGAGCTCGGCATCGAAGAGGATATCACGATGTTCGCCGGTGAACTTGCGGATGAGCTTACCGGTCTCGACGTTCCAGAGGAAGGCCTCTCCACGCAGGCCGGTAACGCCGGAGGCGGTCACGACCCGTTTGCCATCCTTTGAAAAAGAGATGGCGTTGATCTTGCCGGAATGCCCGCCGAGCGCCAGCTTGCCGACCTTCACCGAGGTGAAGCGAGCGACTGCCCGGGCGCCGGTCGGGGAGAAGGCGATGGCGGTGATGGGCTTCTCGACATTCTCGGCCGCCGCCAGCTCGGGAACGTTCAGGGTTGAGAGGATCGAGACGTCGTTCCCGGGACCCCTGGCGCCCGCGTTGATCCAGGCGCGCAATGTTTCGATGTGGGCCGCGGATGGCTGCGCCTTCTTGCGCGGCGGCATGGCCGGTTTCTTCTTCCCCTCAAGGAGCTGGAGCAGGCGGGAGCCTCCGGCGTCTCCGGGCTTGATCGAGGGGCCGTCCTCGCCGCCCTTCATGAGCTGCTTCCAGGTCTCGAGTGAGAACTCTCCCTTGAGCTCTTCGTCGTTGTGGCAGCCGGCGCAGTATTCACGCAGGATGGGGGCCACGTCGCGATGGAAATCAATTCCGGCGCCGCGGGCGGTCAGTGTCGCGCAGGCGACGAACAGGATGGCCAGGGTCAGTTGTTTCATTATTCTCAGTGCTGGAAAAGGAATTCGCGGCTGGTCATCAACGCCCAGAAGAGATCTTCGACTACTTTTCGTTTCTCCTCAGGCGGAACCCCGGCAAAGAGCTCGGTGATGCGCTTGCGCTCGTCTTCACTCGGGGCGCGGGAGAAGCAGAGCATGTAGACCTCGTTGATCATCTCGGAGTTTTCTTTCGCCATCAGCTCGCTGACCCGGCCCTTCTTGCTGCTGAGCCTGTCGTTGAGGGCGTTGCCGTTGGACAGGTGCAGCACCTGCACCATATTCGGTTTGTTGGAGCGCTCGCATTCGCAGGTGATCTCCCTGTCGTTACGTCCGAAGGCCTTGAGGAAATAAGAGGTGACCGAGGAGTCGTAGAGCTGCAGGGCGCGGGTGCCTTCGGGGTAGAACCCGGTTTTCCGGGTGCTGCCGTCGAAGTTGGTGATGTTGTCGAAGCGCTTCGAGACACTCGTAACCGAGACGATGGCATCGTAGAGAACCTCGGCCATCATGCGGCGCGGGTAGTAGCGCGAATAGTAGCTCTGGTCCTCGCGGTTGCGGTCGAGCGGTACGCTGCTGCGGCGGTAGGTCTCACTCCTGAGGATCAGTCTCATAAGAGCCTTGAGATCATATTTGTTCTTCGCCAGGTGTTCGGCTATGGCCGCGAGCAGGGGCTCGTTCGAGGCGGGGTTGGAGACGCGCAGGTCATCGACCGGTTCGACGATGCCGCGGCCGAAGAAGTTGGCCCAGATCCGGTTGGCGATCGAGCGGGTGAAGTAGGGATTCTCGGGCGAGGTGAGCCAACTGGCGAGAACCTCGCGGCGGTTGGCCGTGGAGTCGGCCGGTATGGCGGGAGCATCGAGCGGCGCGGCAGGCTGTGGCTTGCCGGTGCGTGGCTGCAGGAGGTCTCCGCGGGAAGCGGTGAACAGGGTGCGGTTGTCGCCGCTTCCCTTGACGCGCACCCGGGCGAAGAGATTGGCGAAGGAGTAGTACTGGTCGTTGGTCCACTTCTCCAGCGGGTGGTTGTGGCACTTGGCGCAACCGATCGACAGGCTCATGAAGGCCTGGCTGATGTTCTCAGCCATGCTTTCGGGCTCCTGGTGGACGGTGTAGAAATTGGTGGCCCCGTTCTGAAGGCTGCCGCCGCTGGCGGTGACGACCTGGCGTACCAGCTCATCCCAGGGGACGTTCTTTTCTACGCGCTCGCGCAGCCAGCTGTAGTAGGTCTTGATGACCGGCTCGCCCATCTTCCTGCCGGTGATCAGGAACATATCCGACCAGCGGTAGGTCCAATAGTCGACGAACTCAGGTCGGGCGAGCAGCTTGTCGGCCAAGGCGTCGCGCTTGTTCTCGTTCCGGTCCGCGATAAAGGCCCGGGTCTCCGCGGGTGTCGGGAGGACCCCGATCACATCGACGTAGGCGCGGCGGATGAACTCGCCATCGGAGGCCGGCGGTGAGGGTTCCAGGTTCAGACGGCGGAGCTGATCGATGACGCGCTCATCGATCACGTTGCGCTTCGGAGCTTTTGAGAACACCTCCTTCTCGATCTCGTTCGGCCACGGCGAGGTGACGCGAGCGATGGCGATCCGTCCCGAGTACCAGGCGGTGAAGGAGCCTTCGCCGTAGCCAAGGACGGAGACCTTGCCGGTCTTCTCATCGATCTCGGCGATGGCGGCGTCGGTCGAGGCGAAGCGGGCCCAGCGGGTCACGTCCCGCGAGCTGCCGTCGCTGAAGGAGGCTGTCACCTTGAGCTGCAGCGAGTCTCCTTTTTCCAGGATGGACTCACCGGGAGAGACCACGAGGCGCTCGAGCTTCGCGTCCTTCGCCGACGGTCCGGGAGCGCCCTGGCGGATCCAGTCGGTCAGGATGCGATATTCGACCGAGTCCTCGCGGATGACCTTGCCGCCCTTATGCCGTACGGCGGCGGTCGGCTTGATGACGAAGAGGCTGCGGGCGGGGGCCGAGGGCTCGACGCGCCGGCCCCGCATTTCACGGGTGATGTTGTAGTGGTCGGTGGCGGGGTCGTAGGCGTTGAGGCTCAGGCGAAAGCCGCCCTTGCCGGCCAGCGCTCCGTGGCAGCCGCCCCCGTTGCAGCCCACCTTGGAGAGGACGGGGAGTACGTCATTGCGGAAGCTCAGGGGCTCGGCTGCAGGCAGGGCTGCTGCGAACAATACGGCTGCCAGGGCGATCATGCATTCCTGTGCGCGCATTAGAAGAGCTCCTTGATCGGATTGCTGCCGAAATCGACGAGGGGGAAGGGTCTGCCTGCCGGACCCGGCAGGAGCGCCTGGTGGTCAAGCCCGAGACTGTGGAAGATCGTCGCCACCACCTCGGGAGGGGCAACGGGACGCTCAGCGGGGAAGCCGCCGACCGGATCACTCTTGCCTACGACGCGTCCGCCCTGGACACCGCCGCCGGCGAAGGAGACGGTGAAACACTGCGGCCAGTGGTCGCGTCCGCCGGCCGGGTTGACCTTGGGGGTGCGCCCGAACTCCGACATGGTCGAGACCAGGGTGTCATCGAGCAGGCCGCGGTCATCGAGGTCCTCGATGAGGGCGCTGTAGCCGCGGTCGTACATTGGCGCCACGATTTCCTTCATCTGTTTGATGCTCATGAACGGCTTCGATCCGTGAATGTCCCATGACAATTGATCAAAGACGGTGAGGAAGCTGTTGATCGTCACCAGCCTGACGCCACTCTCGATGAGTCTTCTCGCCAGCAGGCAGCACTGCCCGAAGCGATTCATGCCGTAGCGCTCGCGCACCGATTGCTTTTCCTTCGTGATGTCGAAGGCCGCGCGCGCTTTCTCACTGGTCATCATGCGGAAGGCGGCGTGAAAGTTGTCGTTCAGGAGGCGTGCGTCATCGCTCGACTCGAAGTTCTTCACCGCCCCGTCAACGATGTCCCGCAGCTTGCGCCGTCGCCCGAGTCGTGCGGCTCCCACCTGGTCGGGTGGAAGGAGGTCGGGAACCTTGAAATTTTTCGTTGAGGGATCGGCGTTGAGGACGAAGGGATCATGGGCCTTACCCAGGAAACCACCGGCCTGGCCGTTGGGCATATTGCCGCCGCCGCGTCCCATAAGCTCCGGCAGGACGACAAAGGGCGGCAGGTCGGTCTTGCGGCCCAGCAGGTGACTCGCCACCGCCCCGGCGTGGGGCGTCTGGATCCCGCCTGAGAAACGGCGACCGGTCTGCATGATCTGCCAGCCGGCGTCGTGCACCGCCGCGCCACCATGGTGAACCGAGCGCACGAGGGAGAACTTGTCTCCGATCTTCGCGTGCATCGGCAGGATCTCGGAGATGTCGAGATCTTCTGATTTTGTCTTGATGGGCTTGAAGGGGCCGCGAATCTCTCGCGGAGCGTCCGGCTTCATGTCCCAGAGGTCGACGTGGCTCGGGGCTCCGAGGTTGAAGATCATGATGGCGGATCGTTTCTCGTGGCCCGGTTTGCGAGCGACCCGCTCCTCCGCAGCCAGCAACTGCGGCAGGGAGAGCCCGACGGCGCTGAGCGCGCCAAGCTGCAGGAACTCACGACGTTTCAGGTGGCTACCACCGCAGATTGAGGCGCCCTGTTCCGCCAGGAAGTCGAACATGAAATCGTCTCCGTATCTGTGGTGTCGTTCCGGCGCCCTGTTTCGACCCACAAGGCGCAATTTTTTTCAGGTAATAAACATTATCTCGATGGAGGATACCTTTTTCCAAAACCAAAATGGTTCAATAGCAAAGGGTAGAGATGAGGTTGAAGATTCTCTCGACAGCGGTTCTCGCTTTTGTCTTCGGGTGGTCTCCCGACGCAAGGGCTAAAACTCCGAACATTCTCTTCATCCTGTCCGATGATCACGCCCTCGAGGCGATTGGCGCCTACGGCTCCTGGCTCAAGGAGTACGCCAGGACGCCGACGCTCGACCGGCTGGCGGCTGAGGGAATGCGCTTCACCAATGTCTGCTGCAACAACTCGATCTGCTCACCCAGCCGCGCGGCCATTATCACCGGCCAGTATTCTCACATCAGCGGCGGCCTGAATCTCAACTGTTCCCTGCGGGAAGACGCGCCAAGCTACAATCGCCAGCTTCAGAAGGCGGGCTACCAGACGGCGGTGGTGGGCAAGTGGCATATGCGGCATACGCCGCGCGGCATGGACTTTTACGCTGTCACAAAGGGGCAGGGGAGCTATTTCAACCCATCCTTCACCTCGACCGGCGACAGGCAGTCGAAGCACAAGGGCTACTACGCCGATGTCTATACCGACGTCGCTCTCGAGTGGCTGAAAAAGCGCGACAGGAAGCGTCCCTTCTGTCTCAACCTGCACTTCAAGGGACCGCATCATCCTTAC
>CBFHWB010000187.1:0-7071 GCA_965659285.1 Planctomycetota bacterium | reverse complement strand
GGATCGTATACGCAGCGACACACCTCGGCTCACCGGACGGCCCCGTCCCTCCGCCACCCCCGCCCCCGTATGTCTGGCGGGTCTATGAAGACTTTGATATTTTCAGCGAGAGCGCCGAAGGCGGCGACCTGAAAAGACTCACCGACGCCAAGGGCTACGATGCGGAGCCGACCTACTCCCGGGATGGGGCGCGGATCGTTTTTACTTCCGCTCGAACAGGCGACCTCGAGATCTGGGACATGAAGCCGGATGGAAGCGACCAGCGTCAACTGACGGACATCCCGGGTTACGATGGGGGTCCTTTTTTCTCTCCTGATGGAAAGACCATCTGTTTCCGAGCCAGCCGCCCCAAGGGCGAGGCGCTCGAGAAATATCGTGGCCTCCTTGCGAAGGGACAGGTAGAGCCCAGCCGACTGGAGATCTACGTGATGAACGCCGATGGAACTAATATTCGGCAGGTGACCAGCAACGGCCGCGCGAACTTCTGCCCCTTCTTCCATCCTTCCGGCCGCAAGCTGATCTATGCGACAAACAAGCACAGCAAGGACCGTAGAAAGCCGAACTTCGATCTCTTCTTGATCGACATCGACTCCGGCGAAGAGGAGCGCATCACCCATGCTCCGGACTTTGACGGATTCCCAATGTTCTCTCCGGATGGAACCAGGCTGGTCTGGGCCTCGAATCGCTTCAATGAGCGTCCGGGCGAGACCAACGTCTTTATTGCGGACTGGAAGGATTAGCGCCGGAATCGGGAGGCTTTCCGTTGCTGTCCGGCTGCTTCTTCTGGAAGAGAGTTCGGAGCTCCGGAAGGACCACCAGGACGACTCCGACACAGATCCCGCTGTCGGCGACATTGAAATTCGGCCAGACGTGTTCTTTGCCATCGATGACGATGTACCACTTGATCCAGTCTCGAACGGCCTCCAGGTAGAAGCGGTCATAGAAATTCCCAGCGGTTCCGCCGGCGAGCAGGCCGAGCGCTATCACGAAAGACAGCGCCGGGGCGGGGGCCCGGCCGAGTGAATACCAGAGCACAGAGGCGATGACCAGCAAGGCGGCACTCGACAGGAGAGCCAGCAGCCCGGTGTGCTCAGAGAACCAGCCGTTGAAGGCTCCATGGTTATAATTTGCCTCGAGTTCGAAGAAGCCGGTTACGACGGACCTGGTGCGCTGGGTTACTACAAAGATCTTTTCTCCGCCGCCCGAGGTGGGCCTCATCATGCTCTGGACATCGAGAAGGTCAAATACGGCGGCTTTGCTCCAGAGATCGAGCCCGGCGACGCTTGCGGCGAGGAGGAGAAACAGAGCCCAGGCTTTTTTCTTTGAGGACGTCGAAAGGATTTCGCTGGTTGCCGGGGGTTCGTTCATACAGGAGATTGTACGGAAGAAGGGGGCCGCCGTCATTAGCGCGGCGTGCGACTATTCCTTCCCCGCCTCCTTGAGCCGCTCGGCGATCTTCGCCAGGGAGGTGTCCTGTGGAAGGAGATCGCTGGCGGCACCCACCGCGTTACGGGCGGCTTCGCGGTCGCCATCGAGCCAGGCCTCCATCGCCCTGGCCAGGTGGTCGGCGGCCCGGGCTCGGGCGATGTTCTCCGACAGAGCCTTGGCCCGGGAGTTGCCCGGATTTAATGACTTCAGCCGTCCTGCCTCGGAGCGTGCCGCCGCATGGTCGCCTTTTGAGAGAGCGTCGAGGGCTCCGTTGAGCAGGGAGCTCTGCGTGCCGGCCCGGCTGCTATACCAGGCGGCCGCCGCGGTCATCATCAGGAGGACTGTCGCTGCGATGAGGCGATGAGACAGCCGGAAGGCCGGGGCGGCGGCAACCGGGAGAGTTTTTTTCTCAAGAGCCGCGCGGGTATTCTCCCCCGCAAGAAAGCGGGCCAGATCCTCGGCAAGTCTGGCGGCGCTGGAATAGCGATCCTCCGGGTCGCGGGCCATCGCCTTTGTGACGCAGGCCTCAAGCGAGGGTGGCAGTTCATCGGAGAGAGAGGATGGCGCCGGCGGAGGCCCGGCCAGGATCGCCGCGCGGATGGCCGCGGGCTCAGGGGATTCTCCGTCGGCTGGGGCGTAGGGCGCGTTCAGCGTCAGCATCTCGTAGAGGACGGCGCCGAGGGCGTAAATGTCGGAGCCCTTGTGGGCCGGCCAGCTGTCCTGCTGAAGTTCTTCGGGGGCGCGGTAGTGAAGCTCCCCGGCGAGGGAATGTCCGCCGCCTCCAAAATCTACAAGGAGCAGCATTCCGGATGGAGAGAACATGAGGTTGCCCGAGCAGATCCTTCCATGTACAACCCCGGCTTCGTGGGCGGCCTGCAGCCCGCGGGCCACCTTTTCGATCATTCTTACGCAGCGGTACAGGTGGTCAGGCTGCGGTCCGCCAGCCGCGGTCGCTCCGATCGGGCAGAGGGAGGCCGAGGCAAGGGTGCCATCCCTCAGGCCTGACAGGATCTCGCGGAGTGAGTCGCCAGGCAGGAAGCGCGAAGCCGAATACTTCCAGTCATCACAGGAACCGATGTCCTCTACAGGAAGGATGTTGGGATGGATGAGGCCCCCGCCGCGGGAGAGTTTCTCAAGATCCTCCCATCGCGTCCAGGTCTTCGCATGATAGATTTTCAGTGCGTAGAAGCGCCCTTCAGATTCGGCCTTGAAGACCTGTCCACGCGGTCCCTCTCCGCAGCTTTCCAGCAGCGCATAGGATCCCAGCCTGGACGGCTCTACGCCGACGCAGCTGTTTTCCGCCATTGCCGTTTCTCCACTTCTCTTCAGTTTTCTCTTCGCTGACCTTGTTGTTACGGCAATACAGAGCCAAGGTCAGTGCCGATATACTAAACTTTCTGGCCCTTACAGGCAAGGGGAGCCTGCGGGTTGGCTTCAGGGAGAGGAAGCCTCTTTCAGAAGGGCTTGCAGGGCGGGACTGACGGCCAGGCCGCCCGGGGGCAGGCGGATGTCAAGAGTCAGGCTTGTAAGCTCTTGCCAGGAACGGTTTTCGTTGAGGTCGAGGAGGTCGTCTGCCCACGGCCCCTCGTATCGTTTCCAGCCGGCCAGAGAGACCCGGAAGGTCCGGCTCTTGGAGCCGGCGATCTGTGACTGCTTAACGAGAACCTCGAGCTCAGCCGGCCCGGCCTCCAGAACCCAGGCCTTGAAGGGCTTCGAGAGTTTGGCCTTCCGGCCGATGGAGCCGGGATTGCGCAGGAGCTCGTCGCGGGTTCCTGGGCGAACCAGGCGGGTGATCCCATCGCCAGTCTGCCAGAATTTCTTCACTCTCAGAGTTGCCAGGCGGAGATTGGCCGGCAGGCCGGCCAGCTTGCCTTTGAGCCTGCGATTGCGGGCGTCCCGAAGCTGAAGGGTCGCATGTCCCAGGCCCTTTGATTGGGTGAAGACGCGGCGTTGTTTTTTCCCCTGCCGGTAGAGAGGGTTGGCAATTCTGAGAAGAAAAAGTCCCTGTCCTTCGTATCGTTTCCAGCGCGGCAGAGAGGAGGCGACCCTGCGGATGGCCTCTGCATGTGGAAGGCCGGATTTGCGCAGCCTGAGATAGGTGGCGGCCGCCTTGTAGGCGACAGCATCGGGCGCGAGGAACCCCTTGATGTCGAGGCCGTGAAGAGAGAGGGAGACGGCGCTTTTTTCCCAGTCCGCCAGGCGGAGGCGAATCTTTTCTATTCGGGCCAGGTCTTCGGCAGCCAGCCTGGCCGGGTCTGGAGCCTTCTTGCCGGCGGGAGCTTTTTTCGCTGCCGGGGCAACTTTTTTTACTACCTCGGCAGCAAGGGTTCCGGCAGGGAGGAGAAGCGCCAGGGCCAGCAGATAAGGGTAAAAAGAGCAATTTGCAGTCATGCAGGCATCCTAACGCCAGCGCAACGATTGGAACAATTTTTTTCAGCCAGGAGAGCCAGAGGCCGATAACAAAAGAGGCGAAAGCCGCCAGAGAATAGAGGCATCCAGCGCGGAGGAGAAGACGACAGCGTGACGAAGAAAACAGCTCCAGAACAATCCGGAAAGCCGGGGCTCCGGCCAAAAACTTTTGGCCGGGCGACGGCCCTGTTCTTTTTTTCAGGCGCGCTCGGGCTCGGCTACGAGCTGGTCTGGATCAAGAAGGCTGCGCTGGTGGTTGGCGCGAGCCAGATCGCCCTCTCTACGGTGCTGACTTCATTTTTCCTGGGAATCGCGCTTGGCGGCTATTTTGTCGGAAGCCGGCTCCGCTCCACTCGGCGCTCCCCGCTTTTTATTTACGGCATTTTTGAGCTGGTGATCGGCCTCTTTGCCCTGGCCTTCCCTTTTCTCTTCTTCCTGCTGGAGCAGACCTACGGCGCGCTCTATCCCGTTGCGGCGGGGGTTGGCGGCGGCCTCTTCGCGTTGCGTTTCGGGTTGCTGTTCGCCCTGGTGCTCATCCCGACTTTCTTTATGGGAGGCACGCTTCCGCTTCTGCTGGATGGGCTGGTGGCCGAAGACCGCGCGATTGGCTCGAGAACCAGCTTCCTCTACGGCGTCAACATCCTGGGCGCGGTGGCCGGGGTTCTGTGCACCGCCTATTTTGCCATCCCGGCGCTTGGCATGAACGGGACCAGCGTGGCCGGGGGCATCGGTAATCTGTTGATTGCCGCCGCGGCATTTCTTTTCTTTCGCCAATCGGCTCCGACTCGCGCGATTGCCGGGGAGGTCAGGCTCGGGTGGTTTTTCCCCGCGGCGGCCTTTCTCTCCGGCCTGGTTGCGATCGCCTACCAGGTCGCCTGGTCGCGTTATTTCTCTCTCTTTCACACAACCAGCGTTTATTTCACGGCGATGCTCCTGGCGGTATACCTGCTGGCCCTGGCGGCGGGGAGCCTGGCCCTCTCTCCCGTGCTTCGTACGCGCTGGAGCCCTCTCACCGTTCTCGGGGGATTGCAGGGCCTGGTGCCGTTCTTCGCTCTTACGATGATTTACTGGTGGCGGTCGGCGGAGCACAGCGTGGCCTTGCAGGGCAAGAGGGTCACCCTTCCCGATGGGAGCGTCCAGATTGTGCCGCTGGAGACTCTTGAGATCGACCACCTGAACCCGTCATATATGATGTTCTGGAGCGAGAAGGCGGATGCGATATTTTTCGCCCCGCTTTTCCAGATCGCCCTGTGTATTTTCATCCCGGTGGCTTTGATGGGCGCGGGCCTGCCGGCCCTGATCGCGGCGGCGGCCCGGAGCGCCTCCACTCTGCGCCCGGTTTCCGGGAGGCTTGTGTTCTGGAACACCATCGGCTCAAGCCTTGGCGGCTTCCTCGCAGGTTACGTTTTCCTTCATTTTCTTGGCTTGCATGCGACGCTCGTCCTGCTGGGCGCGGGCTCACTGGTCCTTTCGGGCGCCTGCCTGTTGAAGACCCGGAGCCTTCGGCTGGCGGGGGACGAGGCTTCCTCCTCCAGGAGCCGCGGAGGCCTCCTTTCCGCCGCGGCCCCCCTGCTCGGCCTGGCCGGCGTCCTCTACTTCAGTTTTTCCGAAGATATAACCCGGCAGACGATACTCGTGGATGGGTATGGTAAGAATCCCGCCCGGGGCGAAACCGAGCTGGTCGAGATTAACGAGGGGCCGCTTACGACCTCCTGGATTTTTGATGGGCCTGACAGCATCCAGGTGGGGGCGGGGCATGTATCGCTGGCGGTAACCTATAAGAAGTACTGGTCAACCCAGGCTATCCAGGGCCATGTGCCGATGCTTTTTTATCCCGGCACCGGCCTGCCGCGCGACTGCCTGGGGATTTGCCTGGGCTCCGGCCAGTCCTTCGGCGCGCTCCTGATGTATCTGCCGGAAGACGGTCGCCTGGACGTGGTCGACATCTCAGAGGAGATGATAGAGCTCTCGTTGCGGAACTACGGCGAATACAACCACGGCCTTGGAAAAGACGGCCGGGTCAGGGTCCATCTCGACGATGGGCGCCATTATGTTGACCGCGCCCCCGCGAGCTCCTATGACATCATCTCGATGGAGCCGCCGCCGCCAACCGCGGATGGAGTGTGCAGCCTGTATTCCCGGGAGTTCTATTCCGGGATTCGCCGTATTTTGCGCCCAGGGGGCGTCTTCATGCAGTGGCTTCCACTCTACAGGATTACCCCCGCGGACACCCTGGGCATCGTGAAAACCCAGGCGGCGGAGTTTCCTTTTACCTTCGTGGTCAAGGTCGGCCGGGATGATTTCATGGTTCTGAGTTATCCATCGCGGCCGCGATTTGAGCTGGAGACGCTGCGTCAGCGCAGCCGGACCTTCGCCCGGGAAAACAAGATATCCGGCTCGCGCTGGACGACTCTCTGCCGCCACGAGATGTCCTCCCTCGAGGGAGTGCTGTCGACGTTGGTCATGGGGCCTGAGGAGATCGCGGGCCTCGATGCGCCGATGTTGTACGAAGATGATACCCAGCGACTGAGCTATTCCAGCGGCGATCGTGAGCTGCTGCGCCTCTACCGCGGGCCGGCGCTTTCACCGCTGGCCTTTGCAGCCTTACGGCTCAGCCCCTTCACTTCGCTCTCGGCCTATTTCAATCCGCCGCTCGAGGCCGCTTTTGCGGGCGAGCTGGAGAGAGAGCGCGCGTGCGCCCTGGCCTTCTTCCGGGTTCCGGACCCGGCCCAGCTGGCATCCCAGGCGCAGGCCTACACCCGGAGTGTCACGGGGGCGGAACGGGCCGCCTGGGCCATCGCCATGGCGGGCCGTTACGATGCCGCACTCAAGAAAGAGGCCGCGTTCGAGTGGATCGGTAAGGCCCTGGACAACCTGCCCGGAGCCGCGCAGCCCGCTCAGCTGCGCCGTGTTCGCGGGATGGCGCGGAATCGCATCGCGGTGTATCACGCGGTCACCGAGAAGTGGATCCGGGCTCTCGAGAAAGGGCATCCGGGCTCGCCGCTGGTGGTCGCCATGCGGGCGGAACTGGACGGCTACAAGCGGCGGGCGGCGGAGAAGAACGCGCGGTATCTTTTTCCCTGAGCCGGGAGGCTAATCAAAGAGCTTCGCGGTCTTCGAGTGGTCACCGAGCTTGTGGATGGTGTTATAGATTTCCTGCGAGACCCGGGCACCATCCGCTCCGGTGAGCTTGTAGCGAATGAGCATCTGCATGCAGGGCTTCATATCCTCGAT
>CBFHWB010000186.1:0-7222 GCA_965659285.1 Planctomycetota bacterium | reverse complement strand
GGCGGCGATGAAGGCAGATTCGTCGCTCTCCAGACCGGCCAGCAGGGAGGTGTCGGAGTTGAAGGAGGCTCGCAGAACTTTGACTATCTCATGGAGGCGATCTTCAATTCCCAGCAGCATGAGGTTGGCGAGGTCAAGGTGAAGGTCACGATCACCGACAATGAGCGCCGTTTTGATCTGAACCGGCTGTTTGAATACGCCCCGCTTCCGGCTGAGGAGGATGCTCTCACCGGGCCGGGAGGAGCGCTCTCTGGCGAAGAGCTCGCGGAGATGGCGGCCGGGACCTCGGCTGATACTGCCAGGGGCCAGAAATCGCTCGGCGACCAGATCCGGTCACGGGTAGGGCTTATTAACCGGAATGATAATTCTGAGGAGGACGGCGAGGCTGTCAACGAGCTCGAGGGAGTCGTTGGTCTTGAAGACGAGGCTGAATTGACGGAGTTCATCGAGCCGACCGAACAGCAGGAGGAAGCTACCATCCTGATGCTTGGCCGGGCCATCGAGGTGATCCTGAGCCTTAACGAGGACCGGGATTTTTTCTACCGGGACAACTACACCTCCGACCGGCTGGCCAGGGACATTGTCGATTACGTTATTACCAGGCGGACCTCGATTGATCAGAACAGGATCTATCACACGACCGAATTGCTGAATGTTCCTTCGATCACCCGGGAACTCTTCTACGGACCCGGGCCGGAGGAACTCCCGGACGAGGGACTCGAGACGGCTGCCGGGTTCCTTTTGCAGGAAGACGAATTCGGCGATCTCTCCGCGACCTATATTTACGACAGCGACCAGGAATTTCTCCGGGAGCAGGAGGCGGACGCCCTCTCGGGTCTTATGGAGACCTTCCCAGGCGGCCTGCCGCCGGAGTTGATCAAGGCGCATGGTCAGGAATTTCCCGGAATCGGCGGGCTGAACGCGAACTCTCTGACCCGGGGGATGACCGGTCCGGCCCAGGCCTTTGACGAGGAAGGCTACGAATACATTGAGCAACCCGAGGTGCCGATCGGCCTGCAGGATCTCTTTACCACCTTTTCCTCAGGTAAGATCAATATCAACACCGCCTCGGTGCCGATTCTTTACGCCCTGCTGCCCTCTCTGCGGGAAGGCAATGATGAGGAGGCGGAGAACGTGGCCCTGCTGATCAATGATTACCGCTTTGAGTACCAGGAGTTCGAGGAAGAGGAGGCCGGTGCCGGGGTTGAGGGGGCGGGGCAGACCATGCTGAAGGATCTTGGCCAGCCCAAGAGGCCGCTTCCGCCGGAGGAAGAGGAGCTTGGCGCGGAGCTGGATTTCAACTCCATGGTCGGGGTTGACCAGATGGGACTCGATGGAACCGGCAGCGCTCCCATGGCTGACGTCGAGACCAATTATTTCACTAACCTTGAGCAGATCGAGTTGGTCGATGGTACGGCTGGCGACGCGGACGACCTTCTGACAAGCGATGTAGGCGTCGATCGCGTAGATGCTGAAGATGACCCCCTGCTGCAGAGGGTTCTCAACGATTACAGGAATGTTATGTGTTTTGCAGGTACTTATTTCACTATTGAACTTAAGGCAAAGACTCAAACGAGTCCGCTGGTAAAATCGGGCATAATGATCATCAAGAGAAATGTCCAGGAGAAATTGATGGAAGTCGTTCTCTGGAAAGAGTTGCAGGACTGAATCATGAATTTGAATGTCAATACAGTTCGTATTTTGATGATGGGCGTTAACCTCGGGGTGACGGTGTTCATCGTGACCGGTTACCTCGGCGGCATGGGCCTGCCCAGCATCTCTTCGATGTTCTCGGATGGTTCCGCTGAGGAAGGCGCGGCCCTCTCTGTCGAGTTGAAGAAGCCCTCTTCTTTCAAGTACACGGACAAGGATCTCGTGCAGCCGGAATCCGCCGAGTCAAAGGTCCGGGCCTCCGCGGCCTGGCTCATGCCGAAGCCGCCGGCTCCGCCGGTTGTTGCTACCGAGCCTACGGACCCGGTTGAAGAGGAGGAGGAGGAGGAGCCCGAGACGAAAGATGGCGAGCCGATCGAAGGCGGGCCGCTTCAGAAGGACAATTGGAATTACGTACACGGAATCATCTTTTCAGAGACTCCGCTCAAGAGCTGGATTCGCCTGGAGAAGAAGGATGAACAAAAAACTTCCTCCCTTCCGTCTCCTTCCCGTTATTCAAGGGGGAGAAGCTCCAGCAGTCGTTCCAGCAGCCGCTCCACCAGCAGCATTCGCCGTTCGAGTTCGAGCAGCAAGATTCGCTCGGCTTCCTCGGCGAACACCATCACGCTGACCCTTGAAGATCGCTGGTTCGTGGATGAGGAGAAGGGGCTCGATTTTAAGGTCCACTATGTCGATGCCGACAAGATCATCTATTGGACGGATAATCCTAACCGGAAGTACTCTCTTCCCAGGGTGAGCGAGAGCTACTTTCTCGAGGAGACCAGGGAGGAGCGAAGACTCGCTCCGAAGAAGGATGAAGAGGAAGAGGGAGAGGAAGCCGAGGAAGAGAAGAAGTTCTTCAAGAGATTTCCCAAGGGAATAAGGCCGCTGGAGAAGAGGGAAGAGGATTACCGGAAGCTCCTGGCCGGGCAGGAAACCGCTGGATTCCTGGAGCCCAAGAATCTGGGAGAGAAGACCGCTTCTCCCAAGAGCTCTGTGAGGCCCACGACTTCAGGTTCTTCGAGCTCAGGTTCAAAGTTCTCCGCCTCAGGCAAGCCGGTCTATCCGAAGTCGTCAACGTCGACCAAGAAGTCCTCCGCGCCTAAGAAGTCGGTTTCTACCGCTCAGCAGAAGGTCGAGGCGCTCAAGACACTCCAGGGGCTGAAAAACAATCCCAAGTATCAGCAAGTTGATCCCAAGAAGCGAGCCGAGCTTGAGAACCTTATCAAGGGAAAGCGCGGGAGCGGCAAGTAGAAGGCCTTTCGGGCCGGGTAACTGAAATAACGAAGAAACTGCAGAGTTCTTTAGCTCGCAGTCGATAAAGAAAAACCATGGCTGTCATCCTAGGACTCGATATCGGGTCATCCACCATAACCGGGGCTGTTTTTTCCGGTAATCAGAAGAAGTTTCGTTTGATTGATTTCTTCATTGAAGAGATTCCGCCCGTTCATACGGGGGAATACTCCGAGGATGATGAGTACATCGCTCCGATGGCCGCTGATGAGCTGCTCGTCAAGATCATGAGTGAGCGCAATCTCAAGGATGCCGATGTCGTGACGGAGGTAGATGCGAAGGATTGCATCATGAGAGAGATCTCGGTGCCCTTCACCAAAGATGAGCAGATTCGTAAGACTGTGTTCTTCGAGGCCGAGAACTATTTCACCGGCTTTGACCTGGAGAATACCGTTCTTGATCACATCAAAACCGGAGAGAGCGAGGGCAGCAGCAGCCTGATCGTTTCCGCTCTGAACCACGACACCATCGAAGCGCATCTCAAGCTTTTGAAGTCCGCTTCGCTGGATCCGGTCACGGTGGATCTGGACACCTGCGCGCTCTTCAACGCCTACAAATCCTCGGCGTCATACGACCAGGAGAAGACCACCCTGGTGGTGGATATGGGGGCGACCTCAACCAAGATCGTCCTGGTCGAGGGTGGAGAGCTGAGAAAAATGCGTTCCTGTCGACTGGAAACGGGCGTCGCGGCGGCTGCCCGGAAGCTCCTGGTAGCCAAGGAGGCCGAGGCCGACGAGGTTCCTGTCGAGACGGAGGAATCGGCTGTCGATGGCCGTCTCAAGGAATTGGAGGATGCCCTCGATATCTTCGAGGACCAGGCGACGAGTCCCAGCGGGTCGATGGATGAGCTTGACCTGGACAGCAGCGCCGAGCTCCCCCTGGATGGAGCTTCCGCTGCCGAAGAGGACTCCAGCGAGCCCCCGGCCGCGGATTACCAGGGAATGTTCCCCGGCCAGGCGGAACAGGAGGAGTTCAGCTACGAGGAATACCTCGCCCGGATTTCACTTGAGATTCAGCGGAGCCTCGCGGGGGTCTCGCTTGGATCTTCGGTTGAGCGCATCGTCGTCACCGGCGGAATGAGCAGTCGCGAGGAGGCGCTCGCCTTCTTTACCGATGAATTCGAAACCGAGACGATCCGGCTGCGATTTGACGATTGTTTCGAGATGGATCCCAAGGTGGCAGAAGATCCTTCTGTCCATCTCAGTGGAGCCGCGGCCATCGGACTCGGCATGAGGCGCCTTCGGGAGGACAGCATCGGGGTCAATTATCGCAAGGATTCCTTTCGCTACGAGCATAAGTTCGAGCGCGTGAGGATTCCGCTGATGGTGGGCGCCTTCCTGGTCTTCCTCTTCTTCCTGCAGGCCACCTTCTGGTCCTTCCAGGAATATAAGGAGGAGAAAAAGCGCAGGCAGGCCTTCGCGAAGCGGAACCAGGATATCTACGAGAGCTTTTTCGATGAAAAGCTTCGAGGCAACGCCTTTTCGGCGCTGAAAAAGAAGAAGCAGGCGTGGGAGGGTCGAGGGGCCGGAGATGTCCCTCGTTTTGTCGACTTCGCCGATGCGATGAGGAGCTTCTCTGAGGTGATGAACGACAGCGATGTCTACTTCACCATCAAGAGCATGGATTTCAAGTTCCGCATCAAGAGCCGCTCGGTGAAGAGCAGCGGCAGGGGGACCTCAACGCTTGATTCGGTTCAGCCTTCAAAGGTCGAGATCGAGGCGGAAACCGCCAGCAATGCCCAGGTCAAGCTGCCGAACCAGTTCAGAACTTCGGCGGCGAGCATGTTTACCTGTACGGCATCTCTCTCCGGCAGCAGGTCGGAGGGCAAGGCGAATATTCCGCTCGAGCTGCAGGTCAAGCAGGACAAGCTGAAGGAATACAAGTAAGTGAGAGCGAGGAACCATGTTAGGCAATAGTGAAGAATCCCGCAGCGAGCCACAACAGATCGTCATCCTGACCCTTGCGATGACGGCTGCCGGCTTTCTCCTGCTCTACCTGATGCTGCAGTATTACCTGATTCCTGATCTCAAGAGCCAGGTTGGCCAGGAGCGGGCTGTATACAAGAAGCTCGTCAAGGAGCT
Organism: Planctomycetota bacterium; assembly: GCA_965659285.1. Lineage (GTDB taxonomy): Bacteria > Planctomycetota > UBA8108 > UBA8108 > UBA8108 > UBA8108. The sequence goes on along the minus strand of CBFHWB010000186.1, from coordinate 2,198 downwards.
CGATTCCGAGGAGATGAGGCAGCTGCGGCACCAGGCGAGGCTGCAGGATGAGAATGATCAGCTGCAGTCTCTCGGTGAAATCGTCGTCGACAAGATCGGTATCTACGGTCTTGAGCTCAGCAAGCAGACCCCCAAGCGTCCACGGGATATCGGCGCCAATCTCGTCGAGGAGGGCCAGAATATTCAACTGCTGAGCGCCCCGCTGGATAAGATCCTTCGTTTTGCCGCCGCGGTGCAGGAGGCCAAGAACTCCGTGCGTATCGAAAGCTTCGAGGTTCGAAGAGCCTCCCGGTCCCGAACCGGGGATGCTGAGAATTCGTGGCTCGCCGAGCTGGACCTCGTTGACTACAGGGCGAAGGAATAGGCGGCCGCCTCAGGTCATCTTGATGAAGTTTCGCAGCTTGTTGGAGACGGCGGTTCTCGCCCTCTGCAGGGAGTCGGCGACGGCCTGTTGGCTGATACCGAGCTGGTTCGAGATGGCCTTCTGGGAGAGGACACCCCTGTAGTAGAGGGTGACGACCTCCTGCTGCCGCTGGGTAAGGATCTCGACATGGTCGAGCAGAGCCTGCGTCATCAGCTTTCCCTGGTAGATACGAAGCAGGTCTTCGTAGTCAACCCGGCCCTGCTCCATGGAGGGCAGGTGCGGCTCTACGTAATCGCAGATCTGGTTACAGGTTCGTCGCAGTGGGCAGAGGTTACAGAGCATATCATTCGGAGATTACGGGTCAGCAACTGACAGGTCGCGGCCGCATGTTGCCGGCCGCCGTCCTGACAAGGCTATCATACCCCTCCGTGGCCTGTCAAAGATGGCCGGAATGGGCTCGATAAGGCCTGCCGCCCCGGTTCTTCCTCCGAGGTCTCGTTGGAAAATATGTAATCGAATTGGTTTTAAATGAGCTCCGCAGCTTTTTCTCGCCATGCTCGAGTCCCGCTATCGCGCCCTCTTACGGGGTCCGGGTAGAAAACTGCCTCCCAGGTGGTAATATCGAGTAGGTTTTGAATGTCTCGCCGAGCAGGCCGGCAACGAGCCGGGCAGCGAGCGGGCTATTGAATCAAGGAGCCTTTGTACCCCCCCGATGATGTTCAGCAAGACGATTTCGGCAATCCTCATCGCGGCCTGCCTGGCGGCCGTCGGCGGGCGCGCGGAGGCCCAGGAGTTGAGGCTGGTTCCGGCCGGCGATGCCTTCGACTGCATGGACTTCTCCATCGACGTGGTGCTGGTCAACGCCGGCGAGCCTGTCTTTGGCTTCCAGGTGTCCCTTTCGTTTCCCGCCGCCTCTTTCGAGCCTGTTTCGTTCGAGGGGGTCGCTTCCGACTGGTCGGTACGCAGCAGCGGCAGCTTCCCGTTTGCCGCGGCTTCGCCGTGCGGGCCGTGGGCGGATGGCGAGGGAGTCGACAGAATCCTCATAGCTTCGACGGTCTATCCAGACCCAGGGTTGGTGGGCAGGGGGGTAGCCGATGAGGTTGAGGGCGAGGAGCTTGTTCTCGGGAGAATTGTATTCAGGCCCCGGGGCGGAGCCGCGGGCGGGGTCATCTCGGCCTCGGGAAGCGATTGCCCGGGCAGCCCCGTCGAGTTTCCTACCGCGTTTTTTAACGCCGATGGGCGGACGCGCAGCGTGAATACCGAGCCCCTGGTGGTTTCCATCAGGGATGGCAGAGTCGAGGGGCTCTCCTGCGCCGCGCAGGGCGAGGCGGGAGTCGAGCTCAGCTGGGAGGCTCCGGAATTTCTCGAGAGTGTACGGATCGTGAGAGATGGAGAGGTCATCGGTTCAGCCGCCGCCGCCAGCGGCCGCTACCAGGATGATCCCGCACCCGGTATTCATCGGTATGAGGTGATCGGGGTGCTCGCGGATGGGCGAGAGAGCTGCGCGGCTATCTGTATGGCGGAGGTCCCGTTCAAGATTGAGGATGTTCCCTTTATTCGAGGAGATGCCGACAGCAGCGGAGGAGTGAACCTTACCGATGGCATCCAGATCCTCCGCTATCTCTATCAGTCGGGCGAGCTGGACTGCCTCGATGCAGCGGATGTCAACGATTCCGGCCAGGTGGAGATCGCGGATGCGATCTACCTGCTGAATTTTGTTTTCCAGAGCGGAGAGGCTATCCCGGCGCCTCATCCTGCCGCAGGCGTCGATCCGACACCGGATGCGATCGGCTGCGGACCCGCGGCCTGAGAAGGCTCCAGGGGGCCTCCCCTG
>CBFHWB010000185.1:0-7460 GCA_965659285.1 Planctomycetota bacterium | reverse complement strand
TCGAACCTGCTTCTTTCAACACTCCCGCTTCTTGTCTGCTGCCAGCTCAGGGCGACGGATCTCCCTGGCGCCAGGAACTTCCTGGAGACCTATTGCGTTTCCTGCCACGGAGGAGAAAAACCCAAGGGGGATTTCGATGCGCGGCCACTGGCCACATCAGCTTCTTTGAAGGAACACCTGCCACGCTGGCTCGACGTGCTTGACCAGGTCGCTTCGGCCCAGATGCCGCCGAAGAAAAACCGTAAGGCGAAGCGACCGTCGGCACTTGAATACCGCGAGCTCGCCACCTGGCTTGAGGCTGCCCTCAGCTCTGCCGCCCGCGGCGGCGGACGGCTCACCCGGAGACTCAACCGCGCCGAGTACAACAACACCATCCGCGATCTGCTCCTGGTTGACGCGAGACCCGCTGACCGCTTCCCGCAGGATCTCGGCCGGCAGGGCTTTGACAACGTGGCCGAGGCGCAGAGCGTGTCCCCCCTCCTGCTGGAGAAATACCTCCGCGCCGCCAGGGACGCCCTCTCCCAGGCCATCGTCACCGGGCCGGAACCGAAGCGCATCGATGTTCGCTACTACCCGCTCGGCACCGACCAGAAGAACGGCAAGAGCCGCATCAAGCCATCCCCTGTCGCGCTGGCGAGCCTGGCGAAGAAAGAGCGTCGTGAGCAGGAAAAAAGCCCGGTTCAGTTCCTCAGGCTCGACTGGTCATCCGGATCCAGGGACGGCGATGGCACCGTCCGTGAAGGCAAGGGGGCCCACGGCTACGAGGTCCGGCTCGAGCATACCGGCAACTCCGGACGCCGCGGCCATTTCCAATTCGACAACCTGCTTCCCGGTGGGCGGTACAGGCTCACGGTCCGCGCTTACGCCGAAGAAGCCTACGATCGCAGGAAGAAGGCTCCCATCGAACCCACCGGCTCCTGCCTGATGGGTATTTCCGTCAACGGCCAGCGGGTCCACACCCAGCCGGTGGGCATGGGGAAAAAACCGGTTACATTTCAATTTGAGATCACCACCGATCGAAGAAAGACCGAGATCTCCATGTCCGCATCCTCATCGGTGAACAAGGCTGACCTGCGCGGCATCCCGAACCTGGTCCTCTGCGAAGCCACCCTCGCCGGACCTCTCTACGATTCGTGGCCACCCGCCTCACACCGGGCTGTTTTCGGAACCGAAGAAAAGAGACCGCTGCGTGAACTCTTCATAAAATTTGTCGCCAGGGCCTTTCGCCGCCCGGCCACCGAATCCGAGGTCGCCCTGTACACATCCATCGCCGAGGCCGAGCTGGAAAACGGCCTGCAGCGGGAGCAGGCCGTGGCAGTCGCTCTACAGGCCGTGCTCGCCTCACCGAACTTCCTCTACCTGGTCGAAGAATCCCGGCCACAAAGGACTCTCTCCGGCTATGAACTGGCCTCTCGCCTCTCCTACTTTCTCTGGAGCTCGATGCCCGACGAGGAACTCTTCGCTCTCGCCGAAGCGGGCAAGCTCAGCGACCCCGCCACCCTGCGCGACCAGGTCGGACGGATGCTGCGCGATTCCCGAGCGGAGGCGCTGGTCGAAAACTTCGCCGCCCAGTGGATCGGCTTCCGCCGCATGAACGACATCGCCCCGGACCCGACTGTCTTCAAAAAATGGGATGAGGACCTGCGGGCAGCGATGCGCACCGAGCCGGAACAATTCTTCCGCCATGTCCTGCGCGAGAACCTCGAGCTGACCACCTTCCTCGATTCCGATTTCACCTTCGTCAACGAGCGCCTCGCCCGCCACTACGGCATCGAGGGCGTGGTCGGAGGTCAATTCCGCAAGGTGAAGCTGGCCCCGGGAGCGCATCGTGGAGGCCTGGTTACCCAGGCCGGTGTGCTGACTCTTGCCTCGCAGCCGACCAGGTCCTCGCCAGTGTTCCGCGGCAAGTTCGTGGTCGACAAGCTCTTCAACCGGCCGCCACCCAATCCGCCGGCCAACGTACCGCCGCTAAACGAGGACACCTCGCTCTCGAAGCCGAAGAACCTGCGCGAGCAGTTGGCAAGACACGTACGTGATCCCGCCTGCTCCGGCTGCCACGAGAAGATCGATCCCTGGGGGATCGCGCTGGAGAGCTATGATGGAATCGGCACCTGGCGCGATGTCCCGAAGGAAGACCTTGCCACCTCCCTCCCGGACGGCAAGCAGTTCTCCGGTCCGGAAGGCCTGAAAAAGATCCTCCTGGGGAGGAGAGATGAATTCCTGCGGGGACTGAGCGAGAAGCTCTTTCTCTACTCGCTCGGGCGTACGCTCACCCTGGAGGACCGCAAGCAGGTCGGAGCCCTGGTCGAGCAAACCCGGCGTGAGGGCGGAACCTTCCGCGCTCTCGCCACATCCATCGTGCTCTCTGAATCTTTCCGGAGGAGGTGAGCGGATCAGCGCCTGGCACGCTTCGGCTTGGCAGGCCTTGCCGGCGGCTTCTCGGAAGCGAGCTTGCGGAACTCGTCCATGCGCTCTGTCCAGGCGCGCTCGAGCTCTTTCGTCTTGTCCGGGTTGCTCGAGGCCAGGTTGTTCAGCTCGGTGCGGTCATCGCCCAGGTTGTAGAGCTCCCAGGGAGCGCCCTTCGCAGCCACCAGCTTCCAATCTCCCACCCGGATGGCGCGATGGCCGTCGTGGAACCACCACAGGTACTCGCGCTTCAGCGGTCCATCGCGCGCGAAGACAGGCAACAGGCTGTGGCCCGGCGCCTTCGGGGCATCCGCAGGCAATTTTTTCACTCCGGCAAGCTCGAGGATCGTGGGGACCACGTCAATCACGTGCCCCGGAGCTCGTCTCAGCTGTCCCCGGTCCTTGATGCCCTTTGGCCAGTGCGCGATGAAGGGGGTCGCGCAGCCACCCTCGTGAACCCAGGTCTTGTGGCGGCGAAACGGGGTGTTGCTGACAGTTGACCAGCCCGGACCGAGGCACAGGTAGGATGGACCTGAACCGGGCGGCGCGTTGGGATCGTGCCCATCGGTTCGCACCATGATCTCCGCGCTCGCGCCATTATCAGAAAGGAAAAAGATCAGTGTGTTGTCAAAGGCTCCCATTTTCCGCAGCTGCGCCAGCACACGACCGATCGCCTGGTCCATGCGATCAATCATGGCGGCGTGGATCGCCATCTTGGTGGCCTGGAACTCCTGCTGCTCCCCGGTCAGCTCCCTCCAGGGAAGAGGCTTGTTCACCTCGCCGGGGCCGAGCTTCTTCAGGGCATCGGGGAAGTGATAAGGCGGTCCGAGGTCGCGCTCCACCCCGGAGAGCTTGCCGGTGACGATACCGATCTTCTGGATGCGCTCCCAGCGCGCCTCGCGGACCTTCTTCCACGACCTTCGGTAGCGCTCCCGGTAGCGGGCGATATCTTCAGGCAGCGCGTGCAGGGGAAAATGCGGCGCCGTGAAGGCCAGGTAATGGAAGAACGGTCTGGCGGAGTGCTTCTCGGCGTGTTCCTCAAGGCACTTTACCGCGTGATCGGCGATCGCGTCGGTGGCGTAGTAGCCGGCATCTTTCTTCACCTCGGGCAGCTTCCGGTCATCCTCCCAGTGAATCTTCGGGTAGAAAAACCTCCCCTGGTCCTTGAGGTAGTAGGAGCGGTCGAAGCCGGCGGCGACCGGCATCCCATCGATGTGCCACTTTCCCGAGTGATAGGAGCGGTAGCCGGCGGGCTTGAGCAGGACGGGCAGGAGCTTTCCCCACTTCGGCCGCTGCCCCCCTCCCCCGCTGCGAATCCCCTTCGGCAGGCCCGGAACCGCGTCCCGGCGAACCTGCTGGGCAAAGTACCCCGTCAGGAGCGCCGCCCGCGTCGGCCAGCAACGCGCGGTGTTGTAGAACTGCGTAAAACGCAGACCATCACGCGCCAGCCCATCGAGGTTGGGCGTCTCGATCTCGCCACCGTAGCAGCCGAGATCGGAGAAGCCGAGGTCGTCGGCCATGATCAGGAGAACATTGGGGCGGGGCGGGCCGGAATCTTCAGCTCGAAGGCCGGTGGTGAAGACCGCCACGGTCAGCAATGAGACAAGGAGGAGACGGCCTGTAGTGTCGCCTGGTTTCATTTCGATCCCGGTTTCCTCAGAAAGAGCGGACACTGTTCAACTCGACGGCTCTGCGTAGCGGCCGAGGAAAAGGATGCTCCCGGTAGCCTTATCACGGATGAGGAAAAGGAACGGGTGGTCGGCTCGAAAGCGCGGTCCCCGAAGGAGCGATCGCCGCCCGACAACCGCGCCTGTGGCTGCCGCCGCCTCGGTCCCCTCCTCGTTCACCTCGACGAAGGCCTTGTGAAAGACGCCGCTGAGGTAGAGCTCCCTGCTGCCATCCATCCCCGAAAAATCAGCGTCACTGAAGGCCTTCTTCATCCCCAGGTTCTGCAGGTTGCTGGCGAGATCGAAGCGGGAGGTCATCTTGAACTTCGGGAACAGGGTATCGACCTTCATCCGGCGCAGCTTGCCGAGCCAGCCCGACAGCTTCCCGGCCGAGAGGTTTTTCTCGAGCGCGGCCAGCCCATCCACCTTGCGCGGCAGCAGCACGACCATGGAGACCTTCTCTCCCTTGTAGGGCATCTCCAAAGCCTGGATCTCTTCGTCCTGGAAGAAGCCGAAGTTGCCCTTCTGGAACATCATCGGGGTCTTCCGGCTCTTGCCGGAGGCCAGTTTGAAAGGCAATTCATGGGTGTTCTTTACCTTGAACTGGGTGGCCCAGTCGCCCTTGAAGTAGATCGCGTTGGTCAGGACCATGCGGGTCATGGAATCGATGGAACCATCAGGTAGCAGATCCTTGATCTTCCGCCGGGTCTCTCTCTCCACCCAGCGATTGATAACCCCACGGGCCTCATCCGGGGATCGGTAGTCGAGCGACCGACCGGCCGAGCCGTACTCCTCCTTGATCTGCCTGAGGTAGCTCTTGCGGAAGGGATATTTATTCTGCGGCCACAAAGCGTTGGCGATGGACATTTCCACGCCGCCCTTGCCACCAGCCGCCCGCAGGCTCCGCTGTAGTTCCCCGAAGGCGATGTGCAGCCGCTGCCGCCCGAGAGGTCCACCCTCCTTGTCGGGCTTCAGGGTAAATTCGAGAGCCCCCGCCATCTGGCTGGCCGTTTCACCCCGCGCCCCGCCCCAGGTCATCGCCATGGCGGTGGAGATGCTGTAGGGCGAAAAGAACAGGTTGCCGGAGCCGTCATTCAGCTCCCGGTAGAGCTTGAGCGCGAAGCGGGTATTGTCCGCCGCGAGATCTTCGACATCGGAGGCGAAGCAGGATCCGGCCACCAGGACCACGACCGCAAAGACAGGTAAGGTTTTCTTCATCCAGTGCAGGCGTTCAGCTTTCATGACTTATCTCTTTCCTTAAATTCATCGAGGACATTCAGGTTACAGAGCAGTGGACCAGATCGGGAATCATTTGTTCCCGGAAATACCGATTATTCAGAGCCTCGTTTCCAACTCGGGTTACGCTCCGCCCGGAAGAGTCCTGGTTGACCGGGTGGGAAGCTGGATGAATTTTTCCAGCAGGTCACTTCAGCTCGATGTTGAGATAGCGCTCGATATTGTCACGGCCACCGCGCGGAACGACTCTTTCCGCAGCCTCCGGCTTGCTCACAAGTTCGAAGGAGATCCCGAGCGGATGGAGGCCGGGGCGGACTCCCCGCGGGGTATTCAGAACATCTCCAAGGGCTATCATCTTCAGATCGGTAACGCGTTTTTCCCCGATGTCGTAGACCAGGTAGCCCAGCAAGGCAGGCCTGTAGGCAGTCGGGCCGAGCCGACCGCCTTCTCGACGGAGCTTCGCATGTCCCTCGAGGCGCAGCCGGATTTTTCCAGGCGAGGATGGCTCGACGACCCACTCCAGGCTGCCGTCTCCAGGGCGGGCACGGGTAAACCATTGCGCCTCTCCCAGGCCTCGCTCGGGGTCAAGGTGATAGCGCAGCACGCGCAGCTTGAACCGCTCGGGAACCGGACCTCGCAGCCCCTCCTCGGGCTTCGACGGGAGCAGCGCCAGCCATTCGGACTCGGGGATCCACATGAAATCATGCCCCGCCTCGCGAAAGCGAGCTGCCTGGCGGCGGGGTGAGCCCGAGCGGGTGCCCGCGGGTTCGGGTTGCGGGTAGTCTCCAGGCTCGGTGTAGCGAAGAGAGCCATCTTTACCACGCGCGAGCTGGCGCGTGTAGGTGCGCAACACGAGCGCGCCGCCGGGCGGCTCCAGGGCCCAGTCGATGGGCCGGTCATCGCCGAGCTTGACCGCGCCGGGCGCCCGCTCTGATTCCGGCAGCGCCTTCCAGGCATCCCAGGCCTTGCGCAGTGATTTTAAATTATGGATGTTTCCAAGGACCTTGCCACCCGCGGTCACCGCGCATTTCCTTCCAGCCGCGGTAAAGGTCACGCAGCGGGTCTGGCGAACGAAATCTCCCGCCCAGTCTTTCCTTCTTCGGGCATGACGTGCATCCACGGCTGCGAGTACAAAACGATCCTTCAGAAAAGCGACCGTTTCGGCGGTCCAGAAGGCAGGCGCACGGCCTGCCGAGCCGGCTGCTCAGCAGACGCCCACCGGAGCACCACCCGCGCCGCACCAGACCAGGACGGGTTTACCCTCGGCCGCGCCTCTCTGCAGGGCCCGGGACAGCTGGATCGTCCAGGGAAGCTCCCAGAACCGCGACTCCCCCGGCTGGGTCTTGAACATCGCATGGAGCTTATCGAACTGGGCAGGCGCGACAGGGACCGGGCCTTCGGCGTGGATTCCTGCGATCGAGGACAAGGCGAGGCAGGTGATCGAAAAGAACCTCTTCATGCTGCAATTCATGCTGCAAGCTCCTGGAGCTGGGATCAAAAGACCTGGGAAACGGGATCTGCAAGCGCGAGCCGTAACCGGCTTGCGCTCACACCGACACACTCCCCGGGGAGCAAACTTCTCCCGCCTGGATCCAGGCTATTACTTGGGAGGGCTTTTCTTTTTGGCGGGTGCTTTTTTCTTCGCTTCGGCGGCGGCAGCAGCCTTGCGTGCCTCGGCCTTCTTCTTTGCTTCGGCAGCGGCGGCTGCACGGCGCGCATCAAGCTTCTTCTTGTTTTCAGCCGCGGCAGCTGCGGCGGCTTTCTTGCGTGCCTCGGCCTTCTTTTTCGCCTCAGCAGCAGCGGCGGCCCGGCGGGCCTCAAGCTTCTTCTTCGCTTCGGCTGCCTCGCTGGCTCGACGTGCATCCCTCTTCTTCTTCTCTTCGGCCGCGGCCGCTGCCTGAGCCTTCTTGCGGGCGTCGCTCTTCTTCTTCGCTTCGGCTGCGGCGGCTGCCCTCTTTGGGTCCACTGCCTTCTTCGCCTTCTTCGAGCTCGAGCTGGCACGGGCTGTCGCCTTCGCGCTGGTCTTCTTGCGCGGCGCGGGTTTCACGGACTTTTTCTTAGAGCTATCTCCCGCCTTCTTCCGTGCGGCATCCCGCTCGGCTCTCTTACGGGCCTTCTCTGCGGAGGCCTTCTTCGCATCGGCCGCGGCCT
>CBFHWB010000184.1:0-7733 GCA_965659285.1 Planctomycetota bacterium | reverse complement strand
CTCCTTGACCTCCGCCTCTGTAGCCTGCTTGTTGATCAGGCCGCGCAGAAGCGCGGAAAGCTCCGCATCGCCTCCCCGCTTCGTCCCGCCTCGCTGGGACTTCCTGCGCTGATTCAATTCTCTCATCTTCTGCATCTCGGCTCTTTCAGTTGCCTGGATCTCCTTGAGAGTCGGGGCTTTTTCACCAATCACTGAAGCGATCGCATCGAGTATCGGCTGGCTCAGAGCAGGCTGAATGAGAGCGAAGCTGGCCGTTGCCTTGCCCTCCTTTCCAACGAGGAGAGTCATCGTCACCTTGCGGTTCAGCCCGTAAGCGCCGGGCCCCTCCCGACCATCCCTCGACACCCCGAGGAGGACGTCCTCCGGAAAGTACTTCTGGATCTTCTGCGCCCATTTCATTTTTTCGGCAGGGTCGTCTGAGAGAAAGACCAGGGCAACCCGCAAGCCCTTCTCCGCCTTGCTCGATGTGTAAAGGCGCGTCAGGGTCCGGGCAAGACCAAAAGCCGGCCGGGTATATTCATGAAAGAAAAACAGGACGACCGGTTTTCCTGCCGACAGGCTGATGAAATCAACCTCCTTCTCTTTGAACTCGCCCCTCACCCCTGTCACCTTGAAAGAGGGGAGCTTTTCCCCGGGCTGGGGGCCTGAGAAGACGGGATCTTCCGCTCTGACCACCCCGAGGGAAAGCAGGATCATGAGCACAGACAACCCATTTACGGAAAAAAAACTGCGATTCATGGAGATTCCTCCCGGGTAACAGAAATTGCTGGACGGCCAGGGACAGCACCCTGGCCCCGGCTGGTTATTTTATCCCCGCAGCCGGGAAAACGTGTCCAATTTTACGGTAAACGGCGGACTTCACGCAGGGCTGCATTTCTTACACAATCCTACGAATATTCGGCGGTCACTCTAATGAATTAGAAATACACTGGAATCGGTTAAGAAGCCCGTTTCACGATTTACAGAAGGTACTTATCAATGAAAACCATCGCGCTGACTCTGGCAATCGGAATCCTGTCCGCCTCCTTTGGCTTTGCACAGGAACGTGGAGAAAAAAGAAAGCGTCCGGAGGCTCAAAGGAGCGCGCGCAAGGCCGAAAGTCCCGCCCCAGGGGGGACGCGACTGGTATCGAAGGGCCAGAAGGGATGGCGCTACCTCGACACGGGGAAGGCTCCCTCGAAAGAGTGGACCGGAGCGGATTTTGACGATTCCAAATGGAAGGTCGGCCAGGCGCCGCTTGGCTACGGCGAAGACGATGTGGTCACTGAGATCAGCTACGGAGATGACGAGGAGCGGAAGTTTCCCGCGGCGTATTTCCGGCTGAAATTCAACGTCGATGACCCTTCCGCCGCCCGACTCTACGCCGGGAGAATTCGAGTCGATGACAGCGCCGTGGTTTATCTCAACGGTAAGGAGATCAAGCGTCTGCGCCTGGGCGAGGTTGAAATTGAAGCCGGAAGCTACTCCAGGGTGATCGCCGGACGGGACTCCGCCGATGAAGACGAATTCATGGTTTTCCCCGTTCGCCAGGGATCCCTGGTGAAGGGAGAGAACCTTTTCTGCGTCAGCGTCCACCAGGGACACGCCGCCAGCAGTGACCTGTTTCTCGACCTGGAGTTTTTCGACATTTCCAGGGAGGAATATGGCCGCCTTGCCAGGAGCGCTCGGAGCGCCCGCTCCGGCGAAGCTCAGCGGTACCGGGAGCAGCGGAAGATCGAGGTCAAGGATCCTGCCGACTTCAGCAAGTCGCAGGAGAAACCTCTCTTTTCCGGGCCGCAGCCCGGCGAAAAGCTTCCCTCCTTCAAGGCCACCGGGATTCGGGGCGAGACCGAGGGCAAAGAGCTCGATGCCATCGCCGCTGCAGCAGGAAAACCACAGCTGCTGATCTTCCAGGACGACAACCGCGTCGGGTTTCGCGGGATCTACGGCATCTCCGGCGCGCTTTCGAAGATCGTCGAGAAGTCGGAGAAGGGCCTGAGTGTCCAGGTCGTGTTTCTCGGTGACGATGCGACTGAGCTCTCCAGCATATTGAAACGTATTGCAAGCCGTCTTCCGGAGGTGATCACTCTCGGAATAAGCCGCGAAGGCCGGGAGGGCCCCGGCTCCTACGGGCTCAATCGCAATGTGTCGATGACGGTCCTGGTGGCAAGAGAAGGCAAGGTGCTCCACAACTTCGCCTTCCAGCAGCCGCTGCTCACCGTTGATCCCCATGTTCTTGGCGGGATCGCCGAGGCGATCGGGGAAAAACGCGAGACGGTCCAGGGCTGGCTGAACGAAGGCGCCACTGAAGGCCAGCGCACCCGGGGCGAGGCCGCACCCAGGAGGCGCGAGAGAACGCGGGAAGATTCTGAGGCCGGAGGTGAGAAAGCACGTGAGCGACGAGGAGATACGAAAAGAAAAAAGGTCTGAGTCCCGCCAGGGGGTGATACCCGGCAGGACCAGGGAAGTATGCGCCGCGATGCCGGGTGAAGAAGGCGAGAGGCTGTTGAAATGACTGAACGTACAATGAAAAAAGGGTGGTCGGTTCTCCTGGCCCTCGCCTTGACTGCCCTGAACAGCCCGGGAGGATTCGCCGGGGAGGCCAACTCCTCCACCCCCGCCGCCCGGGTGGATTTTGCCAACGACCTGATCCCGGTGTTCACCAAGGCGGGCTGCAACGCAGCCTCCTGCCACGGAGCGGCGATCGGACGCGGCGGCTTCAAGCTCTCACTCTACGGCGGCAACCCGGCGGCCGACTACGAGGCCATCGTCCGGCAGGTCGAAGGCCGGCGCGTCAACCTCGCCCGGCCCGAGGAAAGCCTCATCGTTTTGAAGCCGACGAAACAGATCGCCCACCGCGGCGGTCGTCGACTTGCCAGCGGCAAGGAGGGCGCGGAGCTTCTCTTACGCTGGATCCGACAGGGAGCCGGGCTCAAAAGCAGTCGAAGCCTCGCTCGCGTCGAGATCTCTCCGAGGAGACATCTAGCGGAAAAGCCGGGGGGATCCATCGAGCTGCGCGCCACTGCTTTTTTCTCCGATGGAAGCAAACAGGACGTGACAAGATGGACTGTCTTCACCGCGGAGGATCCCTCGGCGGTCGAGATCGATTCGGAGTCGGCGGCCGCGAAGCTGCTGCGCCGTGGGCGGCAGATCGTGATCGCCCGTTACCTCGACCGGGTGACACCGATCGAGCTGATCGTTCCCTTGTCCGGCTCGAAGCCCGACCTGTCCGCTGAGCCCCGGCGCGGCTTTATCGATCGGGAAATCCTCGGCGCACTCTCAACCCTGCGACTGGCCCCTTCCCCCGCCGCCGATGACGCTACCTTCCTGCGAAGAGTGACACTCGACCTGGGCGGCCGCCTGCCCACCGCAGCCGCAGCACGCGCTTTTCTCGCCAGGACAGATCCGAAGAAGCGCCAGACCGAGATCGACAGGCTGCTGGCTTCGGAAGAATTCAGCGAGTACTGGACCCTCCGGCTGGCAAAGCTCCTGCGGATCCATTCGAGGGCGGATGGGGAGCTCGCCCGGAGCGGGGAGGGAGCGCGCAAGTATCACCAGTGGCTCCACCAGCAGGTCAGGGACAATACCGGTTACGACGAGCTGGCCCGCACAGTGATCCTCGCTACGGGAGACTCACACCTGGTCGGCCCGGCGAACTTCTACCGGACAGTCAAGGGTCCCAGGAAACAGGCCGAGTTCATGAGTGAGGTCTTCATGGGCAGCCGGCTGCGCTGCGCCAATTGCCACAACCATCCCCTCGATCGCTGGACACAGGATGACTACCACGGCCTGGCGGCGATCTTTGCCAGGATTGAAAGCGGGCAGCTCGTCAAGGTGAAGGCTTCAGGCGAGGTAATCCATCCGCGGACCCTTGAGAGGGCCCGCCAGCGAATTCCCGGTGAAGATTTCCTCGGGGCGGACCTGGTCGATGGGCGCGGGAAGCTGGCCAGTTGGCTGACCGATCCCGGCAACCCCTATTTCGCCAGGGCCATTGTCAACCGACTGTGGAAGGCGCTGATGGGGCGCGGACTGGTGGAGCCCGTGGATGATTTCCGCGCCACCAACCCGCCGACGCATCCGGCGCTCCTCTCCAGCCTGGCCGATGATTTCGTGAAAAACGGCTACGACCTGCGTCACACCCTGCGCACGATCGCGCTCAGCGCGGCTTATTCGCGCAGCTCAAAGGCGAGCGAGGAAAACAAGTCCGATGGAAGTTTCTATTCCCATGCCCTGCGCCAGGAGCTGGAGCCGGAGGTGCTCGCTGATGCGATCTCCGATGTCCTCGGGGTCGCAGGCAGCTACGGCGAAGAGCCGAAGGGAACCCGCGCCGTGACCCTGGTTGATCCGAAGACGAGGTCCGTCGCGCTCGATATCCTCGGACGCTGTTCGCGTGAAGAGTCCTGCGAGAGCCCGGCGGGCTCAACCGGCGGCCTCCAGCGCAAGCTGCATTTCTTTAACGGCGCGTTGATCAACGCGAGGATCGCCGCGCCGGGCGGGCGGCTGGATAAATTGATCACCGCCGGACAGAAGCCGCTGTCGATCGTCGAGCAGTTCTACCTGGCCGCCCTGGGGCGTTATCCCGGTGCTGCGGAGAGCGCGTTCTGGAAAGAACAATTCGGGGAGAATGCCCCGGCTGACAAACATCGGGAACTTCTTGAAGATTTCGTCTGGAGCCTGCTTGTCTGTAATGAATTCACAAGCAATCATTGAGTCATGAGAAAACAAATGTTCAACCCTGTTCGATGCGATGGAATCTCCCGGCGCGGCCTGTTGCGCGTGGGCGGCCTGTCTGCTCTCGGCCTGGGGCTTGGTGATTACTTTCGCCTGCAGCGCCTCTGTGGAGCCGAAGGCCCCCCAAAGGTAAAAGCGAAGGCCTGCATCCTGGTCTGGCTCGATGGAGGGCCCAGCCACCTGGAGACCTTCGATCCCAAGCCGGAATCCCCGGCGGAGGTTCGCGGCCCCCTGAAGACTGTCGCCACGAAGCTGCCGGGCGTGAGGTTTTCTGAAGATCTATCGAGGACAGCAGGGCTGCTCGACAAGCTGGCGGTCATTCGCTCGATGACCTCGACGCTTGGAGAACACAATTTCGGCACTCATTACCTGATGACCGGTTACAAGCCCACGCCGGTGGTGGAATACCCCGCCTTCGGGGCAACCCTGGCGCATGTGAGGGGCCAGAACGGCGTCCTGCCGCCGAATATCGCCGTGCCCGACTTCGGCATCGGCGGATCCCAGCTCACCGGAAACGGCTACCTGCCCGGCTCGACCCGTCCGTTCTCCGTTGGCAACAGCTCCGACAGAAGGGGCTTCAAGGTTCGCGATCTCGATTTCTACCGGGGGCTTGACCTCGCCCGTCTTGACCAGAGGCGCAAATTTGTCGGCGCGCTCGATAAATTCAGTCGAGCGAAGGATGCTTCCTCGCAGTCCGCCTCGGACCCGGATCTCGAGAGAGCCTACAACCTTATCGCATCACCGGAGGCTAAGCGGGCCTTTGATTTTTCCGACGAACCGGAAAAGATCCGCGCGCTCTATGGCGACCAGCGTAACTCGATCGGGCAGGCCTGCCTGCTGGCCCGGCGCCTCGTTGAACGCGGGGTTCCGTTCGTGACCGTCAACAGTAAAGGCTGGGACACCCACCAGGATCTCTACTCGAGGCTGAAGGAACGCTATCCGGGAGACAAGTGGGCCCTGCTGCCTTCCCTTGACCTCGCCCTCAGCGGCCTCATCAGCGATCTCTCCGCCCGCGGCATGCTGGATGACACCCTTGTCGTGGTCATGGGCGAATTCGGGCGCACCCCGAAGCTCAACGCCAACGGCGGACGGGATCACTGGCCGCGCGCCTTCAGCGTGGCGCTTGCCGGCGCGGGAGTGCCCGGCGGCCAGGTCATCGGCCAGAGCGATTCGCTTGGAGAAAGCCCGAAGGACCGGCCCGTAACACCCGCGGATCTCGCGGCGACGATCTACACCCTGCTTGGCATCGACCCGAAGCTCATGCTGCACACAGGCGATGGACGCCCGGTACGAGTCGCTCCGGATGGGTCGAAGGTCGTTTCGGAACTCATCGCATAAGAGCCTCTTCACTCCAGGACGGACCGTGAACGCCAGATTCATCTTTTTTACATCGATTGGCCTTTCCCTCTGCCTTGCAGCTTCCCCGGCGGGAGCGGGAGATCCGCCAATCACCTCCCTGGCCTTCGCTCCCGATGGCAAGTCGATCGCCGCCTGCTCGCAGGCCGGATTACGCATCTACAGCTGGCCGGAATTGAAGCCCGGCAGGAAAATCGATACCAGCGCCCTCAATCTTCACGATGTCGCCTTCTCCCCCGGCGGCAACCGGATCGCTGTCGGTGGAGGAATCCCGGCCGAGGAGGGGACAGTGGAGATCTTTTCATGGCCCGCCGGCAAACCTCTGCAGGTACTGAACGACCACAAGGACTCCGTCATGGGCATTGCCTGGCTCAGTGGATCATCGATTGCCTCCGGCAGCCTCGATCACAGTGTGGTGCTGTGGGATACCGGCACCGGCTCACCTCTCAAACGCCTTAAAGGCCATTCGCGAGGTGTCTCATCCCTCTGCTTCCTCGGGAAGCTCCTGGTCAGCGCCGGCATCGACCAGAGCCTGAGGGTCTGGAACCTGGAGACCGGGAAGCTCGTTCACAGCCTCGACAACCACACCCTGCCCGTCCACGATCTCGCCCTGCGCCCGGGCGCAGACGGATTACCGCTGGTAGCCTCTGTCAGCGACGACCGAACCGTTCGCCTCTGGCAACCCACGATCGGCAGAATGGTCCGTTTTGCCAGGTTGAAGACCAGGCCCCTGGCAGTCGGGTGGCTTCCTGGCGGCTCCCGTATTGTTGCCGCCTGCACTGACGGCAAGCTTCGCCTCGTTGACCCGCTGGAGGTCAAGGTCACGAAGACCCTGCCGGCCGGAACGGGCTGGACCTACTCCCTGGCCGTACACCCGCTCGGCGGAAGTGTCGCCGCAGGGAGCAGTGATGGCCGCATTCGGCGAATACCCATCGACACCGCGAAGAAGTAGCTCCCACGCTCACCCACCAGCCTCCGCTTACTTCACCGGGCTGTTCTTTTCATCGAAGAACCCCGTGATGGACTCAAAGGATTTCTCTCCATCCTTCTTGACGATCTGGACGGTTCCGATCGAGCTAAAGCCTCGCTTCTTACGAGCGTCTGAGATGGCGATCGTTTTAAAAGGTCCACGGGACTTGTTCTTCTGCCAGAGCATCCCTTTGCCGTTAACCAGGTCAATCTCCTTAAGCTCGAGGGAGAGCTTGTCCTTCTGAACGGTGACGACCATGTAGTTGGGTTTCGAGGTGCGGCCGATCAAGCCGCCGTGGGCAACCTGCTGGACACCCGAGAGCCGGGTACAGGTAACGGCGTGCACCTCGCCGCAAAGGTATAAGTCGACCTGGTGGTCCACCATCGTTTTCCAGAAGTCCGAACTCCTCCCTTTTTCAAGGAGCATGCCGGAGGAGCTGAATTTCCGAACCGGGCGCAGAACGGGCGTATGCCCCATGACGATGATGTGGTCGACGAGAGGATGGTTCGTTTCGAGAACCTCTTTGAGCCAGGCGAGCTGCCGGCCGGTGACCTGGGCGCTGATCTCGCCCTGCCGGCCCGGGGCTTTTTCAAAGACATCGACGGAAACGAAAATGGCGTTTTTGTGGCGCCAGTGGAACGCGGTCCCCTGCATGTGCGCCGGGCCGTTGAGCGGCATTTTCAGATACCGCCTGAAT
>CBFHWB010000183.1:0-7855 GCA_965659285.1 Planctomycetota bacterium | reverse complement strand
TACCTGGGCTATACAGGCTGGCGTTTCTTTGCTTCCGCGTCCGCAGCCTGAGGCGAGACCCGGAGAGTGGAAACACTGTAGAGTTGCCGTGATCCTTGCAGTATACTTGCTGTCGAAGTAGGGGAGTTACAGGGCCTTTCTTTTGCGGCGCCGAAAGAGCTATGGCGCGCTGATTTGGATGGCCCCTGCGGTCGTACAGAGGGTACGGGCTTCAGCAGTTCTTTGTCCTCGATTAGAGACGGACAAGGCTACCTGGCCCGGCGCTCGGTCTTCCGGGCTCCCCAGTTTGCAGCTTGATTTCAGCGGGCACATTTTCGACCCGGCCTGCCGGGATAGATTCGGTAGCTATCGAGGAAGTTTGAATATTTGAGCGAAGACACGATGGTCTCATATCTTGGCTATTTTGAGCCCGATGGCGTCAGGGGAGGAGTCCTGCGCTCTCCCGAAGAGGGAGGGGTTGACGGCTTTCCGGCTCCTGTTATTCCAGCGAGCCTGGTGGGCGAGCTGAAACTGAATGGGGGTGAGCTTATCGAGGTCGCCCTGGAAAACCCGGATCCGCATCATAAGGTTGTGCTGCAGTCGCTCAAGGTGATCACTGCTATCGAGGGGAGAGATCTTGACGACCATCATGATTTCACCAGGTTTGAGGATCTGCCTCGCTTCGAAAACCCCGAGCAGTTGGTCCTGTCGACTGAGGGGGGTCCCCTGGCCATGAGGATTCTCGATCTTTTTGCGCCGCTTGGGATCGGTGAGAGAGGGCTGCTTATCTCTGAAGCCGGGGCTGGAAAAACCATTCTCATCCAGCAGATAGCGAACGCTGTCGCCGAGGCGCATCCAGAGACCGAGTCGATGATCCTCCTGTTGGATGAGAGGCCTGAAGAGGTGACCAATATGGAGAGAAGCATTCCCGGCAGGGTGTTCGCCAGCAGTAGCTACAAGGACAGCGCCAGTCATATCAAGGTAGCCGAGTTTGCCCTGATGCGGGCCAGGAGGCTTGTTGAGGCGGGTAAGGATGTTTTTGTCCTGATTGATTCCGTCACGGAGCTCGCTCGGGCCTACAATTCCGAGGTGCGGGATCCGCGTCGGGTGCTCGATGTTGATCTGAGTCCGGTGGCACTTGACCGTACGCTGGATATTCTCAATTCCCCTGTCGACGTGGAAGGGGGGGGCTCCTTGACGATCCTTGCGTCGGCTGTCGCAGGCGGCGAAAGCGAGGTCGACGGGCTGATCTTGGAGACCCTGAGGGACAGTAGAGGTATGGAGGTCTTTCTCTCCGCTGAGCTTGCGGAGCTGCGAATCTGGCCGGCTATCGACATCGCGCGCTCCGGGACGGGTTGCTGCGAGGAGCTTCTCAACAAGGAGGAGCTCGATGCGGCCGAAGAGTTCAGGAAAAAGGCTGCGAAGGGACCATTGGTAAAATCGTTGCCGGCGCTGCACAAGAAGATGCGCGAGTACGAATCCAATGGGGAACTTCTCGAGGCGATCAGCTGAGAGGCAAGGCTGGTTTCGTTGCGGAGAGAGCCTTGTGAATCAAGGTTGCAGAGCCTAGACTGTCCTTCCACATAGGCTGACAGACAATCCTGCCATTTTCTATTTTCAGAGAGGTATAGAAGGATGACCCGTTCACTCCACCAACTGCTGTCGCTTGCCATCGCGATTTTTTTACTGTGTACCTCGGTGGACGCGGCGGACAAGCTGCGCCTGCTGATCATCGATGGTCAGAACAACCATAACTGGCGGGCGATGACCCCTCCGATGAAGGCGAAGCTCGAGTCGACGGGCCGCTTTGTCGTCGAGGTGGCAACCACGCCTCCAGGCGGGAAGAAGAAGGAGGACTGGGATAAGTTCCGTCCGGACTTCACCAAATTTGACGTTGTGCTGAGTAATTACAACGGGCAGCCCTGGCCCGCGCCTGTGAACAAGGGGCTCGAGGATTTTGTCAGCGGAGGCGGAGGGCTGGTGATTGTCCACGCGGCGAACAACGCCTTTGGTGGCTGGAAAGAGTACAACAAGATGATCGCGCTTGGCTGGCGGAACAACAAGTACGGGGACCGACTCACCGTCGATGATTCAGGCAAGACCGTCATCACTCCCGCCGGGAAGGGGCCCGGGGCGGGCCACGGTCGTCAGCATCCTTTTGAGATCATTGTCAGGGATACCGAACATCCGGTGATGAAGGGGATGCCGAAGAAGTGGCTGCACGCGCGAGATGAGCTCTATCATGGCCAGAGAGGCCCCGCCAAGCTGAACCTGCTGGCTACCGCCTGGTCCGACAAGAAGACGGGAGGGACTGGCGCCCACGAGCCCATGATCTGGACAGTACCCTATGGAAAGGGGCAGGTGTTCACAACCGTTATGGGCCATGTCGATCCGACAGACTCGATTCGGTGTGTCGGATTTCAGAGCGTGATGTGTCGAGGCTCCGAGTGGGCCGCCACCGGCAAGGTGACCATTCCGATTCCGGATGATTTCCCGACCGACAAGGTGAAGCTGGCTCCCTGAGGAGCCCTCTTCGAATTCTTTTCAGGAAGGTGGCGGGACGGCCTGGTGTCCAGTCGGCGTGTTTTCGTAGAGCTCTTCGAGGACCTTCCACCAGTCCTCGACCGTACGGCAGTCGATAAAGGCTTTCTCGGCCGCGTCCGGTTCGGGGTGGTGTCTGGAGAACTTGATTCCGAATTTCCTCATGAGATTCCGGGTCCTGTTTTCCGGATGGAACCGGTTGCAGAGCTCGAAGTGTTCTCTGAGGACGGCGCCCTGCTCTTCGACCGCCGGCGCCCTGGGCTCCTTGCCTTGAAGCAGGAGATGGGCCTGGTGGAAGATCCAGGGGTTGCCGATGGCGCCCCTGGCGACCGAGACGGCCGCGACCCCGGTTTCCGAGATCATCTCGAATATGGACTCGGGAGTGAAAATGTCGCCTGAGCCCATGATCCTGTACTGGGGGTAGCTTCGGGTGAGCTTTCTGAGAAAGCTCCAGCGCGACGGTCCCTCGTATTTCTGCAGAACGGTACGGCCGTGCACGGTCACCCCGAAATACTCCTCCTCGATGGCTGTTTCCAGGATTCGCAGGAAGTCCTTTTCCGAGGCTTGTTCGTCGTCAAAACCTCTTCTGAGCTTGATGGTCAGTGGGGCCGAGGATCCAACAGCCTGCCTGACCTCTCGAATGATCGCTATGGCCTCTTCAGGCCTGTTGAGGAGATGTCCTCCACGGATATTTTTTCTGAGTCGCTTGACGGGACAGGCCATGTTCAGGTCGATGACATCGTAGCCGAGCTCGAGCAGAATCCCGGCGGCCTTCGCCATGCTGGCCGGGTTGGAACCCATGAGTTGCCCGGCGATAGGGTGGTCCTCAGGATCCAGCTCGGCATCCTTCAGTCCTTTTCCACCATTGACGATGAACTGGTCGGGCATGGCCTCCGTCACGCAATAGGGGCTGCCGTGTCTCCTCGAGACAATGCGCATGGCCGCGTCCGAGTATCCCTGGAGGCCAGCCTGGAAAAAGGGGCTCTGTTCCAGCCAGGAGAAGGCCTCCGGCAGCGGATCCTGGGCTGATCTTTCAGTCATAGTTCTTCAGCCAGCCGTGATCTTTCGCAACCAGCGCCCTGGCTGTCTCTTTCAGAGGCCGGTCGCCTGGTTCAAGTCGACTGGTCTTTGCCGGCTTCTTCCCTGGAAGTTTCGCGAAGGTATCGACAAAGACGGCAGCGAGCTTCCTGGAATCGCAGTGCTCAGAGTTCGACATGACAACCACTCCAAAGCGTTTCTTCGGGAAGATGACCATTCGAGTGCGGGTCTTTTCCTGCGCCCCGCTATGGGCCACCTGGAGCTCGTCGCCAAGGCCTCGAATAGAAAAACCGTAGCCGTAGTTGGTTGGTTTGGAGCTCTTCAGCCTTTGCGGGGTCCACATGAGCTTCTCGGTTTCCGGCTTGACCAGCTTGCCGAGGATGAGGGCCCTGGCGAAGATCGCCAGGTCGTCAATATTCGAGATGTAGCCGCCGCCGGCGAGCTTCCAGCTGACATCGGTGTTCGTGGAGGGGATCACCTTTCCCTTCTTCCTGAGATAGCCAACAGCCCTGCCAGGGATGGCCTTCCACTGGTAGTCCGGTTGCATGGTGGTCATTCCCAGGGGGCGGATAATTCGATCTTTGACCTGCGAGGCGAACTTCTCCTTGCCGGCCCTTTCGATCGCCGCGCTGAGAAGGATAAACCCATGGGTCGTATAGGAGTACTTTTCGCCGGGCTGGTTGACAAGCGGTGATTCTTTGAAGGTGTCGAGGGCCATGATCACACTTTCGAAGGGATTCGCGGTTTTGTATTCTCGCCGGGTTCGAATCAACTTCCCATTGGTGTAGTGCACGATCCCGCCCTGGTGGCAGAGGAGATCCCGGGAGGTGATGAGGATCTTCTTGTCGGGGAACTCAGGCACATAGTCCCGGATGTCTTTGCGCAGGTCGAGCAGCCCCTTTTCGTAGAGCTGCATCGCCGCTATCGAGGTGATGGATTTGGAGATCGAGGCCCAGCGGAAGAGGGTCTTGCTCGTGACCGGAACCGAGGCCTCTCGATCGGCCAGGCCGTATCCCTTCAGGTAGGCGATCTCTCCATCCACGATGATTCCCAGCGCCGCCCCGACGAGCGCCTGTTTTTCCATCTCCTTCGCCATGGCTTCGTCCACCAGGGTGACCACCTCTCGAGACAGGTCGGCGGCGGAGCCGGACAGGCAGCAGAGGCAGAGCAGGAGCGCCGCTGAGGCCACGCGGGCCAGGGCCGGCTGGAAGAGGGAGGGTCCCATGGTGTTACCTTGAATCAGGGGGTCAGGCGATGAGCTTATTCGCGACCTTGCCGGCGACATCTGTCAGGCGGAAATCGCGCCCTTTGAAACGATAGGTGAGACGCTCATGGTCAAATCCAAAGAGATGCAGGAGCGTGGCGTGGAAGTCATTGATGTGCATTTTCTCCTTCACCGCGTGCCACCCGACATCGTCGGTTTCTCCGAGAACCTGCCCGCCGCGAATCCCGCCGCCAGCCATGAAGATGCTGAAGCCGAAGGGGTGGTGGTCCCGGCCGGTATTTGAGGAGCGTCCACCCCTGTTTTCTCCAAGAGGAGTCCTGCCGAATTCCGATCCCCAGACAACCAGGGTGTCTTCGAGCAGCCCGCGCTGCTTGAGATCCTTGATGAGCGCCGCCACCGGCTGGTCCGCCATGGTCGCATTGTAGCGGAGCTCTTTTTCCAGGTTGCTGTGGTGATCCCAGGAGGCATGGTAAATATTGACGAATCGGACGCCTCGTTCGACCATGCGCCGAGCCAGCAGGCAGTTGGTGGAGAAGTTCGAGAAGACATTCTTCCCGCCGCCGCGTCCGGCGTTTGGAAGGTCCTTCCGGTTGACTCCATACATGTCCAGGGTCGCCTTTGTTTCATCCCGAAGATCGATGAGATCCGGGGCGGATTTCTGCATTCGGAAGGCAAGCTCGTAAGAGGCGATCCGGCTCTGGATCTCAGGATCAAGGGTCTCCTGGTAGCGTTTGCTGTTGAGATCTCGCAGGGCATCGAGGCTGGCTCGCTGGAGCTCGCTGTTCAGGCCCGGGGGATTGTCGAGATTGAGAATGGGCTCTCCCTTGCTGCGAAAGAGAACTCCCGCGTAGGTGGAGGGGAGGAATCCACTGGTCCAGTTCGATGTTCCTCCACTCGAGCCCCTTCCCGCGGTGAGGACGACGTAGCCGGGCAGGTTC
Organism: Planctomycetota bacterium; assembly: GCA_965659285.1. Classification (GTDB taxonomy): domain Bacteria; phylum Planctomycetota; class UBA8108; order UBA8108; family UBA8108; genus UBA8108. The sequence goes on along the minus strand of CBFHWB010000183.1, from coordinate 2,134 downwards.
TTCGATTCCGATCCGAGTCCGTAATTGAGCCATGAGCCGACGCTGGGGTTGCCGAACCGGGCAATCCCGGTGTTCATCATGAGTTGCCCCGGGTGGTGATTGAACTGCTCTGAATAGATGGACCTGACCAGCGCGATATCGTCGGCACAGCCGGCGATGTGAGGCAGGAAATCAGAAATCTCCATGCCGCATTGTCCGTGGCGAGTGAACTTGCGGGGGCTGCGCATCAGCACAGCCGTCTTCTTCTTGATAAAGGCAAAGCGGACATCCTTTGTCATCGATTCAGGAAGGGGCTTGCCGTGCAGTTCATCAAGCTTGGGCTTGGGATCGAAGAGATCGAGCTGGCTCGGAGCGCCCGCCATGAAGAGGAAGATGCAGTTCTTCGCCTTGGGGGCAAAATGAGGGGGTCTTGGCGCCAGCGGGTTCAAGGTGGAGTTCTCGGCTCCAAGCAGACCCTGGTCGTTGAGCAGGTGAGTCAGGGCCACTGTTCCCAGGCCGCTGGCGGATGTGGCCAGGAAGTTTCTTCGCGTACTTGCTATGGAATCTGCCAACTGGACTGTGTTCATGAATCAAGCTCGGTTTCAGCGAATGGCCATGACTTCTTCCAGCCCATCGGAACACAGCGAGAATATTCTGTCCAGAAAATGAGGCGCAAATGGGGCCGCGGGCGTCTCAGCCGTTCCGGGAGCCCAGCGGAGCCCTTCCGAATCCCGGCCAGATTCGCAGCAGGCCGAGCACGCTTCTCAGGATGATCGTGTAGACACAAACCAGCCAGATATGGCGCAGGTAGTTTTCAGCCGAGGGGTCGATGAGATAGAGCCCGATGATTCCACCCAGGGTGGCCAGCACCACGGAGTTTCTCATGAAGCCATAGTCCCCGGTTCCCCAATGCACTCCATCTGTCGCGAAGCAGAGTCCGTTGAGAGGCTGGCAAATGGAGCTGATGAACCAGGCGCTCCAGGTTCCGGCGAGGAGGTGGGCCGCGTCTTTGGGCGTCAGCAGGGCAATCGCGGGCTCCTTGATGACCAGGAGAAGAATCCCTACCAGGAATCCGCTCCCCACGCTCCAGAGAATGGTTTGGGCGGCTGCTTTTCGTGCCAGGGATTTATTTTCCCGCGCGATGAAGTAGGCCACGAGGCTCTGGCCAACCACCGCGTATGCGTCGAGCAGGAGGGCCGTGAAAAACCACAGCTGGCGTATGGCCTGGTGCGCGGCGGCCGTTTGTTCGCTGGCCAGGGTCGCTTTGCGGGTAGCGAGGGCGAGAAACAGGGTCAGCGAACCGGTACGGATAAACATGTCACGTCCGGTTGCCAGGAGGTATTTCAGTGTTGGAAGATCAACACAGAGACGGAAGCCGACCTTCTTTCGTAAAGAGGCAAAGACCCAGGCGAGGCCGAGCCATTGGCTGATCACGCTGGCCCAGGCCGCGCCCGACACTCCCATTACAGGGAAAGGGCCTATTCCGAAGATCATCAGCGGATCCAGGGCGATATTGAGGGCGTTGATTCCTACCGCTACATAGAGTGGCGTCCGCATATCCTGAACCCCCCGCAGCGCTCCAAAGGCGGCGAAGCCGACAAGCACCGCAGGGGCTCCAAGGAGCCGGATGCGCATGTATTCTACAGTGATCTGCTTGAGCTCTCCGTCGGCTCCCATGAGCCTCGCGATCGCGTCGAGGAAGGGGTACAGGAAGATCATGGCGAAGCTGAGCGCGGTGGCCATGACAAGAGCTGTGCCGATGCGCCGGTGGAGGAGATCCTTGTCGTCCTGTCCGTGAGCTCCGGCGGCCAGGGTCTGGATGCCGATGCCTATAAAGTTAAGCATCCAGAAGGCTCCCGAGAGGATGGTGGTCGTTTGAAGATGTGGACCCGAGAGTAGCGACGAAGCCTGTATCGACCAGGGAGGTCAGCGGCTCCGCCAGGGCTGAGCCCAGGACCGGCAGGGTCAGGAGCAGGACTGTACGCCCCGGCTTCTGCTGAAATGCGTGGGTGTCTTCTTTTTTCAAGGGGCGCTCAGGTTAGCCTCTCTTTACCCCGCAGGCAAACCTATCCGGTTGTTACCGGGCCCAGTCTATTTATAATAGACTTCGCAGGGGACCGGGCGTCCGGACCACGCGTTGAGTTGTACTCCTGGC
>CBFHWB010000182.1:0-7909 GCA_965659285.1 Planctomycetota bacterium | reverse complement strand
AGCGGATCTTTGACGGCCAATTGGATGAGTGCCAACTCACCATGGCGGATCTCTATAAGATCGAGGAGAGCTTCGAGGCTACGCTGACCAACATCAACCACGGGCGGGTTGAATATCCTGACATCGGAACAGGGAAAGAGGATATCGACCCGGATTCTTCGACGGGTTCCGGTCCCGAACCGGAAGAGGAGCCGGACGTCTCGTGAGCTCCGCTGGGGTCAATTTTCTCGGCAAGCGTCCATTGAGGGCTGCGCAGAAGGCTTCCTTGCGCCAGGCGCTTCTGCTCCTGCTGGCCGACCACGCCTGTTCAGCCAGCGTCAATGTCTGCTTTGTCGACGATGAAGAGATCAGGGCGCTGAACAGGGATTATCTCGGGCATGATTACGTCACCGATGTGGTTACCTTTCCCATGCGCTCAGAACGCGATGGAGTCGAGGGGGATCCTCTTGATGACGAGCTCCTCGGCGAGGTCGTGGTTTCGGTTGATACCGCCCGGCGTTATTCTGAGGACAGGGGGACCGATTTCCCCCACGAGCTGTCTCTTTACGCCATTCACGGCACCCTGCACCTGCTGGGATATGACGATGCGGCGCCCGCCGATCGAAGAAAGATGAGACGTGCTGAGCGCCGCTATCTGGAAGCTCTCGAGGCCTGAATTTCCAAGCGCAGGGATGGGCTGCAATGGCCTGTCTGCGTTGTTTTAGGGCTGGATGACAAGATCGTTTCTCGGTAGAGTCACCCTTTTCCCCCTCAGTCCACGGAGAAGCAAATGGCTGCGAAATCGCCTGATAAAATTCGGAACATAGCTTTCGCAGGTCACAGTACTTGCGGCAAGACAACCCTTGTTGAGAGCCTTCTTTTTACCGGCAGTGGCATCGACAGGAAGGGGTCAGTGGACGATGGGACCAGCGTTTGCGACTACGATGACCAGGAGAAGGCACGTAATCATTCTATAGACCTCGCCTGCGCCAGTGTCGACTCCCAGGACACGCTTCTGCAGTTTGTCGACACTCCGGGCTATCGTGATTTCATCGGACAGGTCTATTGTTCAGTCGCGGCAGCTGATCTCATGGTGATCGTGATTTGCGCCGATGAGGGGATCCGCCCCAATACCCGGAAGGTCTGGGAGATTGCCAAGGATGCGAACCTGCCCTGTTTCGTGGTTATCAATCGTGTCGATCGCGAGCATAGCGATTTTGATGAGGTTCTCGAAAAGGTCCAGGCCCAGCTCGATGCGAGATGCCTTGCGATAACCTCGCCGAACGAATCCGGCGCCGGCTTCTCCTCGGTGGAAGACGCTCTCAGTAGTTCAGATGATCTCATGGAGTCCGTCATTGAGTCCAATGACGAGCTGATGGAGCGTTATCTCGAGGGAGAAGAAATCAGCCCAGAGGAAATCTCGAAGCAGTTTGTTGAGGCGGTAAGTTCGAGGAGCCTCTTTCCGGTCTTTGCCACCAGTTCCCTGACGGATGTCGGTGTCAAGGAGCTCATCGATGGCTTCGTACGCTACGCTCCCTCCGCCGCCCATGACCTGGGACGCGAACATGTAGATCTCGACTCGGGAGAGGATAGCCAGGCTGTCTCCATAGCGGCCGATGAGCCGTTCTCGGCCCGGGTTTTCAGGGTTGTGAGCGATCCGTTTGTCGGAAAGCTGACCTATCTTCGAATCTATTCAGGGTCGATCAGCCAGAATGGTTCTTTCCTGAATCCCCATACAGGGAAGCAGGAGAAGGTGGGGAAGCTCATTCGATTCCAGGGCAAGGAGCAGGAGGCCGTCGAACAATTCGGGGCTGGGGAGATTGGCGCCCTGATCAAGGTCGAGGGTCTGCACACCTTCGATTATCTCACCTCCGACTCGAAACGCTCGATGACTGCGCCGAGTATTCCAAGCCCCATGTCCGGACTGGCGACCACTCCCAAGACCAAGGCGGACGAAAAGAAATTCGCCGAATCCTACGTGAAGCTGGTTGAGGAAGATGTTTGTCTCACCTCTAAGAGGAATGATCGCACCGGAGAGCTGGTTATCTCCGGAGTCAGCGCTCTTCACCTGCAGATTCTCTGGGAGAGGCTCAAGGCGCGGTATGGAGTGGAGGTGGCCACCCGGCTGCCGGCAACTCCCTACCTGGAGACGGTCAGCGCCAAGGGAGATGCGCAGTACAGGCACAAGAAGCAGAGTGGTGGTTCGGGAGAATTCGCCGAGGTGTGGCTCAGGGTTGAGCCTACCGAGAGAGGCGCCGGGCTCGAGTTCGTCAACAGCATCTTCGGAGGCGCGATCAGCCAGAGCTACGTTCAGTCGGTTGAGAAGGGCATCACTGCGATGATGAAGGATGGAGTCCTCGCCGGTTGCGAATTTGTCGATATCAAGGTCGAGGTCTATGATGGTAAGGAGCATCCTGTTGATTCGAAGGATGTGGCCTTCCAGAAGGCCGGTCGGGAGGCGTTCAAGCTTGCGGTGAATTCAGCCAAGCCCGTTCTGCTGGAGCCGATCGTTATTCTCGAGGTGACCTTCCCGAGTGAATATACCGGTGATATCCAGGGCGACATCACCCGACGGCGGGGCCGGGTGCAGGGCGTCGATGCGATCGGAGATTTCCAGACGATCAAGGCCCTGGTTCCCCTTGCTGAGCTCAGCGATTACGCCAGCAGTCTCGGGTCGGTTACAGGTGGACAGGGCTCCTATAACATTGAGGAAGGTCACTACGAGACGGCTCCTGCCCAGGTTCAGCAGAAGGTTATAGAGGCTTACAACTCGAGCCGTAAACAGGAAGAATAAGGCGTCCTGGGTTGGCGCTTCTCCTGCCTGTAGACGCGACTTTTCAGAAGATCTCTATTCGCCCCTCGATGACCCGGATCGGGAGCTCCTCTTCGAAGAAGTTGTTGATCTTCTGGAGCATCGAGTCGACGAACTGGTGTTCGTTCGCCACCGTGACGACAGCCAGCTCTCCGGCCTGCCAGAGGTCGTTGGAGCCGATCTCAGCCACGGCCACGTTGAACTGGTTGCTGAGGCGGTCCTTGATCGAGCGCATGACCTGGCGCTTCTGCTTGAGCGACTGGGCCTCGTCTATATGGAAATAGACCCGCAGCAGACCGATTTTAGTGCGGCTCTTCATCTTCTTTTCCCCCGGTCTTCGAGGCCAAAATCTTTGGCTTTCTTCTCTATAATTTCTGGCGGGATGTCCAATTCTCCGGCGGCCGTTTCAAGGCTCATTCCCGGGCGGGCAAGCAGGATGCCGAGATAGTCTTTCAGGGAGGTGCGCAGTTTCATCGGGCTGATTCCCAGCAGTCGCGCGGCCGGCCTGATTTTCCACTTGCAGGAGCGAAGTCCCTCGGTGATGACCCGGGCCTGGAATTCCGACTGCAGGCGGTAGAAGGGGGTGTCGGGGCGGTTTCGCTTGCCGTTTTCCTCTACCTCGGGTTCTTTTTCGAGCAGGCTCTTGAAGCGCTCGCTGTGGATGTTGACGAGGTGGCCGGTTGGCATACCCAGGTCGCCGGGCGGCCTGTGGTAGAGCGACTCGGGGTTCTCTCCGCATTGGATGCGAAAGACCCGATCGAGTACCGGAAGGTCGATCAATTCTCCTTCCGCCAGGTCACGGGCCAGCTCAACGGTATTTCGAAGCTGCCTGATGTTGTTCTCGCTCCAATCATGGTGGACGAGTATATCCATGGTTTCCGGGGTCACCTCCGTGGAGCTCTCACGCGGCTCGGCCTGGTCCATCAACCTCAGGAAGTGAGCCACCAGGAGAGGGATGTCTTCCCGCCTCTCCTCCAGCGCGGGGATGTGGATTGGGAATTTGTTGATGCGGTAGTAGAGATCCTGGATGAAGTCTCCGGATTGGACGCGCTTGGCGAGATCCTCGTTGGTCGCGCAGATCACCCTCACATCCACCTTGCGCGATTTATTTTCTCCGACCCTGCGCAGTTCGCCTTCCTGCAGCACCCTGCGGAGCTTCTGCTGAAGGCTCCTGGAGGAGTCCTTGATCTCGTCAAGAAAGATGGTCCCTCCATCGGCTTCTTCAAAGGCGCCCATCTTTTCGTTGTTGGCGCCGGTGAAGGCTCCCTTGAGGTGACCGAAGAGCTCACTTTCGAGGAGATGTTCAGATAGCCCCGAGCAGTCGACCACGATGAAGGGCGCCGCTTTGCGCGGCCCGTTGTGATGGATCGCGTTGGCTATCAGCTCCTTTCCCGAGCCTGACTCGCCGGTGATGAGCACGGTGCGGTCGACCTCGGCAGCGATTCGAACGAGCTCGAAGACACCTGTGATGGCCTCGCTTCGCCCGATGATGTTGCCCATGTCGTAGCGTCCGACGGCTTCCTCTTTGAGCTTGCGGAGTTCCCTGACATGTCCCTGGTGGGTGATGCCGAATTTAACGAAGGGGGTGATTGTCTGGGCGAATTCCTGCAGGAATTCGAGATCATCTGAGTTGAAGACATTTCCCGCGGACTCGCTCTCGACGTAGAAAACTCCGACCGGCTGATTCTCTGAGTGCATCGGCACGGCGACGAGCGAGAGCGTCTCAAGCTGCTTCAGGCTCTCTGCGTTCATGAAGCGCGGGTCGTCCTTGGCGTTTTCGCAGAGTATGGCCTCGCCGCGTTCAAAGGTTTCCTGCACCACGGTATGGCTGAAGCTCAGGTCCGCATCCCGGGTCTTCCAGCCGGCCTTGATTTCGAGATTCTCGCCTTCGGGGTTCTTCACGATGATCAGCGCGCGCTCGATGATCTTCTCGCCATCGAGTTCGATTTCCTCCAGCGCCAGGCCGAGAATCTTTCTGAGGCTCTCCCCGATATCGTACTCCCAGTCAATTTTCTGGAGGAGGTAGAAGGCGTTCAGCGCCTTGTGGATACGAGAGAGGATTGCCTTGCGTCGATAGGCCGTTTTACTCATTGCAACCTCGCCTTGAATGTTTCCGTGAATCGTGAGCGTCTTGGGCCCAGTTGGCCGGCGCTGAGGATGGTCTCGGCGCGCCGCAGGAGCTCCAGGGCTTCTGTCTCTTCTCCGGTCAACTGCCAGTAGAGGGAGAGCTCTCCAAGGGCTTCCGAGGTTTCCACAGGGCAGCCCATTTTTTCAAATTCTCTTATCGACCTCTCAAGATACTTCTCGGTCTTGTCTGCCCAGTCCGGGCCGAGGTCGCGGTAGGCGGCTCCGAGCTCGAGCGCCCTTCGCGCCGTTTCATAGGGACCGACCTCATTGTCGTCGGGAGCGCGGCCGAGATCGATGACCTGCTCAAATTCACCCCGCTGGCGGCACAGCCGCATTCGCAGTCCCAGCAACTCGGAGGCGTTTTCAGGCCCTGCGCCGTTCTGGACGACTCCCCGGGCCTCCTGGAGCGCGTCCTCCGCGGCCTCGAGCATTTCTTTTTTCAGAAAGACCTCGGCAAGGCCGGCCAGGGCATGGGCCTCAAGCCCCTGCTCCCGGCCCGCGGGCAATCTCCGCAGGCATTCCTGGAAGAGCTTCTCGGCTCTTTCGTATTCACAGACAGCCACCTCGACCCGAGCCTGGTTGAATAATATAGTGCAGGCCAGGGGGGTTCCGTCGTTTTCGTCATCCAGTTTTGAGCAGCGTTCCAGCGCATCTCGGGCCTCCCGGGGGCGTCCACGCAGCAGCAGCAACTCTCCGATGTTGCAGAGAGTTATGGCAATCCCCTTGGGGTCGCCAACCTCTTCAAAAATTTCAAGGGCGCTCTCGGTGGTTTCCAGGGCCGCCTGGAATTCTCCCCGCTGGGTCTGGATGCGGGCCAGGCTGTTGAGGCAGACGGCCAACCCCTGCCGGTCTCCTGTCAGTTTCCTGATCCGGGTGGATTCTTCCAGGTGTTCGAGGGCGGCCGACATCTCGCCGAGGGTACGGTAGGTGTTGGCCAGGTTGCCCTGGATCCTGGCTATATCGAGAAGCTGTCCTGTCTTCCGGGCAAGCCCCAGTGCCTTTTTGAAGCGGGAGATGCTGCGTTCCGGATGGTTTTCGAGTCTCTCGATGAGAGCCAGTCCGAGGTGAAGTGGTACAAGATTTCGCGGGGGCGCTCCTTCACCGTAGAGCTCGAGGCTTTTCTGGAAGTGCTTCCGCGCCCGGCCAAGATCCCGCTGATCAAAAAAGAGTCCGGCGAGGCCGTAGCAGGTCTTTGCCAGCGCGCGGGTGTCTTCCCCCGCGATGGCGAGGCAGCGATCAAAATACTCCTTCGCCTCATCCAGCTTTCCCTGGCGATGCAGTGTCCGGGCGATACCGTTCCAGAGCCCGGCCCTGTCGCTGTCCGGGAGGATAGCGGCGCCCCGTTCCGCCTCCAGGAGGCAGTCGAGCGCACTCTGCAGCTCCCCGCAGCTGAGGTGCAGGCTGCCGAGCTCGCGGAGAATTTCCTGTCGGTCGTTTCCGGGGGAGAGCTCCAGGGCTTTTTCGTAGGCCTTGCGGCTCAGCTGGTTGGAATAATCTTTCGCTCCGCTGCGGGCGGCATCGAGATAGTGCTTGAAGGCATCTTCGCCAGCTCCCGCCAACTCGAAGTGCTTGGCGATTCTCATGCGGAGCCGGGTCCCCGGCGCTTCATTCAGCTCCAGCAGGAGCTTCGCCAGCCGCTTGTGCAGTCGCTTCGTTTGTTTCGTTGAGATCGAATGGAACAGTTCATCGAGATCCAGTCCCGGAGCGAGACGATAGCCCCCGGAGTCTTCAAGCAGCAGCCCCGAGGCGACCAGGCCGGCGGTCCCCTCCGGGATGGACAGCGTTTCATCTTCGCCCTCGAGCAGACAGGCCAGCAAGCCCTGGTCGAAGGTCTCGTTGATGATCCCGGCGGCTATGAGCACGCTTTTCCGGACGGCGGAGAGGGAATTGAGCGGCAGGAGCATCTTCTCTCCGGGAGCCGCGCCGGCCGGCTTCCCGGTGTAATTCCAGTATCCGGAGTCGCGTACCAGCGAGCCTTCAGCGACCAGTTGGCCAAGCGCCTGGTGAAGAGCCAGTGGGTTGCCTCCTGAACGCGCCGCCAGCGTTTCCAGGAGTTCCGGGGCGGCGGGAAGCCTGGGGCTGAGAACGGCCTCCGCATATTCCCGGAGGGCATTGTCATCCAGGCCTCCCAGACGCAGGGGCTGGGGATGTCCGCTGCCGTCAAGGCGCTTTCCGAGCCTCTCGACCAGAGATCCCGGCCGATGGTCCTCATCTCTGTAGCTCAGCACGAGGAGAATAGGCGAATCGCTGAGGGCCGCGGCCAGCCTGGTCAGCAGATCGATTTCCGTCTCGCTGGCGAACTGGATGTCTTCGAGGATCAGCAGCAGCGGCTGCTGCCTGGCCAGCGAGCGGAGAGCCTCGGCCGCCTCGGCTGTCACCTGGTCATTGGAACTCTCCCGGGAGTCACTCTCTGTCGGAGCTTCGGAAGGAGGCTCTTCTCTTGTATCGACAGAGAACCTTCTTCGGAACCCCGGGCTGTAGTCCGAGTCCCGGTTCCCAAGCAGGATCCGGCCCAGCCCTCCGCGGCCATCGCGCTCCTGCCTGAAGGAGGTCTCCAGGGTGTTTGCTTCGAAGTCAAATTCGGCCAGGGCTTTCAGGCCGCTCGAGTGAAGCAGCCAGGATTTTCCGCAGCCGCCCTCGCCGACAAGCCGCAGCGCTTGAAGGGCTCCGTGTTTGCGGACCTCCTCCAGCTTTTGAAGGATCAGTCCGCGTTCACGTTCCCGTCCGATGAAGACAGGGCGCATGAGACGAGGTGAAGTCGAGGGTTTCTGCGCGGCCAGGGAGCCGGCATCTGTCAGCATCGCGACAGCCTCCGCCGCCGTGGACGGACGCTTGTGCTGGGCCTCTTCCATGAAGGAAAGAATTGTCCGGGCCAGCTTCGGGGCGCAGGCTTTGTTGAGATTTTCAAGAGAGGGGGGCGGCGGCTTGCGGGTTAGCGCGGCGGCGAGGGACTCGAACGGAGGTCGTCCAGCGATGATGTGATACAGCAGC
>CBFHWB010000181.1:0-8150 GCA_965659285.1 Planctomycetota bacterium | reverse complement strand
GCTGGGGGCGGGTCTGCGAGAGCTGCCGAAGACCTCCGAGGAAACAATCGTCGGCATGCCCAGGATGGCGGCGCCTTTTTTGAGGAAGCTGCGTCGAGAGGCCGTTTTTCGTTCAGGCATGCAGGAGTCCTTTCAATGAGGCTGGTTGTCTTTTGTTCTCGGGCAGTTTAGCTCAGAAAAGGTATCCAGGTGATATTTTTATGCCGGTTGCAAATCGAGCATTGCAAGGCACATAGGAGGTGTTGAGGGGGATGTGGAAAAAGAGCCCAGCGCTGTCGTTTCCGGGTCTTTTTCGCGTACGGGGCCGGGGTCGTGGAGAGTTTTTGCTCAGTCCTTGATGAAGCGGGGCTTTGAAGAGTATTCTAATGGGGTATAGATATTTGATCGAAGTCGGTAATTCGTTTGGAGTTCCGGCTGTTCAACCAACGTCTTGCGGATGGCGCTGACGCCCGCAGGCGTTGTGAATACACCATTGAATTTGAATATTTCCCCCAGGAGGAATAAGCGATGCTGGTCTTACCAGGAGATCAAGGTGGCGTGACCTGTGACGGCGGCCTTACACGGCGTGAGTTGCTTCGAGTCGGCGGGTCTTCTCTCATTGGTCTGAACCTCGCTCAGATGCTGGAATTACAGCAGGCTTCTGCTGAGGATCCGCACACCAGCGCGGGTGGACCCGGCTGGGGCAAGGCGCGCAGCGTGATCCTGATCTATCTCCAGGGTGGACCGAGTCATCTTGACCTCTGGGATCCCAAGGAGGGCTGCGCCTCCGACGTGCAGAGCATCTTCAAGAAGATCAAGGGCAAGACCCCCGGCATGGAGGTCACCGAGCTGCTTCCCAACATCGCCAAGGTCACCGACAAGTTTACCTTTATCCGGTCGATGAGCTATACCCCGGTGGGGCTCTTCAACCACACCGCCGCGATGTACCAGATGCTGACGGGCTATACGACGGACAAGGTGAGCCCCTCGGGCCAGCTCGAGCCGCCTTCCCCCAAGGATTTCCCCAATGTCGGCTCCAACATTACCAAGCTGAAGCCGCCGAGTGTGCCGATGCTTCCCTTTGTCATGATGCCCCGTCCGCTGCAGGAAAGTGGAGTGATCGGCAAGGCCGGAACAGCGGGCTTCCTCGGCCGGGCCTACGACCCCTTCTATCTCTATCCCCCGGGCGGCGATCTCGACAACTCGAAGATGGACAAGATCAACGCCGGTGACCTCGCCCTGCGACCTGAGCTCAGCAGCATGAGAATGTCCAGGCGCCAGAAACTTCTCAACCTCATCAACGGCGGCATGCCCGCGCTCGAGAAGGCGGTTGAACATTACGACCTCGACAAGTACACGCAGAAGGCCCTGAGCCTGGTGGTTTCAGGCCGTGCGCGAAACGCCTTCAACCTCAAGGAGGAGAAGGACATCATTCGTGATCGTTACGGACGCACCACCTTTGGTCAGAGCTGTCTCCTCGCGCGCCGCCTCGTTGAGGCCGGCACGCGCTTTGTTCAGATCAACTGGCCCAAGGTCGCCAACTCCGATCGCCACTCCTGGGATGTCCACAAGGGCCTGCCGGACCGTATGAAGAAACTCGCGGGCCCGATGCTGGATCCTGGTGTCGCGGGGCTGATCGGTGATCTCGATGACAGGGGAATGCTCGACGAGACCCTGGTGGTCGTGGTCGGTGAGTTCGGCCGCAGCCCGAAGATGGGCGTCTCTACTTCAGGCAATGGCAATGACAAGAACGGCCGGGACCACTGGCCCTATTGCTTCACTTCCATTGTGGCCGGTGGCGGCATCAAGCGAGGCTATGTTTACGGAAAATCCGACGAGACGGGTTCCGCGCCAGTGGAAAACCCGGTTCATCCCCGGGAGCTCCTGGCCTCGATCTACCACGCTGTGGGCATCAACCCACAGACCCTGGTTTACAACCACCTCAATCAGCCGCGTGAGCTGGTGAAGGCCGAACCGGTCCTGGACCTCTTTGCCTGATCAGCCGCACTGAATTGACCGATGGAGCTTCAACCATGACGGCCGGGAAAGCCTTTTCTCTCTGCACCTTCATCTTATCGGCTCTCTGCTGCGTAGCGGGGGTTTGCGAAGATGCTTCGGCGGTGAAGCCGGCAAGCTATTATCACGATGTGCGCCCGATCCTGGTCAAGGCCTGCCACGGTTGCCACCAGCCCGCGAAGGCTTCCGGCAAGATCAACCTCCTGGGCTACGGGCAGCTGCTGAACGCCAGCCACGATGATGAAAAGGTTATTGTTCCGGGCAAGCCTGAGACGAGCCTTCTCTATAAAGAGATCATACCTGATGGCGACAAGGGACCGGCGATGCCCAAGAATGCAGAGCCCCTGAGCAGCCCGGAGGTAGGCCTGATCAAGCGTTGGATTCTCGAGGGGGCGAAGGATGACACCCCTGAGTCGGCTAAGGACAACATCAGCCAGTCGAATCCTCCGCAATACCAGGGGCTGCCGGTGATCACCTCCCTTGACTATTCTTCGGATGGGAAGTACCTGGCCGTCTCCGGTTACCACGAGGTCCTGCTGCACAAGGCGGATGGGTCCGCCCTCGAGGCGCGCCTTGTTGGAATCTCCCAGAGGATCCAGTCGGTGGCTTTTTCTCCGGATGGAAAGATGCTGGCGGTCTCCGGCGGCCTGCCGGCCCAACGGGGAGAGGTGCAGATCTGGAACGTGGAGACCCGCAAGCTCAAGATCTCGGTGCCAAGCACCTACGACACCCTCTATGGAGTCAAGTGGTCCCACGATGGGAAGCTCGTCTCCTTTGGTGCGGCCGACAATACCCTGCGCGCCATTGACAGCAAGACCGGCAAGCAGGTCTTTTTCAACGGAGCGCACAACGACTGGGTGCTCGACACGGTTTTCTCCAAGGACTCTTCGCACCTGATCTCGGTCAGTCGCGACAGGTCGATGAAGTTGATGAAGGTGGATGCTCAGCAGTTCATCGACAACATCACCAGCATCACCCCCGGAGCCCTCAAGGGCGGCCTGATGGCGATCGATCGGCACCCCGGCAAGGATGAGCTTCTTGTCGGCGGGGCGGATGGTGTGCCGAAGATCTACAGGATGTTCCGGCAGAAGGCCCGAAAGATCGGCGACGATTACAACCGCATCAAGAACTTCGCTAAGCTGCCCGGCCGGATCTTCTCGATTGAATACAGCGCCGATGGCGGCCGGATTGTCGCTGGCAGCAGCAAGGAGGGCGAGGGCCTGGTGCGTGTTTACCAGGAGGGAGATGCCAAGCAGCTCTGGGAGCTCAAGGTCGCCGGAGGCATCTACACCTGCGCCTTCGCTCACGATGGAAAAACAGTCGCGGCGGCGGGGTTCCAGGGCAAGGTGCTGCTGGTTGACGCGGCTTCCGGAAAGATTCTCAAGGAGCTGATCCCCGTGCCGCTCAAGACGGCGGGATGATTCCACAGCGCATGAATAACAAACCAGGGAACTGATAATGATGGAATTAAGAACGAGCTTCAGCCAATCAATGATGGTCGCGTTCCTGCTGGTCGCCAGCCTTGGAGTCCTGCGCGCCGAGGGCGAGCCGGCCGGTCTCCCTGAAGGAGCCAGGGTGACGGCGTTGAGCCTTTTCCCGGGGGATGCGGTCCTTGATGGCCGCTATGCCTACAGGCAGGCGTTGATCACAGCGGATGTCGAGGGGCTTGGCAGGCTCGATGTGACGCGCCTGGTCAAGGTGTCGGGCTCGCTCGAACTGGTCAAGGTTACCGCCGGGGGAAAGCTCTCAGGACTCAAGGATGGCGCCGGCAAGCTGGTTTTCTCTCTTGGCGGTCAAAACGCCGAGATGACGATCAAGGTCAACGGCCTCGGCGGCGATGATGCCGGGGGCAAGGTCAGCTACGTTCAGGATGTTATGCCGGTTCTCTCCAGGCTGGGCTGCAATAGCGGCGTTTGCCATGGATCAAAAGATGGCAAGAACGGCTTCAAGCTCTCTCTGCGCGGGTACGACCCACTCTTCGACCATATCGCGCTTACCGACGATCTGGAGGGCCGTCGCTTCAACCGGGCGGCTCCCGACAAGAGCCTCTTCCTGATGAAGATCACCGGCGTCTCTCCACATGTTGGGGGGGTGCGCACCACTGCTGATTCGAATTATTATTCTATATTCAAGTCATGGGTCGGGGGCGGCGTTGCGATGGATCTTGATTCGCCCCGGGTCGCGAGCATCGAGGTCTACCCCAAGGAGGTGACGCTGGGGCTGCCTGGAATGCAGCAGCAGATGGTGGCGCTTGCGACCTTCAGCGACGGAGCCGTCCGGGATGTGACCCACGAGAGCTTCCTGAGCTCCAGCGATACGGATATCGCGACCGTCGATGAGACCGGGATTGTAACGGCTGTTCGCCGCGGCGAGCTCGCTGTGCTGGTACGCTACGAGGGACGCTACGCGGCCGCGCCAACCTTCGTCATGGGCGATCGAACCGGTTATGCCTGGGGTGAGGTGCCGGAGTTCAACTACATCGACACACATGTCTACGAGAAGCTTCGCAAGGTCAAGAGCCTGCCCAGCGAACTGGCGACGGATGCGGAGTTCATGCGCAGGGTGTACCTGGACCTCACTGGAACCATTCCTGATGTGAAGACCATCCGGACCTTCCTGGTCGATCAACGGGAGCCGAAGGTGAAGCGAGCGGAACTGGTCAATCGCCTGGTCGGTACGCCTGAATTCGTGGACTTCTGGACCAATAAATGGGCCGATCTTCTCCAGGTCAACAAGAAGTGGCTGGGGGGACAGGGCGCGCAGTCTCTGCACACCTGGATCCGGGGCGCTGTGGCGAGCAATATGCCCTACGACAAATTTGTCGCCAGCTTCCTGAATTCCGAGGGCTCGACCATCAAGAACCCGCCAACCTCTTATTACAAGGTTCTGCGTTCTCCGGACGCCGTCATGGAAAACACCACCCAGCTTTTCCTGGGCATCCGCTTCAGCTGCAATAAGTGCCATGACCATCCTTTCGAGCGCTGGACCCAGCGGAATTACTGGGAGCTTTCGGCATACTTCGCCCAGGTCGGCCGCAAGAACGCGCCGGGGGCCAAGAATCTTCCGAATGCGGGCTTTACCGCGACTGGCGGCACAGAGGAGCTCATCTTCGATAAGAAAGATGGGGAGGTGAAATATCCTAATGGCGTGCAGGCGCCTCCGGGCTTTCCCTACCAGCATGCTGGAGCCCAGGGTAAAGAGGGCCCTCGCCGGGCGTTGGTCTCCAATTGGGTTACCTCGGAACAGAATCCTTATTTCGCCCGCAGTTTCGTCAATCGTCTGTGGAGCTATTTCTTCGGGATCGGCATCATCGATCCGGTAGATGATATTCGAGCCAGCAACCCGCCCTCGAATCCGGCGCTGCTCGAGCGCCTCACCAGCGACTTCATCGATTCGGGTTTTGATACCCGCAAGCTCATGCGCCTTATCGTGACCTCGCGTACCTACCAGCACTCCGTAAAGGCCAGCAAGTGGAACGAGGATGATAACGTTAACTTTTCGCATTCTCTTGCCCGGCGGCTGCCGGCGGAAACGCTCTTCGATGCGATCCACCGGGCTTCAGGGTCTCTTGCCCGGTTACCCGGGCAACGTCCCGGCTCCCGAGCGGTTGAGCTGCCCGGGCCGGAGGTGAAGCTGGGAGACAACTTTCTTGATCTCTTCGGCCGTCCGCCCCGAGAGAGCGCCTGCGAGTGCGAGCGCGGCAGCGGGATGTCCCTTGGCCAGGCGCTGAACCTCGTTAACGGACCGACCTTCGCCGGCGCGATCAGCGATCCGACCAACACTCTCAGCGCCCTTGCCAGTACGGAAAAAGATGACCGCAAGCTTATCGAGGAAATGTTCCTGTCTTTCCTCTCGCGGCCGCCGACCAAGGAGGAGGCCGATGCCCTCGCTCCGAGCCTCAACCCAAGGCTGGGACTGAATGTCGAAGCCCTGAATCCTGTCGACCGCGCTGAATTGCAGAAGCGCTTTCTTGCCTGGGAGAAGAGCCAGTCGGCTTCGGAGTGGAATACGCTCGAGGTGAAGGCGGCCAGCTCTTCGGGTGGGGCGACGCTCACTCCGCAGGTCGACGGCTCTGTTCTCGCCAGCGGGAAAAATCCGGACAAGGACGCCTACGAGGTCCTGGCCTGGACTCCCCAGGAGAAGATCACGGGTCTCCGTCTCGAGGCGCTGGCGCATAAGAGCCTCTCGAAAAATGGTCCGGGACGAACCAAGGACAACGGCAACTTCGTTCTCTCCGAGCTCAAGGTCGAGGCGGTGGCCGCTGATTCCGCCGCTGTCGAGAAGTTGTTGCCCGTGCTCTCCGCCCAGCAGGCTCCCGCGCCCAAGGCTGCCGGAGAGCCCCAGGCTGCCGCGTCGGTGGTTGCCGCCTCCAGTGATGGTTGGAAGTTTATCGCGGCCGCAGGCATCCAGGGGGATGCATGGACCAGGTCCGCTTTTGATGACAGCAAGTGGACTTCGGGGAAGACTCCCCTGGGCTATGGGGAAGCCTCCATCGCCGAGAAGAAGGGGACGACTATCGATGTGCAGGGGCAGCCGGTGCTCTTCCGCAGGAAATTCTCGGTTGGCCAGGAGCTCATCGATGCCAAGAGTCGGTTTAAGTTGCTGGTCGCTTCCGATGATTCAGCGACGGTCTGGATCAACGGCCAGCAGGTGGATAAGGAAGATGTGGACCACGAGCCGGTGTATTGGAACCGCATGATCGAGATTGCCGCCGGGGCACTCCAGAAAGACGGGAACCTGGTAGCCGTTCGGGTGAACAATAAAGCGGGCTCCAGCGACATTTTCCTCGACCTTCAGCTCGAGACGCTGGCGGCGGCCGCGCCCGCGGATGATCCCGCGGTCAAGTTCGCGGTTGTTGGTCTTCACAAGGCGAACCAGAGCTTCACCCAGAAGGATTTTTCAGCCGGGCTCACGATTGATGGAAAATCAGATGATAAAAAGGGCTGGGCCATCTCACCTCAGGTTGGTCGGACCCAGACAGCCATCTACGAAACCAAGGCTGACCTTGGCATGGCGGGCGGAACCCTGCTGAAGATAACTCTTATCCAGAATTTTGGCGGGATGCACACTATCGGAAACTTCAGGATCGCGGTTACCAATTCACCTCGGCCTGTCAGGCTCCCCTCTCTGCCTGACGAGCTGGTCAAGATTCTGAAGATCTCCGCAGAGAAGCGGACTCTTGATCAACGTCATCGCCTGATGACGGAATATCTTAAGGGCGATAAGGATTTTCAGCAGAAAATCCGCCTGGGCGGGGTCCAGGATCTTGCCTGGGCGCTTGCCAATAGCCCCGCTTTTCTTTTCAACCGCTGATTTTTTTCTTCAGCAGGAAAAGTTTATTTCCCCCCGGTATTAGGCTGATTCTTGCTTCTGAGGGCCACATTGCGGGAAATCTCTAACTGCTTTATCTGCAGGTTTTAAAGTGAAATAAATCTATACGTAGCGAATGGGAGATGTGGAATTCAGGCTGTTTTCAGCAGCTTATTTTCCTGGCCCTGTGGGATTTGTAACGATGGGGGTGTTGGTTTTGGTTTAGACTCCGGAGCCAGATTTTTTGGGTATTTCAAGTAAACAGAAAGGAAATCAGGGTGCTGGCCAGCTGGCTTTGAGCAGATTTCCTCCGTTTTACGTCCTGCAAAGTATTCATGAATGTCAGTTCAATGTTTGTGCAGGGATAGACTTTTTCGGGTGAGGTGAGATTCAGCTATGAAGCGAATATATGTAGGTAATCTGTCGTTCAGTTGGGGTGAAGAGGAAGTTCGCGAGCTTTTTGCCACGTATGGGGAGGTCTACAAGGTAGACCTGATCAACGACCGCGCCACTGGTCGACCCAGGGGCTTTGGTTTTGTCGAGATGGATGCGGAGGCTGCCGATGCCGCCATCGATGCTCTCAATGGAGAGGAGCATGGAGGGCGAGTTCTCCGGATTAACGAGGCCTTTGCAAAGGGCCGCGGAGGAGATGGACCCTCCCGAGATTCGTCGAGTCCTTCGCCCGCTCCTGAGGCGCCGGCCGATGCTGGTGGCGACGACGATGCCGGCGGTGATGACGATGCCGGTGGCGACGACGATGCTGGCGGTGATGACGACGCTGGCGGCGACGATTTTGGAGCTGATCTTGGCGACGACGATGCCGGTGGCGACGACGATGCCGGTGG
>CBFHWB010000180.1:0-8219 GCA_965659285.1 Planctomycetota bacterium | reverse complement strand
TCTCTCCAGGGGGGCTTACCCGCCCCGGGAAGACCTTCGAGACCGGTAACCTCAAAATACCTCGCGCCATCGGAATCAGTAGCCAGGCCGATCCTGACGAAACCAACCTCATCCCTTACGGAACGGCCGCAGCCAACGACGATCCCCAGGAGCAGGACCGCCGAAATCATCCACGAGAGGCGGCGAATCACGGCAGCGGCAGCGTTTCCAGGTTGAAGGATCCTGCATCGGTCTCACGCATCACCAGCGCGTTGGCGTCATCGGCCCTGTCGAGCTGAATGATTCCCTTCCAGCCATCGATGGTCTCATACGGAACTCCCTTTTTACCGCCCCCGGCAACACGCTCGGTAATGCCCGGATGTTTTCCCAGCTCCACGGTCGAGACCTTCATGATGCCGCGACTGGAGTTGGCGATCAGCATGTACTCTTTGCCGCCCTTGGTATAGACGATCATGTCGAGCGGCCGGTTGCGGTTGCCCAGCTCAGCCACGGTCTTTCCCTTGAGCTTCGCCCCCGGCTTGATATCCGCGAGAGGAATCGTAACCAGCGGCGTGCACTGGTAGGCGGCGACGAGGTAGGGCTGTCCGGCGACGTTCAGCGAGACGAAGGTGCGCACAGGAGAGCGGGTCTCGAAACGCCCATGGGCGCCATGATAGATCTCGACGCTGGCGGGCTTGCCGGAACCATCGAATGGGAAGGCGACAGACCTCAGGCTCGAGGAGAACTCCTCGTTGGACATACCGGCGACCAGCACCCGGCCATTCACGTAGCCGAGATCTGTAACCGCCTGGGACCTGGCGCTCTGACGCCGGCGGCCCCGGCCCGTCGCAGCCTTGGCATCGGGAACCGAGGTCAGGGTGAAGCTGGATGATTTCAGGGCCGAGAGATCGAGCGTTTCGAGCTTGTCTCCGCGAACCGAGACAATAACGGCGGGAGCGGCGACTCCGCTTCCACGCGCTACCGAAAGATAGGCAACCCCGGAAAGCGGATTCACCGCCAGGTCGGAAATACGGATCTTGTCAGGAGCTGTCCCAAGGGCCGCGGCGATCTTGCGATCCACGGCCTCGAGAGCTACGGGTTTCCTCTTGGCGGCCTTGCCGGTGTCACCGATCGCGATCGCGTGAACGGCCGCCCCCAGGGGATCGGCGACAAAGAGAATGCCTTGCGGGCCAAAGGCCACGGGACCGGCTGATTTAAGCTCCAGCCTGGCCGTCTTCATGCCGGCGGTGAGATCCGCGGCGGCGGCGGGATTCAAACTGATAGAGAGAGAGCACACAAAAGCCAGGCCGGCCAGCAGCTTCAACTTCATCTGGATTTCCTTCCTCGTAATATTCAGAAGACCGAATCTTCATCGGTCGCAAATCAAACCGAGACTACATCGTGCGACGAGATCACCCGGGCAGTCAATATCGAATTGGAAAGTCTTGACTGCCCCCGAAACTCGGGTAACACTTCCTACTCGGGTAGTCTGAACCGGGGTCCTCGAGACCCTCCTGCATTCCTCAAAAAGGCGGAACAATGCACCACAAGAACCGTTTTCACAATGTACTCACAGCGTTCTCTCTCCTTGCCATCTGCGCCTGCCCCCTGGTACGAGCCGGCGATAACGCCTTTTTGCGCGGGGACTCCAACACCGATACGAGGGTGGATCTCAGTGATGCGATCTTCACCCTGGCCTACCTCTTCCAGGGCGGCGATGCCCCCCTCTGCCTGGATGCGCTCGACTCCAACGACAGCGGCGAGGTGGACATCTCCGATCCGAGTCACCTCCTGCGCCATCTCTTCCTGGGAGCGGCCGCTCCGCCCGCCCCCTGGCAGGAGTGCGGGCTGGACCCGAGCGCCGACGGTCTCGGCTGCGCCTCCTTTCCCGCCTGTGAAGTTATCGCGCCTCCGCCGAACCCATCCGAGGCTATAGCCCTGCTCAGGACAACTGAAGATGGAGAGGTCGATGTGATGGTGACCGGCGCGGTGGTCACCTACAAGCGGCCGGCTGTCGGCGGCGCCCCGGCCGGGTTCTTCCTGCAGGCGGACTCTTCCGGCCCGGCGATCGTCGTTGAGCTCGATCCACTCTCTCTCGACCCCGAACCCCAGGTTGGCGATCTACTCAGCCTTCGCGCCACCGAGCTCGGCACCATCTACGATGCCCGCGCCATCCGCGCCCTGGCCGACTACGAGGTTCTCGATAGCGGGATCGACGTCTCCGCCCTGGCCCAGGAGGTCTCCAATGCGGCGGATCTCGTCGACGCCCTCGATGATTACGAGAGCGAGCTGATCACCCTGACCTGCACGCTCCAGAGCGAATTCGCCTTCGCCGGCGGCGGTCACCTCTCCGCTGTGGTGTCCACTGCGGCCATCAGCGACAACTCCGACCTCCGCCTGAGAATTCCCGAGACCCTGCGCGATTCGCTGGCCGCCGACAGCAACCTGGTGAATGGCTGCGTGCTGTCGCTCACCGGCCCCATGTGGAGATTCCGAGGACAGGCCCAGCCAAGCGTCTACAGCATCGAGGACGTCTCCGTCGACAGTTGTCCCGCTCCTCCATCTCCCCAGGTTACAGGCGCCGCGGCCGGCAGCCGAACCGAAGTAACCATCTCTTTCGACATGGAGATTGACGCTTCCAGTATCGGCGATCCCGAGGCCGCCTTCACCTTCGCCCCTGAACTCGGAATCTCGGAAGCTACGGTCCAGGGAGACCAGGTCATCCTCGCTACCGAGGAACAGGCGGCCGGAACCGACTACACCGTAATCGTGGCGGACTCCGTCACCAGCCTGCTCGGCGCAGGGGTGGACCCCGGTGCTAACTCGGCGAGCTTCACCTCCATGGGCTCCGGCTTCTCCATCAGCTCGGTGGACTACCTCGTGATCGCCCACGGCGCGAGCCTCCAGATCACCGGCAACCAGCTCTCGAGCGCCTCCGAGGTAACCATCGGCGGCGAACCGCAGGGCTTCACCGCCGACTCCGACAGCCAACTCACGATCGCCTCCGTCCTTGACTCGACACCCACTGGTTCAACCGAGCTCATCGTAGCGTCGGAGTCAGGCGCCGAGGCGGCCTTCGACCTGACCGTGATCCATCTCGTCATCAACGAGGTGGACTGCGACCAGACCTCCACCGACACCGGAGAATTCGTAGAGATCTCCGCCGGTATCGCCGGGGTTGATCTCTCAGGCTACGTGCTGGTTCTCTACAACGGAAACGGCGACCGGGTCTATGACAGGCGGCAGCTCGCCGGCGTCACCAACGACGAGGGGCTGCTCCTCGTGGGCCCCTCCGGTTTCGCGCCGGACCCCCAGGTCACCTGGGGCGGCGCCAGCAACCAGCTCCAGAACGGCGCGGATGGTGTCGGCCTCCACCAGGGAGATGGCGCGGATTTCCCCGGAGGCGCGGGCGTGAGCGCTGAGGGACTCATCGATGCGGTCGTTTACGGAACCAGCGATGGCGCCGATGCGGGACTGATCGATGGCTTGTTCGGCGCCGGAAACGCCCTCGGCTCTCAGCTTGATGAGAACGCCAACCGCAACAAGGACACCGAGTCGATCCAGCGCTGCGGCGAGACTCGCCTTGATTCAACAGGCTGGAACGTGACCGCCCCGACGCCTGGCGCGCCGAACACCTGCCTGGCGCCCGCAGGATAAGCTGGAGGTGTCTCAGCCCGGGTTTGGCCCTGGGCCCTGGAAGCCGTGGCTGCGGTAAGGCTTCAGCATTGGCGGATGCCCGGCCGCCGAAAGGAAAAAGGGCTGATGCTTGACCTTGCATCGCCCGGGCGTAAGATCATTGGTCGGTCGAAGATCCCCTGAAAACCAAGCAGCAGGAATCGTAATGGCAGCAAAAAGTCGTCAGTTCCCCGATGAGATGGATGACAGCCAGGATGACATCGGCATGAGCGATGCCGACCTCGAGGCTCTGATGGGCGGAGCCTCGGCGCCATCTCCCGGAAAAACCATTGATGTGGACAAGCTCGAGCCCGGCGACCGCCTCGAGGGAAACGTCATCGATATCCGGGCCGGCGAGGTTCTCCTCGAGCTCGACGGCAAGCACCACGGCCTCATCGAAGAGGACGAGTTCGAAGAGGACGAGGAGCTGCCGCTCCTCGGCACCAGGATCAAGGCGAGCGTCATTCGCTATGATGGCGCCCGTGACATGGTCCTCCTGTCGGTCGGCAAGGCCCGTAAAGAAGTCTTCTGGGAAGATCTCCGCCCGGGCTCGCTGCTCGAGGCCCTGGTCACGGGAACGAACAAGGGCGGACTCGACCTCGATATCAAGGGAGTGAGAGCCTTCATGCCCATCTCCCAGATTGACATCAAACGGATCGAGGATGCGACTCCCTTCGTTGGAAAGAAATTCCGCGTCGAGGTAACCCAGGTCGACAGGGAAGATCAGAACCTGGTGGTAAGCCGCCGGGCCGTGCTCGAGAAGCAGGCTGTCGAGCTGAAGGGCAACGCCCTGGCAAGACTGTCCGAGGGAGAGCTCCTCAAGGGAACCGTTGTCAAGACCAACAACCATGGAGCCTTCGTTGATCTCGGCGGCGTCGAGGGTCTGATCCACCAGAGCAAGCTCCACACCTGGAGCAAGGAGACCGGGCAGAGCGCGGAGCTCGCAGTGGGCGCCGAGGTCGAGGTCGAAATCCAGCGCGTTGACGCAGAGCGCGAACGAGTCAGCCTGGACCTGCGCCGGGGCTCGGTCCTCGATTGGAGCGCCTCGGCCGCGAACTACGAGGTTGGCGAGGAGTTTACCGGTTGGGTCTCGGGAAAAACAGCCGATGGCGTTCACGTCGCGATAGAGGAAGGTGTCGAGGGCATCATCCCGCGGGCGTGCCTGCTCGAGATGAAGAACCCTCCTCTCAAGGGAGACGTCATCCGCACCTCGATCTCCCGCATCGATCCCGAGAAGAAAATCATCGAGCTGAAACCGCTCGAATAGCAACAGAAGCCGGAGCCGCCATGAACGACGAACGTAAAAAATCGCCCATCGGAGTCCTCTTCCTGACGGTCTTTGTCGACCTGGTGGGATTCTCGATCATCTTCCCGCTCTTTCCAGACATGCTGGAGTACTACGGCGAGAAAGACAGTTTTTTCGCCGGCCTGATAGCCCAGCTCGCCGAGCTTTCGGGCGAACAGGGAGAAAAACGGGAGCTCTATACCAGGGTGCTCTTTGGCGGAATCCTCGGCTCTCTCTACTCGATCCTGCAATTCCTCTTCGCCCCCATGTGGGGAAGGCTCTCCGACCGGGTCGGGCGCCGCCCGGTGCTGATGTGGACCATCGGTGGACTGTGCGTCAGCTACCTCGTATGGATCTTCAGCGGATCCTTCCTGCTGCTGATCATCTCGCGGGTGCTCGGCGGCGTCATGGGCGGCAACATCTCGGTCGCCACCGCCGCCATGGCCGACTCGACCGATGAAAAGAACCGTGCCAAGGGAATGGGCATGATCGGCATGGCCTTCGGGCTCGGCTTTATCCTCGGCCCGGCCATCGGCGCCCTGCTGGCCGGAATCGATATGCAGGGCTGGGGCCTGCCGGGACTCAACCCCTTCTCCGCGGCGGCCACCGGCGCCTTCCTGCTGTCCCTCTGGAACCTCTCCTGGGTGCGAAAAAGCTTCAAGGAGAGCCTTCCGGAAGAGGCGCGAGGCCAGGCGCACCGTGCCGGCCGGCCGATCAGCCCGCTCAAACTCTTCCGCGGATTCGACATCCCCGGGGTAACCCGAACCAACCTGGTCTATTTTCTCTTCCTGGTCGCCTTCGCCGGAATGGAGTTCACCCTGACCTTTGTCGCCAATGACCGGTTTGACTACAAGAGCCGCGACATGATGTGGATCTTCATCTTTGTCGGCCTGATCATCGCCCTGGTGCAGGGAGGCATCGTGCGCCGCATGGCCCCGAAGATGGGAGAGAAGAAGGTCACGCTCTACGGACTCATCCTGCTGGTTCCGGGCCTGCTGGTAACCGGCACGGCGGACTCCGTCGGCCTCTTCTACCTGGGACTCGCCTTCCTGGCGGTCGGCAGCGCGCTGGCCACTCCCTGCCTGACGGCGCTGGCATCCCTCTACACCCCCGCCGACCGGCAGGGCGAGGTGCTCGGCACCTTCCGCTCTCTTGGCGCCCTGTCGCGCGCAGTGGGGCCGATCATCGCCTGCGCAGCCTATTGGAAGCTTGGCTCGGTATCGCCCTACTATGGAGCCACGGCTCTCGTGCTGATCCCGATCCTCATGGCGCTCGGCCTGCCGGCTGTTCCGAAACGTGGAAACGAAGCGGCCGAAGATGAGGCCGCCGCTGCGGAGACCGGCAAGGCCGAAAATTAGTTAACGTCGGGATCCGTCGGCATGCCTGAGAAGAAGCGGTAGATGCCGCCCTGGCGGTCCATGGAGTTTTTCCAGAGCTCTGGGGATTTCGTCTCGAAGATGTACTCAGCCTTGGCCGGCTGAACCACCCAGCCGCCGGCGGCGAGCTCGCCTTCAAGCTGGCCTCCGCCCCAGCCTGAATAGCCGCAGAAGACACGGTAGACCTGCTGGTCAGCCCAGATGGCGGAACCCTCATCCTCGATGAGCACCTGGAGAAGCTCCAGGCTGCTGCCCATGTAAAGACCATCGATCACCACCTCGCCGCCATCGCTGAGGTCGACGCGATTGTGAAGAATAAAGACCGCGGCCTGCTCCACCGGTCCGCCGATGAACACAGGCGCCTCACTGCCGCAGGGTTCGCCGGTGAGACCGCTCCAGAGATCGGCGACCGTCTGACCGCCCGGCCGGTTCACAATAAGTCCAAAGGCTCCCTTCTCATCGTGCTCGGTCACCAGGACCACCGTGCAGCGAAAATTCGGATCCGCCAGGCTCGGTTCAGAGACCAGGAGCTGGCCCTTGCATGAACTGTATTGGCTACCGTCCGTTTCCATCAGAACACCGTCCTGCGTTTTCCATACTGAGCCTGGGCGCCGGGAGTATGAAGACTCGTTCTTCGACCAGCCGACGTGTACACGCTATCCCGGCGTCAGAATACCACGACACCTCTTCAGCCTCTCCAGGCCTTACAGTGGATTACCAGATGTTAACGATATCTTCACAATGCATTTATTCTTACCTAATATTCTTTCCTTACTATGAAGTATGGTCTGCTGAGTCTTACCAACCCGTTAACGAGGATATATTGTGAAAGCACTCATCGCGCTCTTTGGGCGCAGTCCCTTCAAACCGATCCAGGCACACATGGAAAAATCCCGTGCCTGTGTCGAACGAATCAAGCCCCTCATCAATTCCATCATTGATGGAGAGACGGAGAAATTCGACACGCTCTTCAAAGAGATCTCCGACCTCGAATCGGAAGCCGATGTCATCAAGAATGACATCAGGAGCCACCTCCCCAAGAGCATCTTCCTGCCGATCGACCGCCGCGATCTCCTCGAGATCCTGGACATCCAGGAAGAGCTGCCCGACACGATCCAGGATATCGCCATCCTGCTGACCCTGCGGCCGCTGAAGCTGCCCACCGGCATAAAGGAACCTCTCAACAACCTCATCGACGAGGTGACCAAGGTCTGCTGCCAGGCCGCAGACATGGTCCAGGAATTTGACGAGCTGGTGGAGACCTCTTTCGGCGGTCAGGAGGCAAAGAAGGTGCTCGCCATGATCGAGCAGATCAACGCGGATGAGACTGTCGCCGATGGCACCGAACGTGCTGCCGCCAAGATGCTTTTCGACCTCGAGAAAGAGGTCGAAGTCCTGGACGTCATCATGTGGTCACGTGTCATCAACAAGCTTGGAGACCTGGCAGATTCCGCTGAACGAATGGCCAACCGTCTCCGGTTAATGATCGCCAAGTAACCTCAACCCCCTCTTAAGCAAGTAATTCAAATGTTAGACACACTCTCTGTATTTCTTGGCCAGTCAGGCGGTTTCTTCAGCGAAACCCAGATATTCTGGATCTATGTCATCGCCCTCGGCGGCGGGTTCTATATGGCCTGGAGTATCGGCGCCAACGATGTCGCCAATGCCATGGGTACCTCGGTAGGCTCCGGCGCCCTGACCCTCAGAAACGCAATCATCGTCGCGGCCATCTTTGAATTCGCCGGCGCATTTCTCGTCGGTTCCCACGTCAGCGAGACCGTACGCAAAGGGATACTCCCCCTTGAACAACTGGAAGCGATGGATGGTGGAGCGAATCTTACATCTACGGCATGATGGGGGCGCTCCTGGCCGCCGCCACCTGGCTTTTGACAGCCACCTATTTC
>CBFHWB010000179.1:3727-8228 GCA_965659285.1 Planctomycetota bacterium | reverse complement strand
CGGTCCCGGTTTTGGCGAGGTTCTCGAGCGTTGCCGGGAGCTCCAGGACGAGACCGGCTGGAAGGATCCCGGGCAGATTCTTGAGCGATATTTTTCCGAAAACCCGGCCTAGGCTCTTCGTGGTTGTTCGGGCTGCCGCGAGGGCCAGGCTTTGTGGTTAAATGGGTCGGTTTCCAGAGAGGATTTCCCCCAATGCTTTACAGCCGCGCGGCTGATTCCGATGCTCCAATATTGAGCCGAGAGGACGATCGATGAGTCTCTTGCGAACGCTTTTCCGGCTGGCGTTGGGCAGGAGATTGCCTCAGACGGAGGGACGGCTTTGCCTGGATGGCCTGGTCGAAGAGGTCGAGATCATCCGTGATCGCTGGGGAGTTCCGCATATTCGGGCCGCCAACGATGTCGATGCATGGTTCGCAGCGGGCTTTTGTCAGGGCCAGGACAGGTCCTTCCAACTCGAGACGCTGCAGCGCCTCGGCCGCGGCACCCTGGCCGCGTTGGTCGGGGCCGAGGCTTTGCCCGTGGACCGGCTTTGCCGCCGGATCGGTTTCTACGAAGCGGCCCGCAGACGCCTCGAGTGTCAGGAGGAGTCTTTCCTCGAGCCGGTCGAGGCCTTTGCCCGGGGAGTCAACTGCGGGCGCGTCGCGGGCGGGGCCAGGAAGGCGCACGAGTTCACCCTGCTGGGCGCGAAGCCTACCGAGTTCACGTCCCTCGACACCAGCGCGATCCTGTCGCTGCTTTCGTTTCTTCTTGCGGCAAATTGGGACCAGGAGCTTGCAAGGCTTCGCATCGCGGATCTCGATGGAATGGAGGCTCTGCTGGCCCTCGATCCTCTTGTCGGCTCAGAGGCGCAAAGCTCAACGGTTTCGCCGAGTGAGAGCATCGGTCCGGCCCTGGAGAGACTGGAGGAGGATCTCGATATTTTCTCGAATTACGCTTCTCCCGGAGGAGCCTCGAATAACTGGGTTCTGTCCGGCTCAAGGACGGCAAGCGGTCGGCCGATCCTGGCCAACGATCCGCACCTCCCTCCCTCCCTCCCGGCTCCCTGGTACCTGCTTCATATCAGGACTCCGGAGTGGTCCGTGGCAGGCGCCTCCCTGGTCGGCACGCCCGGAGTCAGCGTCGGACACAATGGCCACGGAGCCTGGGGGGTTACGGCCGGGCTGATCGATAACACCGATCTTTTCATCGAGGAGCTCGGACCGGACGGAGCCAGTGTTCGTTCCGCCGACGGGTTTGAGCCCTGCGAGATTCGTGAGGAAATCATCGAGGTCAAGGGAGGCAAGGCCATCGAGGAGAAGGTCCTGGTGACCCCAAGGGGGCCGCTTATTTCTCCTGCTGTCGAGGGGGAGAGCCGCGCGATCTCTCTGCGCGCGGTCTGGCTTGATCCGGCGCCGATCGGGGGAACTCTCCTGGTTCACAAGGCGAAGACCTTCTCAGAATTTCGCCACAGCTTTCGTAACTGGCCGGCGCTCTCTCTCAACGTTGTCTGGGGAGACTCCAGCGGCTCGATCGGCTGGCAACTGGCGGGAGATGCCCCCAGGCGCGGAACCGGCAACGGCTCCTTCCCCCTGCCGGCCTGGTCGCAGGGGGCCGGCTGGAAGGAGGGCCGGGTTCCATACGAGGACATGCCCTTCCTTGATGATCCCAGCGAGGGTTTCATAGCCACTGCCAACAATCCTCCCAGGTCTGTATCCGGCGGCGCGTTCCTGGGCGTTGATTTTATTGATTCCTACCGCTTCCTCCGGATTCGAGAGGTTCTTGCTTCGCGCAGTGACTGGGACCTGGCCTCGACAGGTGTTCTCCAGGGTGATGTCGAGTCTCTTCCCTGGCGCGAGTTGAGGGAGCATCTTCTCGCGGCCCTGGAAGGTGATTCCCGCCTGGAGGTCGCGGCCCGATTGCTTCGAGGATGGGATGGACGGGTGGCGGCTGATTCAGCCGCGGCCGCGGTTTACGAGTTCCTGCTCGCGGCGCTCTGTCGCCGTGTGGCGCGGGCCCGGGCGCCCCGCTCGGCGGACTTCGTCCTGGGGAGGGGATTTACGGGAATTTCTCCCAACGGGGTGATGGTGGTTCGCAGGGTCTCGCACCTCATCGAACTGCTGCGTCAACGACCGCCGGGATGGTTCAAAGGCTCCTGGGATGAGGAGATCGCCGCCGCCGCCCTCGAGGCCCTGGATGAGATTGAGGAGCGCTGTGGAGCCGACCCCGCTGGCTGGTCGTGGGGACGGCTGCACGCGCTCGTCCTGCCTCACCCGGTGGGCGAGAAGAAGCTCCTCGCGCCGATATTCAACCGAGGTCCCTATCCCCTTGGCGGCGACACTAACACTGTGCTGCAGGCCGCGGTGGATCCTCTCCATCCGGATGCGCCTCCACGCTTCATTCCCTCGCTTCGATTCATCGTCGATGTAGGTGAGTGGGACAACTCTCGTTTTGTATTGCCCGGCGGCCAGTCCGGGAATCCGCTGTCACGGCATTACGATGACCAGCTTCCCTGCTGGCTGCGCGGCGAGGGTTTTCCGATTGCCTGGTCCGACGAGGCGGTCGATGCGGCCGCGGTAGATACCCTGCGGCTGAGCCCCGGGGCCGCGGAGGGCTGAGCAGTCTTCAGTAGCGGATGCCGAGTTTCTGGTAGATCGCTCCCAGCAGCCAGGCCGGTCCGATGAGCAGGAACTGGAGATCCTCGAAGAAAGAAGGTTTTTCTCCTTCAATCTTGTGGCCGATGAATTGGCCAATCCAGGCCAGCACGAAGATTGCCATGGAAATATAAAACAGCGGCGGACTGCCGTCCGCCTCGGCGAGCTTGAGCGCCACGTTGCCCCACAGCAGAGCGCTGCCGACCGGGATGAAACCCATCGCCAGCGGCAGCGAGAGCCTGAGGTAGAAGAGCAGGGAGGCCAGGATGAAGAGGGTCGCCCAATTGCCCCACGGGGCCAGGGAGGGAGGCAGCGGGGCCGAGAGAAAACCCGAGGGGATGCAAACCAGCAGGCCCACGAGACTGAACATGATCGCCGGTACGCAGAGCCAGTGAATGAGCTTGTTCAAGCCGTCCTGGTGGCTTTCACCATAGGCATCCAGCCATTCCTGGGCGCTTCTTCCGCTCATGCCGGGTTTTCTCGCTTTGAGCCATCGGTGAAACGGCTGACGAGGGCGAAGGCACTTATGTTAGCGACCAGGGCGAAAGCTCCAGTGTCGATGCTTCGGTTGATGTCGTTGATAAAAGAGATGGCCGCATCGCCGCTGTCGGATCCCCGGACCGCCATTGAGAAAAACGGGGTGAAAAAGAAAACGGTCCCCAGCCCTGCGAGGAGCCCGCTGACAGCTCCGGCGAGGTTGCCTCGCCGCAGGAAGAGCATGTCGATGGTGATGGGCAGCAACTGGGTTGAGAAGGCGATCGCGAGCAGGCCCATCTCCGCGATCAGCTTGATCGGCTCAAAGTCGGGATTGTTCTCCTTGAACCGGATGAGGATGACGGCAACCCCGGTCGCCGCGAGGATGACGAAACGTCCCACCCAGGTTCTCTCCGTGTCCGAGGAGGATGGCCTCACCAGCTTGCCGTAGATGTCGCGGGTGAAGACCGCGCTCATGGCATGGAGATTCGAATCGGCGGTACTCATCGAGGCGGCCATGATGGCCACGCAGACCAGGGCGGCGAGGAGGAGGCCGATCCCGCCTCCGAGCACCTCCGGAACCTGGTTCTTGAGCACGACCACAAGGATCTGGTCGAAAGAGTTTCCGACGGCCGGGTTGGGCGCGAGGACGCCGTTCTCGGTGACAGCCGGGTAAAGCACCTCGCCCCCCATCCCGATCAGCATGACGCCGAACAGAGAGCAGCCCGCGAGCACGATCCCGAGCAGGAGGGCGCTTCGCCTGAGATCCTGTCTCGAGCGGGCGGCGTAGTAGCGCATCCACTGGGCCGGCTGGATCATCGATCCGACCGCGGCGAAGAAGCAGACGGTCATCATCTTGGTCGCCGGCCAGCCGCCGCTTCGGCCCGGCAGCGAGAGCATCTCTGTGGGCAGCTTGTTGATCTTTTCGAGGAATTCGGTGATTCCCCCCAGGGCCGCGATGGCCGCGATGCCCGCCAGCAACATGCCGCCGATGAGGAGGATGCCCTGGATGACATCGGTCCAGGCGACGCTGCGCATGCCGCCGATCATGATATAGATCACCGTGACCCCGGCGAGGGCGTAGGTGCCGTAGAGAAAGGAGTTCTCGGAGTCCGGAAAGGTCGTCCTCGACACGAGCCCCCCGGCATCGAGCTGGATGACCACGTACGGAACCGCATAGAGAAAACCAACCAGGGCGACCAGGAGCCGCAGAAACGCTGAATTTCCGTAGTGACCGCAGATCATGTCGGCGGGGGTGACGTACCCCTGGAGCCGCCCTGCGGCGGACACCTTGCGCCCGACGAGATAGACGACCAGGGCGGCTACGGGAACGTTGAGAGCGAAGAGGGCGAAAGCGGCTCCCTCCTTGTAGACCAGGCCGGGCTGGCCGAGGAAGG
>CBFHWB010000179.1:0-3717 GCA_965659285.1 Planctomycetota bacterium | reverse complement strand
TGGTCAGGGCGGAGACGATCCAGCCCTGGTTTCGGCCTGCGAGATAATAGTCTTCCTCCGTATTGCGGCTTTTTATAAAGCCCAGCGCGCCCAGGGCCAGGAGCAGGCAGAGATAGATGCAGAGCATGATGAGCGCCGCGTCCTGGAAGGCGCCGGGGTCGATGGCCGCGAGCCGGCCTGGAGGAGTCATGCCGTGAAAGCTCATGATTTCTGCTCGTCCCGCGACCAGATTGTCAGGTAGGCGGTCACCAGGACAGCCGCCTGTACGCCGAACCACAGGACAGCCCAGGCGTAGACGATCGGCAGTCCGAGAAGGGTCGGCGCCGGGCCATCGTGATCAGGGCCCGGATTGACCAGGTAGACTCCGGGGCCGGGCCCCATGATCATGGCGAAGACAAAGACCAGGGCGAGGATGAAAGAGAGCCTCTTATTGCCGGTTTCGCTATTGTCGAACATCCCGGCTCAGGATACCTGAAAGGTTCGTTTCCCGCCGACGAAAACAGGCCGCTCTCCTCGACTCGAGCGGACTGGTCCTTTTCCCGGGCCCGCAGACTGGCTATATTATTGCCCATGAATGCAGATGAGGCGCGAGTGTTGATGATGGAGTGGACCGAGAGTCCCGCCCTGCGCGGTCACATGGAGGCCGTGGCGGCCTGCATGCGGGCCTACGGGGGACGCTTGCAGCCGGCTGAGGCTGAGAGTTGGTTCATCGCCGGGCTTCTGCATGATTTTGATTATGAAAAACATCCTACCGAGGCCGAACATCCCTTTGTCGGGGTCGAGCATCTGCGTGGTCTTGGAGTCGACGAGGAGATTCTTTCCGCTATACTTGGTCACGCCGAATACAGCGGTACTCCCCGTGAGACAGCGATGGCGAAGGCCTTGTTCGCTGTAGACGAATTGGCGGGGTTTATCGTGGCCTGTGCCAAGGTTCGTCCGAATGGAATCTCGGATCTCAAGCCGAAGTCTGTAAAGAAAAAATTGAAAGACAAGCGCTTCGCGGCGGCGGTCAGCCGCGAGGATATCTCGCAAGGCATCGAGGAGCTCGGGGTCGATACCACCGAGCACATCCAGTTTTGTATCGATGCCATCAGGACCGAAGGTGAGCGGGTAGGCTTTTAAGGCCGGGCCGGCTCGGACAATGCAAGGATTATGGTAATGTCGAATTTGAACGATGCCCTCGGCACCTTTGCCGAGATGGACACGGCCGCGGGTAAGGTGGGCTGGTTTAACCTGGCCAGGCTGGAGGAACAGGGTGCCGGGGCGATTTCCCGTCTCCCCTACTCAATCAAGGTTCTCCTGGAGGCCGCCCTGCGTCAATGCGATGGCTTCCAGGTGCGCCAGGAGGATGTGTTGAGCCTGGCGGCCTGGAGCGGGAGCGACCCCGGCAGCGGGGAGGTTCCCTTCAAGCCCGCCCGCGTTGTCATGCAGGATTTCACCGGAGTGCCGGCAGTCGTAGACCTGGCCGCCTTGCGAAGCGCCACAGCCAGGCTGGGCGGTGATCCGAAGAAGATCAATCCGTTGATTCCGGTCGACCTGGTCATCGATCACTCGGTGCAGGTAGATGAATACGGATCCCTGGCCTCTCTCCTGATCAACGCCGAGCGTGAATTCGAGCGCAATGGAGAGCGCTACGAATTCCTGCGATGGGGAGCGGACGCCTTCGATAATTTCCGGGTGGTTCCGCCATCGACCGGAATTGTTCACCAGGTGAACCTGGAGTACCTGGCCAGTGTCGTGGCCTTGCGTCAGGTTGATGGCTCCACCATCGCGCTGCCGGATAGCGTAGTCGGGACCGATTCGCATACGACGATGATCAATGGCCTCGGCGTACTTGGATGGGGTGTGGGCGGAATAGAGGCCGAGGCCGCCATGCTCGGCCAGCCGATCTACATGCTTCCCCCTGAGGTGGTGGGCTTCAAGCTCACCGGCGAGCTGCCCGAGGGGGCGACCGCCACGGACCTGGTTCTCACGGTTACCGAGATGCTCCGCAACCACGGCGTGGTGGCGAAATTTGTCGAGTTCTGCGGGCCGGGGCTCTCGAAGCTCAGCCTTGCCGACCGGGCGACCCTCGCCAACATGGCTCCGGAGTACGGCGCCACCATGGGTTTCTTTCCTGTTGATGACGAGACACTCAATTACCTGCGCGGCACCGGCCGTCCAGCCCACCTGGTCGATCTCGTTGAGCGCTACTCCAAGGAGCAGGGTCTGTTCAGGGATGATGATTCCGCCGATCCCGAGTACAGCGACCTGCTGGATCTTGACATGTCGGTGGTGGAGCCCTGCATCGCCGGACCGAAACGACCGCAGGACCGGATCCTTCTCTCACAGAGCAAGGGGAGCTTCCGTTCGGTTCTCTCTGAAAGCTATGGGATCGAGAGCAATGGTGACGCGCTGAATATCGATGTGGATGTAAATGGCGCCGGGTCCAGTATGGGGCATGGCTCGGTGGTGATTGCCGCTATCACCAGCTGCACCAACACCTCCAATCCCTCGGTGATGCTCGGCGCCGGCCTCCTGGCCCGCAACGCGCTGGCGAAGGGTCTGAAGGTTCCTTCCTACGTCAAGACGAGCATGGCGCCCGGTTCGCGGGTGGTCAGCCGCTACCTGGATGCAGCCGGCCTGACCGGCTCTCTCGGCGATCTTGGCTTCGATATCGTCGGTTACGGCTGTACCACCTGCATCGGTAACAGTGGTCCCCTTCCAGAGGCCGTGACCGCGGCGATCGAGGAGAACGATCTCGTTGCCGCGGCGGTGCTGTCGGGCAATAGGAATTTTGAGGGCCGGGTGAATCCGCTGACGCGCACCAACTACCTCGCCTCGCCGCCGCTGGTGGTCGCCTACGCGATCGCCGGTACTATGGATATTGATCTCGCCCAGGAGCCCCTTGGCGAGGACACTGATGGGCAGCCCGTCTACCTGCGCGACATCTGGCCGAAGCAGGAAGAGATCCGAGATGTCCTGAAGACGGCGCTTACCCCCGATCTTTTCGAGCAGGAGTACGGCAACGTCTTCGATGGTAACGAGGAGTGGAACGCGATCCCCGTCTCCGGCGGGGAAATCTACGAATGGAATTCCGAATCGAGCTACATTCGAGAGCCCAGCTTTTTTACCGAGCTCACCCCCGAGGTTCCGGCCATCGGCGCGATCACAGATGCGAGGGCGCTTGCCCTGCTGGGGGATTCCGTCACCACTGATCACATCTCTCCCGCCGGCGCGATACCCGAGGACAGTCCGGCGGAGGGTTATCTCGAGAGCCTTGGAATCGAGCGCAAGGATTTCAACTCCTTCGGCTCCCGTCGCGGCAACCACGAGGTGATGATTCGCGGAACCTTCGGCAACATCCGGTTGCGCAACCTGCTGGTTCCCGGGGTAGAAGGCGGCGTTACGGTGCATCATCCAAGCGGCGAACAGCTCTCGATTTTCGATGCGGCCGCTCGTTATCGCGAGGAGGGAACGCCGCTGGTCGTCCTGGCTGCCAAGGAATACGGCACCGGCAGCTCACGTGACTGGGCGGCCAAGGGAACCTATCTGCTGGGAGTGAGAGCCGTTATAGCCGAGAGCTACGAGCGGATCCATCGCAGCAACCTCATCGGGATGGGGGTGCTGCCGCTGGAGTTCAAGCCCGGAGAGGGAGCCGTTTCGCTGGGTCTCGATGGGACCGAGGTCTTCAGTATCGAAGGCCTGGATGATTCCCTGGAGCCGCGCCAGGAGTTG
>CBFHWB010000178.1:0-8279 GCA_965659285.1 Planctomycetota bacterium | reverse complement strand
CGCCGTCTTCGCTCCTCCCCGGGTATAGATAGTGGCCCCCTTGCCCGCGCTCCTGGTATAGCGGATGAGCGCCGGCTTGCGCTGAGCGCCGTCGAGTCGGGAGGTGAGCTCGCTGACGGCGTCCTCGATGTAGCCCGTCTTGTCCACCAGGCCCGCCCTGGCGGCCTCGACACCTGAGAAGACGCGGCCATCGGCAAGAGCCAGCACCTTTTCCCGGTCGAGCTTTTCACGACCGGAGTCGACGACATCGACAAACCGCTGGAACATATCGTCGACCAGCTTCTGGAGCACCTGGCGTTCATCCTTCGTGATCGACCTCCAGGGGGAGTTGAGATCCTTCATCTTTCCGGACTTGATCGGGTCCATCTCGACTCCGAAGGCCGCGATCGCCCGGCTCAGGTCCATGCTCTGCATGATGACCCCGATACTTCCCACGATGGCCGTCGGATGACTCATGACAGCGTCAGCGCCCATCGCCGCGTAGAGGCCGCCCGAGGCGCCGACGTTCTCGATGTAGGCCACAACCGGCTTGCCGGTCTCGGCCCTGAATTTTTTTATCTCGTGGTAGAGGTTGTCGCAGGCTGTCACCTCGCCGCCCGGGCTCGAGATCTTGAGCAGAACCCCCAGCACCCCGCTGTCCGCCGCGGCCAGGTCCAACTGGGCTCTGAGGCCCGAGACGCTGTTGTCGGTGCTGGTGAATAAGAAGCCCCCGGCCTCGGAGGAGAGCACGCCGCTGAGCTCGATGACGGCCAGCTTGCCTGCGAAGAGGCCATCTCCCTTTTCGATAACCTGCTCGCTGTAGTCCGTCTCACCCACCAGGCCGGTGAGCGGAATGACGAGGCAGCCGGAGCAAAGGAGGGGGAGGGCCGCGGCCAGGAGCAGGGTGAAGAGCGCTTTCGCGGCGGTTCTCTCCACCGGCAAGCTGCCTGGGCAGGTCGTATAGCGGGGCTGGGAGGTTTTCATGCTGTATTTTCCTTTAAACGGTAAATGCTTAAATCCTGATTCTTTCTCCACCAAATCCGGACAGGTCGATATACTCTCAACCTCCGTTGGAAGACAAGGTCTTAATAGCCTATCAGCCAGTATGTCAGTCTTCAAAGCAGTACCCGAACGTTATGACTTTCCCGCCGAGGAGGCGAACATCGTCTCCTTCTGGAAAGAGCGGGAGGTTTTCGCCAGGAGCCTCGAGCAGCGCGCCGGCTCGCCGACCTTCGTTTTTTACGAGGGGCCGCCTACGGCCAACGGCATGCCGCACAACGGGCACGTCCTGACCCGGGTCATCAAGGACGTCTTCCCGCGTTACAAGACCATGCGCGGCTTCCGGGTACCGCGCAAGGCGGGCTGGGACACCCACGGGCTGCCGGTCGAGATCGAGGTGGAGAAGGCGCTCGAGATCTCCGGCAAGGAGGGCATCCTCGAGTACGGGGTCGAGAAGTTCATCCGCAAGTGCGTCGACTCGGTCTTCGTCTACACGAAGGAATGGGAGGAGCTGACCGAGCGCATCGGCTTCTGGGTCGATCTCTCCGAGGCCTACGTGACCTTCCACAAGAGCTACGTCGAGAGCGTCTGGTGGTCTCTCAAGGAGCTCTTTGACAAGGGGCTGCTCTACGAGGACCGCAAGGTCGTGTGGTGGTGGCCCCAGGGCGGGACGGCGCTGTCGGCCGCCGAGGTCGGCGAGGGCTACCGCGATGTGGAGGACCCGAGCGTTTTCGTTCGCTTTCGCGACGCCGAAGACCCGGACCTCAGCTACCTGGCCTGGACGACGACCCCCTGGACCCTGCCCTCGAACGTTGTCCTGGCGGTGGCCGAGGGAGGGCAGTATGTCGAGGTGACCACGGCGCGTGAAGACGGATCGAGCGAGCGACTGGTTGTCGCCGCTGACCTCGCGCCGAAGCT
This sequence comes from Planctomycetota bacterium, assembly GCA_965659285.1. Classification (GTDB taxonomy): domain Bacteria; phylum Planctomycetota; class UBA8108; order UBA8108; family UBA8108; genus UBA8108. The sequence continues at coordinate 6,383 of CBFHWB010000178.1, read as the reverse complement.
CTTCGCGCCGCCGGCGAAGAAGAAGGGGGAGGAGGAGGAAGCCCCGGCTCCTGAACCGGTATTCTCCGATCCCTTCCCCGGCTCGGAGCTCGTCGGGCGGCGCTACCGGCAGTTGCTTGATTTCAAGGAGCCCGAGGGCGGCAAGGCCTTCGAGATCGTCGCGGCTGATTTCGTCGTGATCGACGCGGCCCAGGAGCACGGCTCGGGAACCGGGATCGTTCATATCGCCCCGGCCTTCGGCGAAGATGACTACCGCATCGCCAGGGAGCAGGAGCTCGGCTACCTGCAGCTGGTGGATGAGCAGGGCCGCATGACCGCGGAGACCGGAGAGCTCGCCGGCAAGTTCTGCAAGGATGCCGATCGCGAGATCATCGCCCTCCTGAAGGAAAACGGCGCTCTCTTCCGCCGCGAGTCCTACCGCCACGAATATCCCTATTGTCCCCGCGCCAAGGACGATCCGCTCATCCAGCTGGCGCGCCCGGCCTGGTTCATCGGCACGAGCCGGTTCAAGGACCAGCTGGTTCAGAATAACTCCGGGGTGAACTGGTACCCGGAGCATATCCGCGACGGGCGCTTCGGGAAGTTCCTCGAGGGCAATGTCGACTGGGCGCTGTCCCGCGAGCGCTTCTGGGGAACGCCGCTGCCGGTCTGGCGCTGTGATAAGACAGGTCATACCGAGGCGATCGGCTCCTACGCTGAATTGCTGGAGAAGCCTGGCCTGGAGGGGACCGAGGCCTGGGAGAAAGCCATCGAGGAGGACCCCGGCATCTCAGAGCACCTGCAGGTTCACAAGCCGTATATCGATGAGATTACCTACCAGTCGTCCGAGGATCCGGAGGGACGCATGCGGCGCGTCATCGAGGTGATCGACTGCTGGTACGATTCAGGCGCCATGCCGTTCGCGCAGTGGGGCTATCCGCACGTCGAGGGTTCGGAGGAAAATTTCTCCGGCGCCTTTCCGGCCGATTTCATCTCCGAGGCCATCGACCAGACCCGGGGCTGGTTCTATTCGCTGCTGGCGGAGAGTACCATGCTGCACGGCGACCGGGAGGGTCCGCATCCCTACCGCAATTGCGTCGTCCTGGGGCATGTCTGCGATAAGGACGGGGTGAAGGAGTCCAAGCGCCTGGGGAATTACACATCTCCGAACGAGGCCTTCGACACCCACGGCGCCGATGCGATCCGCTGGTATTTCCTGAGCCAGGGCCACCCCTGGACGAACGCGCGCTACGGGCTCGACCGGGTGGCGGAGGCGAAGAAGGACTTCCTCATCCGCCTGCAGAACGTCTACAGCTTCTTCAACATCTACGACAACATCGACAACTTCGATCCGACCCGGGGCAACGATGGAGCCGGCGATTCCGATGGCGCGACCCTCGCCGGCGGCGAGGGCTACACCGCTGTCGGCTCACGCAGCCTCATGGACCGCTGGATCCTGTCGGAATTGCAGCTCACCACCCGCCTCGTGACCGATGCCATGGACAGCTACGACCTGCTCAGCTCGAGCCGGGCGCTCTTCGCCTTTGTCGATAACCTCTCGAATTGGTACGTGCGTCGCAGCCGGGCCCGCTTCTGGGGCTCCGGGATGACCGACGACAAGCTCGACGCTTTCTGGACGCTGTACGAGTGCCTGGTGACGGTGTCGAGGCTGAACGCGCCCTTCACGCCCTTCTTCAGCGAGGTGCTCTACCAGAACCTGGTTGCAGGCCCCTTCGGGGATTCGCAACCCGAGAGTGTTCACCTGACCGATTACCCGGAGGTCAACGACGCGCTGGTTGACGAGGAGTTGTCGAAGCAGATGGCCGTCGCCACCGAGCTGGTGGCGCTCGGGCGAGCCGCGCGCGTCGAGGCGAAGCTCAGGGTGCGCCAGCCGCTGCGCGAGGCGGTCGTCGTCCTCGCCGACATGTCGCGCTCCGAGCCGCTGGCGGAGCTGTTGCCGCTGGTGGAGGAGGAGCTCAACGTCAAGGAGATCCGCTTCACCGAGGAGGCCGAGACCTATGTCGAGTACGTGCTCAAGCCCAACTTCAAGGTCATCGGGCCGCGGATCGGGGCGCTGGTGCAGAAGCTCAAGGCCGCCCTGCTCGAGGCGGACGCCGCCGCCCTGCGCGCCTCGCTCCAGGAACGCGGCTCCTGCGAGATCGAGGTCGATGGCGAGACGCTCGAGCTGAGTCCGGAGGAGATCGAGGTGGATCTCGCTCCGCGCGAGGGTTACGTGGCTCGGTCGGGAGAGGGCATGGTGCTGGTGCTTGAGACCGCCGTCGACGAGGAGCTGGTGGGGGAGTGGTGGGCGCGCGAGGTCGTCGCCTGCGTCAACTCGCTGCGCGGCGAGCGCGGGCTGGCCTACGAGGCTCGCATCGAGCTGAGCGTAGCCTGCGGTGAGGAGCTGCGCGCCGCGCTCGAGGCTCGAGAGGACTACCTCAAGGGCGAGACCCTGGCGCTCTCGGTGAGCTACCCCGGCGAGGAGAGCGCGCCCGACGGCAAGGAGGGCAAGGCCGGAGAGCTCGTCTTCTCGATCGACTTCACCATCTCTGAATAAGGCTCCCGGGCCGGTTCAGCCGCCGTTTTTTGTTTTGCCAGCGCCGCCGCTTTGCATACCCTGAACGGCCTTTAATTTTTTCACAACACGCGTGTACCCCTGCGGAGATGGTAGAGATATGAGGTCGATGAGACTTTTTTCATTCCTGGCGGTAGTTCTTGTTTCCTTGTTCTGTGTTTCAGCCCGGGCAGCCGAGGTCAGCCTCTTTGACGGTAAGACCCTCGATGGCTGGAAAGGCAAGGCCGACCTCTGGTCGGTGAAGGACGGCGCCATCGTCGGCTCGACCGCCCCCAAGGGTCTTCGCGGCAATACCTTCCTCGTCAGCGAGAAGTCCTACGCCAACTATATCCTGAAGCTGAAGTTCCGCTTCAACGGCAAGGGTAACAGCGGCATCCAGTTTCGCAGCAAGCAGGTCGGCAAGCCCGAGGATTACGTCATCTCAGGCTACCAGGCTGACATCGGCAATGGCTTCCACGGCAGCCTCTACGATGAGAAACGCCGCGGCATGCTCCACGCGGCGAAGAATGACTGGGCGAAGCTCTTCAAACGCTTCCTGCATCTCGACGGCAAGCGCTGGAACAGCTACGAGATCCGGGCGATCGGCAACGACATCACCCTGAGCCTCAACGGTCTCGTGACCACGCGCTATACCGAGAAGGACGCCAAGATCGACCGCTCCGGGCTGATCGCCCTGCAGCTTCACGGCGGCGGGCCCATGGAGATTTCCTTCAAGGACATCCGGATCGAGGAGATCCAGCCGAAGAAGATTCTCTTCGTCACCCACTCCGCCGGCTTCCGTCACGGTTCGATCCCGACCGCTCACAAGGTGCTCACCAAGGTCGGCCTCGACTCGGGCTACTTCGAGGTCACCGCCACCAACGACACCGACCAGATCAACCCTGAGGGGCTGAAGAAGTACGACGGCGTCGCCTTCTACACCACCGGCGACAAGAAGCAGTTTCGCCTCAGCGAGGCCAACCGCGACTATTTCATCAACTGGGTCAAGGAAGGCCATGCCTTCGCCGGCTTCCACAGCGCCACCGACACCTACAAGGACTGGGAGCCGTACTGGGACATGATCGGCGGCAGCTTCGACGGCCATCCCTGGCACGAGGACGTCACCATCGACGTCGAGGATCCGAGCCACCCCTCGGCGCTCCACCTCGACACCCAGTGGACGATCAAGGACGAGATCTACCAGTTCAGGAACTACAACCGCGACCGCATCCACGTCATCCTCAGCATGAACCCCAAGTCCGTGAAGGGTAAGGGCAAGCGCAAGGATGGCGACTACGCCGTCGCCTGGTGCCGCGCCTTCGGTAAGGGCAAGGTCTTCTACACCTCGCTGGGGCACCGCGATGACGTCTGGAACAACCCGGTCTATCAGAAGCACATCGAGGGCGGCGTGCTCTACGCCCTGGGGATCCCCGGCTACGAAGCAGATGAACGCCCCGGCCTGAAGAAGGGCCCGGTGGAGTTCACCTCGCTGCTCGATGGCAAGACCCTCAGCGGCTGGAAGGCAATTCACGATGCTGAGTGGGCGGTGAAGGACGGCGTTCTCACCGGCCGCGGCAAGCAGGGCCACCTCTTCAGCCCCAAGCGTTACAAAAACTTTCACTACAAGGCTGAAATCAAGGTCGGCACCAACTCCAACAGCGGCATGTATTTCCGCGCCCAGATCGCCAAGGACCCCAAGCGCCAGCCGCGCTGGCCCGATGGCATGGAGGCGCAGGTCAACAGCGACCACGGCGACCCGGTGCGAACCGGCAGCCTCTATTCCTACGTCAAGGTCTTCGAGCAGCTGATTCCCACCGGTGAGTGGGGTACGCAGGAGATCATCGCTATGGATAACTTCATCGTGCTGAAGGTCAACGGACGCGTCACCGTGCGCGGCCGCTTCGGCTACAGCAAGAAGCATTTCGAGGAGGGCCACTTCGCCTTCCAGCAGCACCATCCCGGCAGCGAGGTCGACATCAGAAACGTCGTCGTCCGCGAGCTGCCCTGAGGGCTTGCGAGGATTTCAGCGGCGGTGGCCTCCATCGAGGGGTTGCCGCCGCTATTTTTTCTTCACCCGCAGGTCCATACAGATCAGCTTCTTCGTGTCGCGCAGGTAGAGGAGCCCGCCGCTGAGGGTGGGGACTGTCCAGGCGGGGGAGGAGAGAACCTTCGGCACGCGGGTAAGCTCCTTGTGTCCCTCGGGCGAGAGCTCCAGGAGCGCCAGGTCGCCGAACTCTCCCATGGCGATGAAGTGTCCATCGGAGTAGATCATCGAGCCGCGGTAGAGGTAGCTGCGCCACTCCCACTTGACCTTGCCGGTGGCGAGCTCGACGCATTTGAACATCGCATCGGGCGGGTTGCGGCCGCTGAAGGCGTAGAGGTGGCCGTCGAGATAGTTCGGCGGCGTCCAGTGGATGTCGAGAATCCTGCCGCGCTTGGAGAGGTCATCCTTCCACAGGGTCTTGTAGGAGTCTTTCTTGACCTGCAGGCAGACACTGCCGGTGCCGTAGGTCGCCGAGAAGAAGACCTTGTCGCCGACCACCAGCGGGGTGGCGCCGTTGACCGAGTCGCGGAAGCGGGCGTGCCAGGGGAACTTCCAGCGCTCCTTGCCGGTGGCGGGGTCGTAGCAGGAGAGGCCGCCGCGGTGGAAGATGAACAGCTGGCGCGCTCCGTCGATCTCGGCGAGGCTGGGCGAGGCGTAGGAGCCGCCGTCGCTGACGGTCTTCCAGAGCTCCTTGCCTGTCTTCGCGTCAAAGGCGAAGGCCATGCCATCGGGTTTCCTGTCCCCCGTGAGGAACTGGATGCCGCCGAGATTGCAGAAGACCTTGCCGTCGGTTACCAGTGGCGTGGCGCCCGTGCCGAAGAAGTTCGGCCCGATGGAATAGCGTGTCCTGATGTCGACCGCCCATCGTTTCTTCCCGGTACCGAGATCGAGGCAGTGGAGCACCCCCTTGGGGCCGAGCGTGTAGACGCTCCCCTGGTAGACCGCGGGGGCGCAGCGCGGGCCGGAATCGTAGCCGTAGAGATCCTCGTAGTCGGTGGGGTAGCTGAAGCGCCACTGTCGTTTGCCGGTGGCGGCCTCGAGCGAATCGACATGAAGGGTGTCTTCGACGCGGTGAAAGAGGATCAGCCGTCCACCGGAGATGATGATCGAGCTGTAGCCGCTGCCGATGTTCTGCTCCCAGAGCCGCGGGGGACCGGCCGCCGGCCATTTTTTAAGCCAGCCCTTCTCCGCGGAGGCGCCGTCGCGCTTCGGTCCGAGCCAGTGGGGCCAGTCATCAGCCCTGGATCCTTCGAGCGCAGAGAGGCTGGCGAGCAGAGCCCCGAGGAAGAGGGCCGGGAAGAGGCCGGGCTTGTTGTTGAGGGATGTCACGGTCTTTCTCGCTTCCTGCTCAGTCTTCGGTGTTCAGAACCCTGTAATCGCCTTTTCGAACGGTGAAGCCTTCACGGTCGAGCTGCTCGAGCAGGGGAATGCTGTATTTCCGCGTTGAGCCGATCAGGTCCTTCGCGCCCCCGGCGGTAATCTGCTCGTTTTCTTCGAGGTACTTTCTCATGATCCGCCGGATGTCTTCAATCGCATCACGATGAAAATAGATGCCGTCGGCGATCTTCTGCAGGACGCCTTCTTCATCCAGGAGATCGAAGAGATCGGTGGTCCTGGCGGGATTCCAGCCGAGCTCGGAGGCCAGGGCGCCCGGCGAAGGCGGGGTCGGGCCGCCCTCGAGGCAGGCGGCGGTGATCTCCGCGAGGTCCTTCTCCTCCTCGGCGCTGAGGCTGGGGCCGAGGTCGCGCCACTTCAGGTGCCCGGTCTTCGCGTTTTCCACCTCCCCGGCATCCTGCATCAGGGTGA
>CBFHWB010000177.1:0-8324 GCA_965659285.1 Planctomycetota bacterium | reverse complement strand
TGATTTCCGATTCATTGATGCTCTCGGCCAGGTTGTTGAGGAACCCGTTTAATGTGGGCAGCAGGTTAGAGATCGTGAGGTCGATGGTGAGAGCATCGTTTTCTTCCCTGGTTGAGAGTACGGCCGCTTTCATATTCTTGAGGGCAAGAATCGGGATTTGCTTATTGAGAGGGGCCAGGGCGCTGAAGATCGGCTTTGGCCGGAGGTAAAGAATTTTTGATGACCCGTCAGCGGGGAGAGGGAACCTGTTCTTGTCGTCCAGGTTGCGGCTTCGTACGGCCGCCTTCAGGATGGCGGGGGACATTGCGATGATGAACTGTTCCTTGATCCTGATATAGCCGGGCCGTATTCCGGGCAGCGGCTGCACGAAATGATGGGGAGGGCTGCCCGGCTGTTTCCCCAGGGGCTCCTGGCGGAATTCGAGAGCCGCGGATGCTCCCGGCAGGCCGGCCGCGTATTTTTCTATGGCCTTGCGAAGAATCTTCTCTCCAGCGATCGGCTCGTTGAATTGGAGGGCCGCAAAATAGAGGGGGCGGTAGATCTGCAGGGCCGAGAGATTTCCAAATTCTTTTAACGATGAGGAGATCTTGAGCAGCGCGGCGTTCGGGTAGGAGCCGATGACGACAGAGCGGGTCTGGCCGGCCAGCAGGCTGAAGGGCTCCTTCTTTCCGAGTAACCATTCCAGGGCGGTTCGCAGGCCGTTGGCCAGGGGTGGACGCTGCGAATCCGGGAGAGCCTCGATTCCGGATGTGATGTCAGAAATTTTTCCCTTCAGATCCTTTGAGGCTAAAGCGAAGAAGCCGAGGGACTCCGGGGGCATCGATCTGATGAGGTCCGGATCAACTTCGCCTGTAGCCAGGCGGCCAAGGAGACCGGTCTTTTGCGGACTGTTTTTCTTTGTCCACAGGGTCGCATACAGCGTGTCAGTGTCCGGGTCTGTCGAGATGGCCATGGACACCGGGCCGATTTCTCCGAGGTTAAACGCGTTGGCCGTTTCTTTGAAGCCGGGGGAGTCTGAAAATCTCTCGCCTCCGTCGAGGAAGAAAAACATCAGAGCGTCCTTTTTTTTCGACCAGGCGTTTACGAACTCCGAATTGGTGGCCAGCGACGTCGAATGGTTCGAGTGGCGCTTGACGGCCTCTTCAACCAGTTGCCGGGGGCGTCCCAGGACCACCACCTTTTCCCCGGCCGCGAGAAAGTAGTTCTTATCGACGGGGTCGTCCTCCGCCTGAACCTCGTAGAGCGGCATGTCTTGTATGAAGCCGACGACTCTCGGTTTTTCCAGGGAGAGCAGCGAGGTAATGTAGCCCGAGAGCGCGTCGCTTTTCCCGGCCGAGAGTACTGCGAGGTAATCGTTGTCCGGGTTGCCCTCCGCCGGCACTCCAAACGCGACACCGCCCATTTTTGAAATCTCTCTGAACACGGCCTTGCTGAGGAAGGCGGAGATCCAGCGGGTGGAGCCTGCGCCGGGTACCTGGGCTGCGTTCGCTTCAGGGTTGGCCGCAAGGGTTCTTGATGAATCGACAGGATTTTCAAACGGAGTTCCCCTGATCGAGCTTGCGAGGCGGATGATCTCGTTTCCGGGTTTTACCATCTCCGCGTAGAAGAGCATCTTTTCCGGCATATAGCTGGCCGGGGTGTCCCAGAGGCGGCTTGAGAGGTACTCGCGCGCCGCCTCGGCGAACTCCGCCTGGTCCGGGTAGCGGGCGAGAAGCTCGAGGAATTTTCTCCGGGCGGGCTCGTCCTGGCCCATGGCATCAAGGCAGGTGGCTTCGCCGAGGAGGGCTCGGGCTATGGTCTGCGCCGGCAGTCCGGTCTTTCGGATGCCCCGATAGAGTCGAAGGGCTTCGCGCGGGTTCCCCCCGATCGATTCAAGGTAGGCCGCCTTCTCGAGGAGCACCTCGGCTTCGGCTGCGTCATCAAGAGCCGGCAGAGAGCCGGTGGGCAGCAGGAGAAAGAAGACGATGGGTATGCGCGCGAGTTTCATTTGACCAGTTTGTAGCCGAAACCATGGACAGTGATGATATGCCTGGGAACCTTGGGGTCGTCCTCGATCTTGCGCCGGAGGCTGACGATGTGATTGTCGACGCTGCGGTTCAGGGGCTCGTTTTCGAGCCCCCATATTTCACTGAGCAGGTGCTGGCGGTCGATGACCGACCCGGGCTCCTCTGAGAGTATTTCCAGAATCTGTGTTTCATAGTGTCCGAGGGGAACATCTTTACCGTCGATCTGCAGGAGGGATCTGTCGAGAAGGATCGTCGCTTTTCCAACGGTGAGCTTCTTTCTCTTCTTTGGCTGCACGATGGGCTCGAATCGTCTCAGGGCAGCCCTGATTCTCGCCATGAGTTCCTTGAGATCGAAGGGCTTGGTGATGTAGTCGTCCGCTCCCAGGTCGAGCCCCTTGACCTTGTCAACCTCGGTGCTGAGGGCGGTGAGCATGAGGATGGGGGCGCGGACGCTGTTCTTCCTGATCGCGTGGCAGGTCTCGAAACCATCCATGCCCGGCAGCATGATGTCCAGCAGGATGCAGTGGGGTCGTTCCTTCACCGCGAGGTCGAGTCCATCTTCTCCAGTGTGGGCGATGGCCACCTCGTAGCCTTCAAATTCCAGGTTGTCCCTCAGGCCCATGGCCAGGTCGGGTTCATCTTCGATCACCAGGATCTTAGCGGTCATCTTCCGGCTCCATCTCCGTTCCAGTTTCCAGCGGGAAGGCCAGCGTAAATTCGCTGCCCTCTCCGGGCTTGCTTGTCAGGCGGGTTTCGCCTCCGTGTGCGTTCATGATATGACTGACGAGGGAGAGACCCAGGCCGCTTCCTCTCGTTCCCAGGGCACGAGCCTCTGCGGTGCGATAGTAGTCGTCCCAGATACGTTGCTGCTCCTCTTCAGCTATGCCAATGCCATTGTCGGCAATGCTGACCAGCAGGAACCTCCCATCGCTCCAGCCGCGCACGGTGAGATCGCCCTTCTCAGGTGAATAACGAACCGCGTTCTGGAGCAGGTTGATGAAGGCCTGGGCAACGGCCTCTTCATCTGCGAGCACAGCCGGCAGCGATGCGGGAATGTTTCGCGCGCAGGAGAAATTCTGCTCCTTGATCTGGAGGAAGTAGGCATCGAGGGTCTGGTTCAGCAGCGGTGCCAGGTCTGTCTTTTTGAGATCGTAGTTTTTTTTGCCGGCGTCTATTCTCGAGAAGTTCAGAACGTTTCCTATGAGATGGCCCAGGCGATCGCTCTCCCTGTTGATGACCTCGAAGTACTCCTGGCGCTTTTCTTCGCCCTGTACGCGGTCAAACTGCAGAGTTTCCGAGCAGAGTTTGATGAGGGAAAGCGGGGTCTTGAGTTCGTGGGACACATTGGCGACAAACTCGGTCTTCATCCTGGACAGGTTCATTTCTTTTCGCATGGCTTTGCGCAAGACCAGCAGTCCGGCTGCCAGGGTGAGGCCGAGGATACCGGATAGGAGTCCTGCGATGGCGAAGGGTCGACGAGCGGCGCCAAGTCGTTTTCCCCATTCCTCTTTTGTCTGGCCGATAGAAAACAACCCGAAGTTTCCGCCAAGGCCGGCGTAGGTAATCATGGAGCCCTTCCGGGCCGGGTTCAGCAGGACCACCTGGCGAGAACCGGATTCACCAAGGCGGAGCAATTCGCTGTTCAGGTCGCTGAGCAGCCTTTCAACATCTACGATCATTCCGGCGCCCTTGATCCCGGCAGTGTCGATGACTGCGGGCGTGGGCTTCCAGGCGACGCCTACCTTGCTTCCGATTCCGCGCCAGGACCACCTTGGTGAGGAAAGGTCGCCTCTTGCCGCCATCTCCCGGGGTAGCGAGACATCTCTCACATGCTTTACGGCGAGCTGAATCGGCTTACGGATCTCAAGCTTTTGGAGGGCTTCATTGAGTTCCCTGGTGGGGGAGAGGCCGAGGTTCTTCAGGAGTTGCATGGAGCCCTGGAGGTAAGACTCCCGCCTGACAAACCCGTTCTTTTGCGAGCCGGAATCTATGAAAGAGAGTCCGCGCGTCAGTACCTCCTGTACGGCTTTTTTTCTTCCCTGGGTCGACAGGGTCTCTGCCATGGCCAGGCTGAGTTGGGCCGGGGTGGGCCAGGAGATGTCGGCAAGAGAGACTGGGGCGTTCTTCAGCAGGCCAGCGTAGATGGTCTCGGCGGCCGCCGGCTTGTCGTGCCGGTTATAGAGCGCCGCCAATTGGGTACGGGCTCGAATCCTCCAGGCCTCCGGAAGGCTGAGCCGGCTCGAGGCGGCTTCCAGGGCCCGGACCTTGCGCGAGAGGGGAGCCGCGGAATGGGAGAGCCTGACGGCCTGGCGATATTCCGCCGGCGGCACCCCGGTATCCCTGGACGGGAACGGAGTTGTGCGTGCAGGATGATCGAGCCCCTCGATCTCTCCATTTGTCCGGATACGGAAGGGAAGCTCAAAGAAGCTCTCCGGAGTACCGGGAGAAGGGGGCGGATCTTTTGCATCTCCAAGAGCGAAGGCCTCGATCGATTGAAACGCCTCTTTTTCGCGTTTCCTGATATGTGATCGCAACTGGCTCGCAAGGGTGGATGAATAGCTCCTCTCGGAGACAAAAAGGAGCACCTCCATGTCGCGGTATTGCTTGTAGGTAAGGTATCCTCCAAGCGAGCAGAGGCCGAGACAGACGATGATGCTGCCCCAGATAGCTGTCTCGTAGATCCTGATTTTATTGCGAACAGGCATAGGGCCAGTTTACCCGATTGGTGAGGAGGGTTTTGTCGCCTCTTGTCGAGGCTTGTATGTTCCGCTAAAGGTGGGTTAGAACCTCTGTTTAGACGAAAGAGAGAGCGAATGGAACAGGAAGAGCAAACCCGCTACATAGTCTATGATACCGAATCCGTGGTTGATGGAGAACTCCTAGGCCGTGTTCTCTACCGGGAAGAAGGACTCGCCGGCGAGGCGGCGATCGAGCGCTATCTCGAGGAACAGGGGGATCCGGACGCGTTTATACCCGTAGCCTTCCAGGTTCCCGTGGCCATCTCCGTAGCGAGGGTGTCGAGTGATTATCGATTGCTGGATATCTCCTGCCTGGATGATCCCAACTTCGAGCCGATGGAAATGACCAGGCTTTTCTGGGCAGGTGTGGAGCATTACAGGGCCGCGGCGCTGGTTGACTTCAACGGAAGGGGCTTTGATATTCCGCTGATGACACTCAACGCTTTTCGGTTTGGAATTTCCTGTCCGGCCTATTTTGCCGACGACCGATTCGGGCACAGGTATCGCTATACCGACAAGCATATCGATCTCATGGACTGGCTGACCGAGTACGGAGCCTCGCGTATTCGGGGAGGTCTGAACCTGCTTGCCAAGATGCTCGGCAAGCCCGGCAAGATGGGTACCAGCGGCGGTCAGGTGGCAGGCCTTTACGCGGAGGGAAAGCTCCGCGAGATCAACGATTACTGCATGCACGATGTGCTCGACACCTATTTTGTCTTTCTACGCTCCCGGGTGCTTACCGGGGAGCTGCCGCTGGAGCGTGAGCAGGCTCTCGTTGATGAGGTTCGCGACTGGCTTGTCGAACGTTCAGACGAGACCGAGGCTCTGCGGGTGTATCTCGACAATTTCGGGGATTGGGATCCAACTCCCTTCGCCTCCTGAGATGGGGCTCAGGTCTTGTCGCAGAGTGCTGTGACCCCGGGCAGGTCACCGCCCTCGAGGAATTTAAGCGAGGCGCCTCCGCCGGTAGAGACATGGGAGACGTCATCGCTCAGGCCGGCGGCCTTGATCGCAGCGGCGGAGTCGCCGCCGCCGACAATGGTCGTCGCGCCGCGCCTGGTCGCCTCGGCCAGGGCGGTTGCGACCGAGTCGGTGCCGCGCGCGAAGGTCGGCATCTCGAAGACTCCCATCGGGCCGTTCCAGATGACTGTCCCCGCTTCCCTGACGATATCGCTGTAGAGCTCGATGGTTCTCGGCCCGATGTCGAGGCCTTCGAGCTCTGCCGGGATTTCGCCGGCCGGACAGACCGTTGTGGCGGCATCGTTATCGAAGGAGTCCGCCGTAAGGATGTCGAGTGGAAGAACCAGGCGGTCGGGTCCGAGAGTCTCAGCTGCCGCGAGGATTCTTTCTGCGTCTGCGATTGAATTCTCTTCGAGTAGCGACTTTCCGATCTCCAGGCCCATGGCCTTGAAGATCGTGTAGGACATTCCTCCTCCGACGATCAACTGGTCGACCTTATCGAGGAGGTTTTCGATGACCTTGATCTTGCCCGAGACCTTGGAGCCTCCCATTACCGCGACGAAGGGGCGGCGGGGATCCTGGAGCGCGCCGGCCAGGAGGTCGAGCTCTTTCCTGAGAAGGTAGCCCATGGCGCATTGGTCGGTTCTCTCGGCGACCCCGGTGATCGAGGCGTGCGAACGATGCGATGTGCCGAAGGCATCGTTTATGTAGATCTCTCCCAGGCTTGCCAGCGCATCGGCGAAGTCGGGTTCGTTGGCCGTCTCCCCGGCGTGAAAGCGCAGGTTCTCCAGCAGCAGCACGCCGCCATCCGCAAGACCCTGGAGCCTTGCCTGCGCCTCCGGACCAATGCAGTCATTCGCGAGAGGTACATCACGCCGAAGCAACTGGCCCAGGTGCTGGGCCACCGGCTGCAGGCTGTACTCGTCCACTCGTTCTCCCCCTGGGCGGCCCAGGTGGGACATGAGAATGGTACGCGCTCCGTTCTCCATGAGCCATTGGATGGTAGGGAGGCATTCCCTGATGCGGCGATCGTCGGTGATCTCTCCATCCTGGAGAGGAACATTGAAGTCGGCTCGCACAAGGACACGCTTGCCGCGCACATCGAGGTCGGTAACGAAGAGTTTCTGCATGTTGAATCCTGTCAGGCGGTTTTCTGTAGGCGGCTGAATCTGCCGGCGCAACACTCTACGCAGATTGCCGGTTTTCGTCAATTGTTGCGATGCCTGGCGGCAGTTTCCCGTTTGCGTATTTTTTTGAGAGTTGATGGAATCTCTGGAGTCACACCTCTACGATTGAGTTGTCGGGCAGACGGTCTTTTTCAGACTCAAGAAGAGGGGGAGTGGTGATGATCTTTGCCGGGGGGCAGGTATTAAGACGCGGCCTTTCCGGCAGTTCCGCGATCGCCGACGCGGCCTGGCTGGAAGGCCCGGGACACATCCTCTTGCGCTGCCCGGGTCTTTTTCCGCGTCCCGCAGCGCGGACAGGCATCGGTTCAATTCGAAATAAGCGGTCTTCGGAGGAACCTGCTCGGAGGGGCCAGCTGTCTACAGCCAGGGTCTGTTCGTTCCCGACAGTTGCCCGACTAGGTTCGGCGGGCCTGATGCTGTATCAGGGGTCCCTTGATCCCCGACTGGGGTGAAACGGGGAAAGGTTCCGGGAGAGCTCCAGGGGCGAAAGCTTTTGTGGGCTCTCCCTCTTTTTGCCTGGAGCTCAGGGGCTGGACTGGAGAGATCAGCGGAGATTCAGGGCTGGGCGCTTGCGGGGATGATGTTCTCCCGTTCGGCGATTTCGAGCAGATGGTCGACAGCCTCCCGGCCTTCTTTTCCCAGCTTGATGGTGAAATCGTTTACATAGAGTTCGATATGCGCTGCCGTTACCGCGTCGTCCATTTCCTGCGCGTAATGTCGAACATAGTCTCGTGAATCCTCAGGGTGGTTTCTTGCATGAAGAACGCTTCTCGACAGGGCGTCATCGAAGGCTGCTATGGTCTCACTGCCAATGTCGAGTCGGGCGATGATTCCGCCCAGGGGGATCGGGTAACCGTGGCTCTCTTCCCACCAGTCACCCAGGTCTGCCAGTTTTCGCAGTCCCATCTCACCGTAGGTGAAGCGGCTCTCGTGAATGATCAGGCCCGCGTCTACTTCCCCTGTTTTGACGGCGTCCATGATCCGGTCAAAGGTCATCTCGATCAGGGAGCCGGCGGGAACCCGGGGAGCGAAGAGGCGCAGCAGCAGGTTCGCGCTGGTTAGCTTTCCGGGGATGGCGATCTTTGCGGTGGAGAGGTCGCGTTTTTCATCTCCTTCGCGAACGACGATGAGCGGGCCGCAGCCGCGGCCGAGGGCGGCTCCCGCCTGCAGCAGCTTGTAGGTATCCCGAAGATGACCGTAGGCGTGAAAGGAGATTTTTGTGATCTCCAGCTCGCCGTTTCGCGCCATAACGTTGAGGGTCTCGACATCTTCAAAAACCGGTTCGAGGCGGAAACCTTCAAGCTCGACGAACCCCTCAAGAAGGGCGTGAAAGATAAACGTATCGTTCGGGCAGGGGGAGAGGCCCACTCTGAGGGTCTTCATGCTTGCGTTCTAACCCTCTCGATCCAGGCTCCCGCGGCCGCGGCCGCTGC